>NZ_CP193482.1:0-309500 GCF_050703275.1 Sphingosinithalassobacter sp. LHW66-3
GATGCGGTGGCGAAGGCCTGGGCGCATGTGCGGGGGAATCTGCGCCGCTCGGCCGGCCAGCGGCTGTTCGATCAGTGGCTGAAGCCGGCGGTGCTGATCGACGCGAGCGATTCCGACG
Source organism: Sphingosinithalassobacter sp. LHW66-3 (assembly GCF_050703275.1). GTDB lineage: Bacteria > Pseudomonadota > Alphaproteobacteria > Sphingomonadales > Sphingomonadaceae > Sphingomonas. The sequence goes on from NZ_CP193482.1 coordinate 119, forward strand.
CCATCCGCCTGGGTCTCCCGTCGGCATTCATGACGCAGTGGGTGAAGAACCACTATGCCGACCGGCTGCTGCTCGAGTTCAAGGCAGTGTTGCCGTCGGTTCGCAGCGTCGGGATCGAGACGGTCAAGGAAGCCGTGCCGCAGCGCGTGCTCACCGCTGCCGATGCGGCGCCGCAGGCGCCCGCCGCCGCGCCGCTCGGTGAGCGGCCCGCGTTCGATTCGCGCTTCAGCTTCGACCGGTTCGTGGTCGATGGCTCGAATCGAGTCGCGTTCAACGCCGCGCGCGCGGTGGCCGAACCCGGAGCGCCGCGGTTCAGCCCGCTCTACCTCCACAGCGGTACGGGGCAGGGCAAGACTCACCTGATGTACGCGCTGGGCCAGGCGTTCCTCGAAGCCAACCCGCAGGCGACGGCGATCTACATGCCGGCCGAACGGTTCATGTTCGAGTTCGTGCAGGCGCTGAAGGCGCGCGAGACGATCGCATTCAAGGCGCGGCTGCGCGGCGTCGATCTGCTGATGATCGACGACCTGCAGTTCATCGGCGGCAAGGACGCGACGCAGGAAGAATTCTTCCACACCGTCAACGAGTTCATGTCGAGCGGCAAGCGGCTGGTGATCGCGGCCGACCGGGCGCCCCAGGCGCTCGAAGGCTTCGAGCCGCGGCTGGCGGGCCGGCTGGGCTCGGGGCTGGTCGCCGACATCAAGCCTCCCGAACCCGAGCTGCGCCGCGCGATCCTGGCGCGCAAGCTGGAGGAACTGCCCGAAGTGGCGATGCCCGATGATGTGATCGAGCTGCTCGCCTCGCGGATCACGACCAGCGTGCGCGAGCTGGAAGGCGCGCTTAACCGGCTGATCGCCTATGCCCAGATGAACGGCGAGGCGATCACGATCGACTATGCCGTCCAGACGCTGGGCGACACGCTGCGCAGCGCGCAGCGGCGAATCACGATCGACGAGATCCAGCGCGCGGTTTCGGCGCATTTCGATCTCAAGCAGCTTGACCTGATCTCGGCGCGCCGCGCAGTCGCGATCGCCCGGCCGCGCCAGATCGCCATGTATCTCGCCAAGCGGCTGACCACGCGTTCGCTGCCCGAGATCGGCCGCAAATTCGGCAACCGCGACCATTCGACGGTGATCCATGCGGTGCGGCGGATCGAGGAACTGCGCGTGAAGGACGGCGAGATCGACGGCGCGGTGCGCACGCTGCTTCGCGAACTCGAAGGAGCCTGAGCAACCCTTTCAGATCGCGTGCGTTAACCACTCGCTCCGGCGCCGAGCCGCAGGAGCTGCATCAGGGAAACGATGAGGGAGAAGTCCCATGCACGCACTGGAAGTGACGGACGCGATCTCTCCGGAAAAGCAGGCGATCGTCTCCGCCGCGGTCGACGGCATCCGGACGATCGAGCGGCTGACCGGTTTTCCCGAAGTCGATGCCGAGACGGCCGACTTCTACGTGCAATCGGCGATCCTGGGCATCGAGGCGCACGGCTATCGCATTGTGAGCGCCGACGAGGCACCGGCCGCTGTCGCCTGACGCTCCGGCGGCCCGGTGCGATTCGCACGAGGCGAGCGCGTTCGCTTCGCGGTTTTCGCGCCGATCCTTTAGGAAAGTTGCCGACGCGCGCAACTTTGATGCGTGCGGCCAACGGCTGAGCTTCGACGGTTCAAAGAGCGTCGGAGAGCGTGGCACGAAACGAGCCGTGTAGGACAGCGCGAATTCAGAACGTCCGCGCGGGCCCGACATCGCCGCCGAGCCCGCGCGCCCCGCTAGACCTGAAGACCCACGGCCTGTTGTGCCGCCTTCAGCGTCGGCGCGGCGATCGCCTGCGCCTTTTCGGCACCTGCTGACAGCGCCGCGCCGACGGCGGCCCGATCGTCGAGCAGGCGAGTCAGCCGGTCGCGCACCGGGCCGAGCACCGAGACTGCGAGATCGGCGAGCGCGGGCTTGAACGTGCCGAAGCCTTGCCCTGCGAATTCCTGCACCACCGACTGCGGATCGCGATCGGCGAGCGCGGCATAGATCGTCACGAGATTCTTCGCCTCGGGCCGTTCGGCCAGTGCGTCGAAGCTGTCGGGCAACGGCTCGGGATCGGTGCGCGCCTTGCGGAATTTCTGGGCGATGGTGTCGTCATCGTCGGACAGGTTGATGCGGCTCATGTCCGACGGATCGGACTTGGACATCTTGGCCGAGCCGTCGCGCAGCGACATGATCCGCGGCGCGGCCTTGCTGATGAACGGCTCGGGCAGCGGGAAGAGCTCGGTCTCGAAATCGGTGTTGAACTTGGCGGCGATGTCGCGCGCCAGCTCGAGATGCTGCTTCTGGTCCTCGCCGACGGGAACGTGCGTGGCGCGATAGACGAGCACGTCGGCGGCCTGGAGCACCGGATAGGTGAAGAGGCCGACGCTGGCGCCCTCACGGTTCTTGCCCGCCTTGTCCTTCCACTGAGTCATGCGGTTGAGCCACCCCATCCGCGCAGTGCCCTGGAGAATCCAGCACAGCTCGGCATGAGCGGGCACGCGCGCCTGATTGAACAGCACCGCGCGGTCGTCGATGCCCGCCGCCATCAGCGTGGCGGCCATTTCGATCGTCGAGCGGGCGAGCTCGGCCGGGCTGATGTTGCCGGTCAGCGCATGGAGATCGGCGAGGAAGAACAGGCATTCGCCCTGATCCTGCATCGCCACCCATTGCTTGATCGCGCCGAGATAGTTGCCGAGGTGAAGATTGCCGGTAGTCTGGATGCCGGAAACGACGCGCATGTGTTCACTCCAAACTCATATTGACCGTTCGGCCGTTGGACCGGCCGCTGATCCCGGACGGCGGGGTGCTTTCGCCTTGAGAGATGCCCGGGACGCCAGCGGCTCTAGCGTTCGTTCGGCCACCGGGGAAGTTGCCCGCTCCGGGTTTGCGAGCGGATGCGAACCGGGCGAGCTTAGGGAAGGCGAGGCAGGGTGAAGCGGAAGAATGCGCCCCCTTCGGGATTGTTGCCCGCGGTAATCCTTCCCTCATGTGCTTCGATGATGCGCTTGGAGATCGAAAGGCCCAGCCCGGTTCCCGACGCCTCATGTTTCGTCGTGCTGAACCGCTCGAACAGGTGCTTCTGTACCGCGGGCGACAGGCCGGGACCGTTGTCGCGAATTTCGACGACGACCGAGGTATCTCCTACGGGTCGGGCGGAAATCGCCACCCGAGCTTCGCCGCCGCTGCTGGACCGAACCGCCTCGGCGGCATTGCGCACGAGATTCACGACCACCTGCTGGATCTGAATTCGATCGACGAACGCCGTCAGATCGGGCGGCTGGATGTCGAATTCGATCTGGACATCGAAGCGACCGGAGCCGACGAGCAGCAGCCTTCCCGCCTCCTCGAACAGTGGCCGGAGCTGTTCGGTGCGCCGATCGACTTCCTTGCGTAGCGTGAAGGCGCGTACGCGTCGGATGATGTCGCCTGCCCGATGGATTTGTCGGGTCGCCTCGCCGAGCATATGCGCGCTTTCGCCATCGGTGGCGATCGCGGAGTTCTGCATCGAGATCGCCGCGAGATAATTGGACGCGGCGGCGAGGGGCTGGTTCAGTTCATGGGCGAGGTCGGCGGCTATCTCACCCATCGCCACCTGGCGGGCGAGATGCGCGAGTTCGATATTGAGTTCGGCGAGATGGTCTTCGGAGGCGAGCTGATGGGTAAGATCGCGGGCGAAGATCGGAATGAAATCCAGATCGCCTCTGGCGGAACCGAAGCGCAGCTCCAATGGGAACTCGCTGCCATCGTACCTCCGGCCGATGGCAGTTGCGGTCCGAAGATCGTTCTCCCCGACATCGTCGCCGCACGCGCTCAGAACCCGCTTGTGGGAGGCGTGATCGCGCTCGGGCGCGAGCATCGTCACGGCTCGCCCGACTGCGGCTTCGGCCGTGTAATTCCAAAGCCGTTCGGCGGCCGGGCTGAAATCGATGATCATGCCGCCGCGATCAATCACGATCACTGCGTCGGGGACAGCCGCGAGCACAGCGCGCAGCTGACGCTCGCGGCGATAGAGCGCGCGATGCTGAAGCGACAGTTGCTTCAGCGTGTAGAACAGCAGCAACGAAACGATGGTGACGTTGCCGGCCAGAACGATGAATTGGGCTTCGGTATAACCCAGGAGCCCGTTGCGATAGGTGGCGAAACTGAGGACGGAGGCGATCGCAGGAAATATGACGAGAGCCGGCGCGATCCTTCGCAGCAGGCGCCAGGTCGGCCGTCCTTCCAGACCGCGCTGGTCTCGGAACGCGTGGAGGATGATCGCCGTACCCAGCGCAAACAACGGGATCGATGAATACAGCGATGTTCCGATGAATCGTTGCGAAACCGCCTTGGGCGGATCGATCAGGACGACCGAAGTCGTCAGGAGCGCGAGCGATATCGCGGCGCTGGCGGCAAGGACGGCACCCGTCCTCCAAGCAGGATTCGATGCGCCGAGCATATAGATCGAGAGCAGGAGCGTGCACAGCATGAGCGCTGCGCCAAAGCCGGTGAGCCCCGAGTTGCCGACCTCAAGCGTTTGGACCTGTTGCGGAAAGAGAAGCCGCTCCAGCCCCACATCCAAGCCGAACGCATAGCGGCAGAGGATCAGAAAGATCAGCACGCTGGGAAGAATGAGCAACCGTCGCGAAAGCCGGATGCGATTCCGCATCGCAGGAACCGCGCCCACCAGCACGAGCAGGAACAATACCGCGGTGAGCGGTGCGAAGGCATAGTCCGGGTCGCCGTTTCCGCGAAGCACCGGAATTTCGAGGCTCCAGCCGACAAGTACCAACATCGGTTGAAGCGCGGCGACGCCAATCAATATCGCGCAGGGCAAGCCGCTTTCGGTGACGAGATCAGGACCGGAACGATCCTTCTGAAATATCGCAGCCATGAAGAACGCCGACCTCGTCCTACTCCACGTCCACCTGCTTCAAGCGTTAGTCGCCCTCACGGGACTGCCCGGTGGAGTTCATGCGCGCACGTTAGGCGAGAGGGCTATTGTTGCCTATCCTCCACTGTCGATAGCGAAGCTACGCTCCTTTTGCCGCCAGACCGCGCCCAGGCGCAGCTGTTCGCTGTGCTTGCGCCGCCGGAGTGTTCGAGTGGCGTGATCGGTTCGCTGCTGGCGGAGTCCAGATCAGCCGCGCGATCGCATGGATCCGCGACCATCTGGCCGAGCGGCTGCGCATCGCCGAGGTCGCCGCGGCGGCGGGCATGAGCGCGTCCTCGCTGCACGCCCATTTCAAGGCAGTGACGGGAATGACTCCGCTCGATTTCCAGAAGCAGCTGCGGCTGCAGGCGGCGCGGCAGCTGATGCTGGCCGACGGGGCCAATGCCGGAAGCGCGGGATTCGCAGTCGGCTATGAGAGCCCGTCGCAGTTCAGCCGCGAATATCGCCGCCTGTTCGGGGCGCCGCCGCGCGCCGACGTGACTCGGATGCTGGCGGGCGGCGACGCGGCGAGCGCCTATTGAGAAAGGCAGGCCGGACCCGCCGGCGCCGGGCGCGCGCGGCGGGTCCGCAGCCAGTGGCGGGGGAGCCTAGAAGCTGGCCCATTCGCCGGCGGCGATGCTCGTCGCGGCAGGCGGCAGAAGCGCGGCGGGAGGCGCCTGCGGGGTGCGCGCGGGGAGGCGCGGCGCAGTGGCACCCCGGCGGGCGGCGGGGCCGGCACGGACGATGAACTTGGCGGCCTGATCGGCCAGCGTGGTGACTTCGCTCGACAGGTTACGCGCGGCGGCCGAGGTTTCCTCCACCATCGCGGCATTCTGCTGCGTCGACTGGTCCATGGTGGTGATCGCAGTCGAAATTTCGCCGATCGCCGAGGACTGCGCCTGATTGTCGGACGCCATCGCGCCGAGCAGCTTGTGCACTTCGCCGACGTCGTCGGTGATCTGGGCGAGCGCGCTGTCGACTCGGCCGACATGATCGACCGCCGAGACGATGTCGGTCTGAGTGGCGGTGAGCTGGTCGCGGGCGCGGCCGGCCTCTTCCTCGGCGCGCATCGCGAGCGCCGAGACGAGATCGGCGACGACCGCGAAACCGCGGCCCGCTTCGCCTGCTCGGCCCGCCTCGACCGCGGCGTTCATCGCCAGAACGCGCGTCTGGAACGCGATCTTGTCGAGCCCCTCGATCACGCTGTCGATGCCCTTGGCGCTCTCGCTGACGCGGCTCATCGCCTGCATCGCCTCGTCGGCGACCGCGCGGCCGCCCGAGACAGTGGCGATGGCGCCGTCGGCGCGCGCCACCGTTCTCCGCGCGGCGTCGGACGAGGCCTTCAGCCGCTGGTCCATCTGCGCGATGGCGGCCGAGGTCTGTTCGAGACTGGCGGCGTTGCTTTCGGTGCGCCGCGCGAGATCCTCCGAGGCCTGCGCGATCTCGCCCGATCCGGTGCGGATGGCGAGCGTCGACTCAGTGACGGTGCCGATCAGCCCGCGCAGGCTTTCGAGCGCCTGGTTGTAGTTGTCGGTCAGCCGCCGGAACGATTCGGGCAGGCCGCTGAGATCCTCGGACATGTCGCCCGCGGCGAGGCTGGCCAGCGCATCGTTGAGCCGATCGATCGCCTGGTTGCGCTCGCGCTGCGCCTGTTCGAAATAGATCGAGACCGAGAGCTCGACGTCGAGCAGCGCCGCCTTAACCACCGCGATGCTGGCTTCGGTGGCGCTGGCGCCGCGGAAGAAGCCGAGCAGCCGGCGCCACGGGCTCTTCGCGCGCGCAACGCCGCGCAGCAGCTCTTCGAGCACCAGCGCATAGGCGCCGATATACCAGCGCGGCTCGAGACCGATGGCGGCATGGACCGAGCCGATGCGACGGACGCTGGAATAGAAATCCTCGTCGAAGCGGCCGCTGACGATGCGCTTCCAATGCGTCTGCTGAGCGCCTTTCGCGCCGGACATATGCGCATCGTTGCGGAAGAAGCGGCTGGTCTCCGGCGTCTTGCGGACGATGCCGTAGAAGCGATCGAGCGCCGGCCCGAGGAGCGATTCGACCACCGGGGCGACATCGTTGAGGGCAGTGCGCTGATCCTGGCTGAACTCCATGAACTCGAGGCGCGTGCGTACTTCGGTGTTCGACATTCCTGGTTTCATCCCGCTCTGGAGGCGACGCGCGCTCGGGCGTCGGAGGTTCGATTACCCTTCGCATGATAGGACGATCGAACGTGCCGGGTGCGAAACCGGCGGGCGCAAACGCCTGGGTAATGTTCCCAATCCGTAGAAACACTTAGGCCGTGCTCGGGCCGACCCGGCGGGCGTTTCCGGCGGCGATCAGTCCGGGCGGGCGGGGGTGCGCCGGAGCATCGCCCGCAGGTCGCTCACCAGATAGGCGCGCGTGACGAGGCAGGCGGCGGCGTAGATCGCGCCGCCGGCGGCGACCAGCGCCAGCATGCCGCCCGCGCGGACCCAGAAGCTGCCGGTCGTCCAGGGCTCGAGCAGCGCGCGCCCGACCCATAGCGCGGCGCCCATCAGCAGCGCGGCGAGCGCCAGGCGGGGCAGGCGGCGCCTGAGCCGCGCGTCGGCAGCGAAATGGCCGCGCTTGCGCAGCGTCCAGTAGAGAAGCGCCGCGTTGATGCACGCCGACAGCGCAGTCGCGAGCGCGGGGCCGACATAGCCGATGGTGGGAATGAGCGCGATGTTGCCGATGATGTTGGCGACGACCGCGGTCATCGCGAAGCGGACCGGCGTTTTCGTGTCCTCACGCGCGTAATAGCCCGGAGTGAGCACCTTGATCAGCACATAAGCGGGCAGGCCGATCGAGAAGGCGGCGAGGACGAGCGCAGTCGCGCGCGTGTCGGCGGCAGTGAAAGCGCCGTGCTGGAACAGCGTGCGGATGATCGGCTCGGCCGCGACCATCAGCGCGACCATGGCGGGCAGGGTGAGGAACAGCGCGAGCTCGATCCCGCGGTTCTGAGTCTCCATCGCCGCGTCGTGCTTCCCTTCGCCGAGCAGGCGCGAGAGGGTGGGCAGCAGGATCGTGCCCAGGCCGATGCCGATCAGCCCGAGCGGAAGCTGGTTCAGCCGATCGGCATAATAGATGTAGCTGATCGCACCGGGCGCGAGCAGGCTGCCGGCGAGCGCGGTCGAGACGAGCAGGTTGATCTGGGTGGCGCCCGCACCGGCGGCGGCGGGGAGGATCAGCTTGAAGAGCTGGCGGATGTCCCTGTCGATTCGCGGCAGGCGCAGGCGCAGGCGCACCCCCGCGCGGGTGCAGCCCCAGATGAGGAAGAGAAGCTGGAGCGCGCCGCCGACGGTGACGCTGATCGCCTGGACCTGAGCGGTTTCGTACACGGTGTCGCCGTGGAAGAACCACAGGCCGGTGATCATCGACAGGTTGAGCAGGATCGGCGCGGCGGCATTGACCCAGAAGCGGTTGACCGAATTGAGGATGCCGCCGAGCAGCGACACGACGCTGATGAGCGCGAGATAGGGCAGGGTGATGCGGCTGAGCCCCACCGCATAGGCGAATTGCGCGGGCGTGGGATCGTTGAACCCGCCCGAGAGCGCATAGGTGATCGGCCAGGCCGCGGCGATCAGGATCAGCGTGAAGACGACGAGCAGCGGCAGCAGCATCGCCAGCGCGCGCTCGGCGAAATCGAGCCCGGCGGCGAGCTTGCCGTCCTCCGCCACGCGCCGGTTGAACATCGGGATGAAGGCGGCGGCAAAGGCGCCCTCCGCAAAGAGCGCACGGAACATGTTGGGCAGGCGGAAGGCGACGAGGAAGGCGTCCGACGCGAACCCCGCGCCGACGAAAGTCGCCTGAAGCGAATCGCGGCCGAGCGCGAGGATGCGGCTGACGAGCGTGAGCCCGCCGACCGATCCCAGCGTCTTGACGAGGTTCATGGCTGCCGGCCTCCCCCGAGGGCCGCTTGCGGCTTAGGCCTGGCCCGTGGGCGCTTGCGGCTGCTGGCCCTGCGCCTGCGCCTTCTGCTGGAGATAGAGGCCGTGGAAATCGATCGGCTCGAGCATCAGCGCGGGAAAGCCGCCGTCGCGCACGGCGTCGGCCAGGACGCGGCGGGCGAAGGGGAAGAGAATGCGCGGCGCTTCGCCGAGCAGGAACGGTTCGATCTGCTCCTGCGGGAAGTTGCGGATCGCGAAGAGGCCCGCGTAGGAAAGATCGACGACGAAGGCGGGCTGCTTTTCCATTTCGGCGCGCACGTCGATCTTGAGCACGACTTCGAAGAGATCCTCGCCGACCCGGTTCGAGCCGATGTTGAACTGCACGTCGAAGCCGGGCTGGCCCTGCTGCTGATAGACGCCGGGCGCATTGGGATTTTCGAAGGAGAAGTCCTTCACATATTGCGAGACGACGCCGGCCGTGGGCGCGCTGTCGCTGCCGTTGGTCATCGGTTCGCCGGAATCGGCGAAATTGTCGGGCTCGGCCATCGAATTTCCTTCTCGCTTCGGATAAATCGCGCGGGCGCGCGCGTTGGTTCGATCGCCGCGCCTAGCAGGCGGGCGGAGCGAGTTCAACGGCGGGAAAGAGGCGATTTGAAACCGTTGCGCGTTGCTCTTATGTACACTGGGAAGAGTCTCTGGAGGCACGGTGTTTTACGTCATTCTGTTCGCAATGGTCGCCGCTTTCCTGGCGCTGCGCCTCTATTCGGTGCTCGGCAAGCGCACCGGCCATGAACAGCCGCTGCCCAAGCCCGCCGAGGAGCGAGTCGCGAGCCAGCCGATGGCGCGCACGATCGACGTACCCGCCGAAGTGCGCGAGAGCGGCGCGCGGCACATCGACGTCGGCGCCGAGACGGGGCTGCGCGCGGTGGTCGCCGCTGACTCCAGTTTCGATGTCGGCCAGTTCGTCGAAGGTGCCAAATCCGCCTATCGCATGATCCTCGAGGCTTTCTGGAAGGGCGACGAAGAGACGCTGGGCTGGCTGGTCGAGGACGATGTCCGTGCCGCCTTCACCGCCGCGATCGCCGAGCGCAACGAAGCCGGGCACGTGCTGGAGAACCGGCTGGTCGCGATCGAGCGCGCGCAGATCGTCGACGCCACGCTGGAAGGCAAGATCGCGCGGATCGCAGTGCGCTTCGATGCCGACATCGCCGCCGTGACGCGCGACGCCGAAGGCAATCTGGTCGCCGGATCGATGAGCGACGCAGTGGAGACGCACGACGTCTGGACTTTCATGCGCAACCTGCGCAGCGACGATCCGAACTGGAAGCTGGTCGAAACCGACGAAGCCTGACGCGGAGGAGAGAGGCGCATGCGCGCTTGGGGGCTGGTTGCGCTTGCGCTCGCGCTGAGCGCCTGTTCGGGAACGCTGCTGCCGCCGCCGGTGGAGCGTGGCCCGGTTACGGGGACGCCGCCGGGGCAGGCGCCGACGAGCACGCCGCCCGTCACTTCGCCTTCGGGAACCATCCCGCCGATTCCACGCTCCGGCACCATTCCACCCGCTGCTCCGTCGGGCGGCGACCTGCCGGTGCGCCAGCCGACGCCTTCGACGCCGATGCCCGCTGCGCCTGCCGCGCCCGCGACCGCAGATGCGACGACGGCGGCGACTTCGGGCGTCACCGCCGGGCCGCCGATCGCTTCGCTTCCGATTGCCGACGCCGCCGCCGAGCGGGCGCTCGCCGCCTACCGGCTGAGCTGCCGATCGCTCGCCACCCGTACCGACCAGTCCGGGCTGACGCGCAACGCCGACTGGAGCGGCTCGTGCGAAGCGGCGCAGAACTGGCCCGTGCGCGATGCGCGCGGCTTTTTCGAACGCTATTTCGAAGCGGTGCAGGTCGCCGACGGCCGCGCCTTCGCGACCGGCTATTACGAGCCCGAGATCGCCGGATCGCGGCAGCGGCGCAGCGGCTATGACGTGCCCGTCTATGGCAAGCCCGATGATCTGATCGAGGCGGACCTGGGCCTGTTCGCCGACGATCTTGCCGGCCGGAAGGTGCGCGGGCGCGTGGAGGGCCAGGCATTCGTGCCCTATTACGACCGCACCGCGATCGAGGAAGGCGCGCTGGCCGGGCGCGGGCTGGAGATCGCCTGGGCGGCGGATCCGATCGAGCTCTTCTTCCTGCAGATCCAGGGATCGGGGCGGCTGCGGCTGCCCGACGGCGGCGTGATGCGGATCGGCTATGCCGGGCAGAACGGCCGCGCCTATACCGGGATTGGTGCGCTGATGCGCGAGCGCGGGCTGCTGGCGCCGGGGCAGGCGAGCATGCAGGGAATCATGGCCTGGCTGCGCGCGAACCCCGAGCAGGGCCGCGCGATCATGCGCGAGAACAAGAGCTGGGTCTTCTTCCGCGAACTGACCGGGCCGGGACCGCTGGGCGCGATGGGCTATCCGGTTACGGCCGAGACGAGCGTCGCAGCCGATCCCAAGTTCGTGCCGCTGGGCGCGCCCGTGTTCCTCTCGATGGACCGTAGCGACGCCAACGGTCTGTGGGTGGCACAGGACACGGGCGGAGCGATCAAGGGCGCCAACCGCTTCGACACCTTCTGGGGCGCCGGTCCCGAGGCACGCGCGACCGCGGGCGGCATGTCCGCCAGCGGCACGGCGTTCGTGCTGCTTCCGGCGGGAACGCTGGCGCGACTGCGGAGCCAGTGAGCCGGGCGGGCCGCCGCCTCGGCCCCGACGAAGCGGCGCTGTGGGCGCGGGTAATCGCGACGGTGAAGCCGCTGGAGCCCGTGCCGCCGCCGCCGCCTGCCGCCGCCGCCTCCGCGCCGCCATCCCCGAAGCCCGCCGCGCCGAAAGGTCCGGCGAAGGCAGCGCGCGCGCCTGCCCCGGCACAGCCGCCGCAGCGGCCAGCGCCCCCCTCGCCGCCGCTCGCAGCAAGCACGCTGGACGGAAGCTGGGACCGTCGGCTGAGCCGCGGCCTGGTGGCACCGGAATCATCGATCGATCTCCACGGCCATACGCTGGCCACTGCCTATGACCGGCTCGACCGCGGGCTGGCAGCGGCGATCGCGCGCGGCGACCGGCTGTTGCTGCTGGTGACGGGCAAGCCGCCCCGGCCCGAGGCGGAGCGGCCCTATGCGCGCGGCGCGATCCGCGCGGCGGTCAACGACTGGCTGGCGGCGTCGCGCCATGCAGATCGAATTGCGGCGGTGCGCGGCGCCCATCCGCGCCATGGCGGCGCCGGCGCGCTCTACATCGTGCTCCGCCGCCCGCGAACGGCCGATTCACGAAAATCTTAACCCCTCTCTGCGAAAGTCTGCGTCACTGGCTGCACTGCAGTCGCTGAACCGGGGGCATCGCAGGCGCAGTGGAAGGATATTCGCTCAAAAGCCGTGCGATCGCATTTGCAATGTGCGCCGGGGCAGTGGCGTTCATCCTGGCCTTGTCGGCTTCGTCCGGCGGCAGGGTGGACGTCGAGACCGCCGGGCGCGCGCTGATCGCCGCGATCGTGTGCGGCGTGATGTGCTGGGCCTCGGCCGAACGCACGATCGCGGCCACCGCGGGCGCAATCGACGCGGCGATCCTGCGCCTTTCGCAAGCGGCCAACGGCGATCTGGAAAGCGAGATTCCGCCCGAGGTGGAAGCATGCGTGCCGCCACTCGCCGCTGCGATGAACGGGCTTTTCCGCCAACTGCACAGCAATCTGGAAAGCGTGCAGCGGCTGGCGATGTTCGATCCCGTCACGGCGCTGCCCAACCGCACCAACTTCCGCCGCACTTGCGAGCGGATGCTGGCCGACCTGCCGCAGGGTAAAGTCGCCGTGCTCTATTTCATCGACCTCGACCGGTTCAAGACGGTCAACGACACGCTCGGCCATGCGACAGGCGACGTGCTGCTGGGCATGGTCGCCAACCGGCTGCGCGCGGTGGCCGACCGGTTCGGCGCGGAGAAGGACGCCAAGCCGCCGCTGATCGGGAGACTGGCGGGCGACGAGTTCACCATGTTCTTCCCCGAGCTGCGCAACGCGCGCGACGCCGAGCGGATCGGGCGCGGCATCCTGTTCGCGCTGGGCGAGCCGTTCGACCTTGCCGATCAGGAAGTCGAGATCGGCGCCTCGATCGGCATCGCGCTGCGGCCCGAGCACGGCAGCAACCTGACCGACCTGATGCGCGCGGCCGACGCCGCCATGTATCACGCCAAGGCGCAAGGGCGCGGCCGGGCGGAGCATTTCACCGAGGCGCTGGCCGCCGAGATCGCCGAGCGCGCGGCGCTGGAGAGCGACCTGCGCGAGGCCGTGGAGAAAAGCCAGTTCGAGCTGGTGTACCAGCCGCAGGTGAGCGCGAGCGAAGGCCGCATCGTGGCGGCCGAGGCGCTGCTGCGCTGGCGGCACCCCAAGGGACTCAAAATGCCGGCGAGCTTCATCCAGCGCGCCGAGGAGACCGGGCTGATCGTCGACATCGGCGAATGGGTGGTCGCGAGCGTCGCCGAGACCATCTCGCGCTGGGGGGCGCTGGGCATCGAGCAGCGCATGGCGGTCAACATCAGTCCCCGCCAGATCGACCATGCCGGATTCTTCCGCCGGCTGCGCGATGCGATGCATGCGGCGAACGCACCGGCCGGGCTGCTCGAGCTGGAGATCACCGAGACGCTGGCGATGCATTGCTCCGAGGAGGTGGTCGAGGCGATCGCCGCGCTGCGCGCCGACGGCGCCAGCGTGGCGATCGACGATTTCGGCACCGGCTATTCGAACCTCGCGCGGCTGCGCGACTTGCCCGTCGACCGCGTGAAGCTCGACCGCAGCCTGATCGAGCATGTCGCCGACCGCGCCGAGGCGCGGACCATCGTCCATGCCGTGATCGGGCTGATCCACGGGCTGGGCTGCGAAGCGGTGGCCGAAGGGATCGAGAGCGAGGCGCAGGCCGAAGTGCTGCGCGTGATCGGATGCGACGTGCTGCAGGGCTATGCGATCGCGCAGCCGATGGGCGAGGAGGCGTTCCTCTCCTGGGTGCGCGACGTGGCGCCGAAGCGGGTCGCGAGCTGACGCCGGGCAACCGCTTCAGGCGAAGGTGCGGCGCAACACTTCCTCGTAGACGCCGGTGAGCGCTTCGAGGTCGCGCAGCGCGACCGCTTCGTCGAGCTTGTGCATCGTGGCGTTGACGAGGCCGAATTCGATCACGGGGCAGAGCGCGACGAGGAAGCGGGCGTCCGAGGTTCCGCCGCTGGTCGACAGTTCGGGCCGGATGCCGAGCCGCGCCTCGATCGAATTGCTCAGCAGATCGGAGAACAGGCCGGGCTGGGTGAGGAAGGCCTCGCCGGAGACCTTGCCGGTGACGGCTGCTTCCGGCGCGTGACGCGCGGCGATCGCGCGGATGCGCTCGACGAGGTCGGCGCCCGTGTGGCGATCGTTGAAGCGGATGCTGAGCCGCGCCTGGGCGTGGCCGGGGATCACATTGTGCGCGGGATTGCCGACCGCGAGATCGGTGACTTCGATGTTCGACGGCTGGAACCAGTCGGTGCCGCTGTCGAGCACGATGCCGTCGATCTCGGTCAGCGCCGCGACCAGCCGAGTGACCGGATTGTCGGCGAGATGCGGATAGGCGACATGGCCCTGCCGCCCCGGCACGTCGATCCAGATGTTGACCGAGCCGCGCCGGCCGATCTTGACCGTGTCGCCGAGCCGCGCGCTGCTGGTCGGCTCGCCGACGAGGCAGAGATCGGGGATCAGATCGCGCGCGCGCATCCGGTCGATCAGCGCGCGGGTGCCGTGCACTGCCGGGCCTTCCTCGTCGCCGGTGATGACGAAGGTTACGGTGCCGTCGGCAGGCACGCGCGCGGCGGCGGCGGCGAAGGCGGCGATCGCGCCCTTCATGTCGACCGCGCCGCGCCCGTAGAGCAGCTCGCCGCGCACTTCGGGAACGAAGGCGTCGCCCGTCCAGCCCTTGCCCGGCGGCACTACGTCGAGATGACCGGCGAAGGCGAAATGGCGCCCGCCGGTGCCGCGGGTGGCGAGCATGTTCTCGACCGGGCCGTCGGGCGCCTCTCCGGCGGTGAACCGGTCGACCGAAAAGCCGATCGGCGCGAGCGCGGATTCGAGCACGTCGAACACCCCGCCGCGCGCGGGCGTGACGCTTTCCGCCGCAATGAGGCGCTTGGTGAGTTCGATCGGATCGGGCAGAGAGGCGCTATCGGTCATGGAGGCGGCATTGC
Organism: Sphingosinithalassobacter sp. LHW66-3; assembly: GCF_050703275.1. GTDB lineage: Bacteria > Pseudomonadota > Alphaproteobacteria > Sphingomonadales > Sphingomonadaceae > Sphingomonas. The sequence goes on from NZ_CP193482.1 coordinate 15,156, forward strand.
CCAAGCTCGATCTCGATACAATCCCGCAGACGAACGCGACCGGCTATCCGGCCGAATATGCCGATGCAGTGGAGGGGCGCTGGTATCGGCGGCTGGGGCCGGCGGGCGGGCTGACCGAATATGGCGTGAGTCATGTGACGCTGAAGCCCGGAGCCTGGTCGAGCCAGCGCCACTGGCACGAAGGCGAGGACGAGTTCGTCGTGATGCTGGCGGGGGAGGCGGTGCTGGTCGACGACAGCGGCGAGCACCCGATGCGCGCGGGCGACTGCGCGGCTTTTCCGAAGGGCGAGCGCAACGGCCATGTGCTGCAGAACCGCAGCGCGGCGGACTGCGTGTTCGTGGCGGTGGGGCGGCCGGCGGCGAGCGACTGCCACTATCCCGACATCGACATGCATCTGGTCGCGGGCGAGGGATTCCGGCGGAAGGACGGAAGCGAATTCTGAGCGGGCGGAGTCAGCCCGCCGGCATCTCATATTGCTCGATCACCCAATCCTCCTCCTGCGCGGCGGCGATCCAGTCCTGCATCCAGGGGTGCTGGAGGACCGCGCTCATATAGGCGGGGGCGAAGCGGGGGACGGGGAGCGAATAAGTGACGATGCGGGTGACGACCGGCGCGAACATGATGTCGGCCGCGCCGAATTCGCCGAACAGAAACTCGCCGTCGCCGCCGTAGCGGGCGCGCGCCTGGGCCCACAGCTCCATGATGCGGCCGAGCTCCTGCAGCACGTCCGGATCGGGCATCCGCGGCGCATAGACCTGACGGATGTTCATGCTGTGCTTCTTGCGCAGCGCCGAGAAGCCGGAGTGCATCTCGGCGGCCATCGAGCGCGCCATCGCGCGGGCGGCCATGTCCTCGGGCCAGAAGCGGTCGCCGCCCGATTTCTCGTTCAGATATTCGACGATCGCCAGACTGTCCCACACGACGACGTCGTCGTCCCACAGGATCGGAACCTTGCCCGAGGAGGGCGCGAATTCGTCGCCTTCGCGGCGCCGGTCCCAATTCTCGTCATAGAGCGGCACCACGACTTCCTCGAAGTCGAGCCCCGACTGCTTGCACGCGAGCCAGCCGCGCAGCGACCAGGAGGAATAGGCACGGTTGCCGATGATGAGCTTGAGCATGGCACGCAGCGATAGCGGCGGGGGCGGGCGGCGGCAACGGGGGCGCGGCGGCTATTCGAGCGCCTCGACCGCCTCCAGCACCTTGTCGAGCGTGGCGGGATAGCTGCGGATGCGCGCGCCGGTGGCGTTGTGGATCGCATTGGTGATCGCCGCGCCCGCGCCCGAGATGCCGAGCTCGCCGATCCCCTTCGACTGGAGCGGGCAGGCCCAGTCGTCGCGCTCCTCGAGAAAATGCACGTCGATCTGCGGCACGTCGAGATTCACCGGCAGGTGATATTCGGCGAGGTCGCGATTGACGATGTGCCCGTCGCGCGAGTCATGAACCAGTTCCTCGGTGAGCGCCGAGCCGATGCCGAACACCATTCCGCCCAGGCACTGCGACCGCGCGGTCTTTGCGTTGAGGATGCGGCCGGCCGCGAAGACGCCGAGCATGCGGCGTACCCGCACTTCGCCGGTGACGTGGCTGACCGCCACTTCGGCGAAGAAGGCGCCATAGGCGGCCTGGCTGGTCTCCTTGGTCGTCTTGCCCGGCTTGAACTTCCCCTGTTCGGTGAGCGGCGCATCGCCGACGAGATCGGTGAGCGGCGCGCGGCGGTTTCCGGCGATCGCTTCGCCATCCTTGAGCGTGAGCTCGTCGGGATCGCATTCAAACCGTTCGCACAGCGTTTCGCGCAGTGCCTCGCAGGCGAGCAGCACCGCCGAGCCGGTCGACGAGGCGCCGATCGAGCCGCCCGAGCCCGAGCCGGGCGGAAGGCGGGTATCGCCCAGCTGCACCTCGACCCGGTCGCGCGGCAGGCCGAGCAGATCGCCCGCGATCTGGCCGAGGATGGCGTAGGTGCCGGTGCCGATGTCGGTCATGTCGGTTTCGACCAGCGCAGTGCCGTCCGGGCGCAACGTGACGCGCGCCTCGGCCTCGGTGGTCACATTCTTGCGCGCGGCGGTGGCGACTCCCATGCCGATCAGCCATTCGCCCTCGCGCACCGCGCCGGGCTCGGCTGCGCGCTTCTCCCACCCGAAGCGGCGGGCGCCCTCGTCGAGACATTCGGCGGCGGCGCGGGTGGAGTAGGGGACGTCCTTCTCGGGATCGCGTTCGGGCAGGTTGCGCTTGCGCAGTTCGATCGGATCGAGCCCCAGTGTTTCCGCCAGCTCGTCCATCGCATTTTCGAGCGCGAGCATGCCGACCGCTTCGCCGGGCGCGCGCATCGAACCGGCGCAGGTGCGATGCACGCGCGCGATTTCGTGGACGATGCGGCGGTTCTGGCCGCCGTAGAGGAAGTGAGTCGCCTGGGCGACCGGCTCGGAGAAGGTCTCGCCGGGCAGGTTCGACACGCGATATTCGTGGCCGATGCCGGTCAGCCTCCCGTCGGCATCGGCGGCGAGGCGGAGGCGCTGGTGCGTCTCGCAGCGGCGGACCGTCATGTCGAAGACGTGCTGGCGCGTCATCGCGATCTTCACCGGACGGCCGATCTCGCGCGCGGCGAGCGCGGCGGCGACCGCCTCGGGCGCGATGCCGAGCTTCGCGCCGAAGCCGCCGCCGACATAGGGCGAGAGGATGCGGATCTTTTCCGGGTCGATGCCGAGCGAATCGGCCAGTTCGTTCCGGTTGTACTTGAGCATCTGATACGAGCCGTGGAGCGTGAGCGTATCGCCGTCCCACTGCGCGATCGAGGCGTGGGGCTCCATCGGCGCGTTGCTCTGGGCGGGCGTCGTGTAGAGCGCGTCCACCGTCGCCGCGGCATCGGCCATGGCAGCGTCGAGATCGCCCTGATCGAGCTGCTTGGCGTCGGGCTTGTCGATCTTCACCGCTTCCGAACGCGGATCGGTGAGGGCATCGGCGTCGGGCGCATAGTCGACCGACAGCAGCTGCGCGGCATGCCGCGCCTGCTCGAACGTCTCGGCGACCACCATGGCGATCGGCTGGCCGAAATAGGCGACTTCGGAGGCGCCCTGCACCGGCGCCTCGTTCGCCATTCCCTGCGCGGGATTGCGCAGGAACCGTTCGCCGGTGAAGACGCCGAGCACGCCTTCCAGATCGGTGATCGAGCTGCCGTCGATGCGCAGCACGCGGCCCTTGGTGATGGTGGCGCGCACCAGCACGCCGTGCGCGCAATCGTCGAGGTGAAACTCATGCGCATAGGTGGCGCGGCCCGACACCTTGAGCGGGCCTTCGGGCCGATCGAGCGCCGCGCCGGTGAGCCCTTGCGGCATACGGTCGAGCAGGCGCCGCGTATCGGGCGCGTCCATCGTCAGTTCGCGTGTCACTTGGCGGCCTCCAGACCAGTGGCGTCGGCAAGCACGGCGGCGAGCGTGCGGCGTGCGAGCGGGATTTTGAAATCATTGGCTCCCTGGCCGCGCGCCTCGCGCACCAGCAGTTCGCCGGCCAGCGCGAAGAGATCGACCGAGGGGGCTTCGCCGACCAGCATCTCCTCGACTCGCCGGTCGCGCCAGGGGAGGTGGGCGAGCCCGCCATAGGCGAGCTGCGCGCCGGCGATCACGTCGCCCTCCATCCGGATTACCGCGGCGACCGAGACAAGCGCGAAGGCATAGGAGGCGCGATCGCGGACCTTGCGATAGCGATGGACGCCGCCGGGCGGGGGCGGGAGGAGGACGGCGGTGATGAGATCGCCGGGCTCGAGCACATTCTCCACCTGCGGCGTGTCGCCGGGCAGGCAATAGAAATCGTCGAGCGCGATGCGGTGAGTCTCGCCGCTCGGACGGACGACTTCCACCGCAGCGCCGAGCGCGCGCATCGCCACCGCCATGTCGCTGGGATGGGTGGCGATGCACTTGTCGCTGGCGCCGAGGATCGCATGGATACGATTGAACCCGCCGATCGCGCCGCAGCCGCTGCCCGGATTGCGTTTGTTGCAGGGCATCGCGGTGTCGTAGAAATAATAGCAGCGCGTGCGCTGGAGCAGATTGCCGCCGGTGGTCGCCTTGTTGCGCAGCTGGCCGCTCGCGCCTGCCAGCAGCGCGCGCGAGAGCACCGCATAGTCGCGGCGAACGCGCCGATCGGCGGCGAGATCGGCGTTGGGAACGAGCGCGCCGATGCGCAGGCCGCCCGCGTCGGTCGGCTCGATTGCGTCGAGCCCGAGCCGAGTGATGTCGACCACGCGATCGGGCGCCATCACTTCGAGCTTCATCAGATCGAGCAGATTGGTGCCGCCGGCGATGATCGTCGCGCCGTCGCGCGCGGCCGCCGCGGCTTCGGCAACCGAACCGGCGCGGGCATAGTCGAACGGCCTCATGCGCGCTTCTCCGCGACGTCGCGGATCGCCTCGACGATGTTGGGATAGGCCGAGCAACGGCACAGATTGCCGCTCATCCGCTCGGCGATCTCGTCGTCGGTGAGCTGCGCCGCGCCCTCGAGATCGTCGGTGACGTAGCTCGGCCAGCCTTTCTCCAGCTCGTCGAGCACCGCCGTCGCCGAACAGATCTGGCCGGGGGTGCAATAGCCGCACTGATAGCCGTCGTGGCGGACGAACGCCGCCTGCATCGGCGACAGCTCTTCGGGGCTGCCGATGCCTTCGATCGTCACGATCTCGTCCTCGTCGTGCATGACGGCCAGCGTGAGGCAGCTGTTGATGCGCCGCCCGTTGATCAGGACGGTGCAGGCGCCGCACTGGCCGTGGTCGCAGCCCTTTTTCGATCCGGTAAGCCCGAGATGGTTGCGCAGCGCGTCGAGGATCGTGGTGCGCGGATCGACGTCGAGCATGTGCTGCTCGCCGTTGACGCGAAGACTGATGTGCATGGCGGCCTCCCGGAGTGACGGGAGGGGGACGCGCGGGCGCGGATCGGGTTCCTGATTGCGAGCGGTTCTCAGTGGAGGCCGCGACCGAGCACGACGCGCGGCGCGCTTCAGCCGATCGCTTCGATTACGGCGGCGCGCAGTTCGGCGATGCCGAGGCCGGTCTCGCTCGAGGTGGTGATGAGATCGGGATGGGCGGCGGGGCGCTTGCGCGCCTCGCCCGCGGTGCGCTCCGCGACTTCGGCGAGCTCGGACGCTTTCACCTTGTCGGCCTTGGTGAGCACGAGGCGGTAGCTGACCGCGGCGTCATCGAGCATGTCGAGGATCTCGCGATCGACGTCCTTGATGCCGTGGCGCGAATCGATCAGCACCAGCGCGCGCTTGAGCGCCTGCCGCCCGCGCAGGAAATCGTTCACCAGAAAGCGCCACTTCTTCACCACGTCCTTGGGCGCCTTGGCGAAGCCGTAGCCGGGCATGTCGACCAGGCGAAAGCGCAGCGGCTCGCCGATGTCAAAGAAGTTGAGTTCCTGCGTGCGCCCGGGCGTGACCGAGGTGCGCGCGAGCGCCTTGCGACCGGCGAGCGCGTTGAGCAGCGACGATTTGCCGACGTTCGACCGGCCGGCGAAGGCGACTTCGGGCACGTCGGGATCGGGCAGGAACTGGAGCGTGGGCGCCGATTTCAGGAACGCGACCGGGCCGGCGAAGGTCTTGCGCGCCTGCTCGAGAACGTCGGGGGAGAAGGCTTCGCGCTCCTCCCCCTGACCGGCGGGACCCGTCATTTCGTCGCTGCCTTCTTGCCCTTGTCGGGCTTCTCGACCGGCTGCTTGAGCTGCGGATGGCGGCTGTAGAGCCAGCTCTGCTGCGCGATCGTCAGCAGGTTCGAGGTGATCCAGTAGACCTGAAGCCCCACGGCGAACGGCGCCATGATGAACATCAGCACCCAGGGCATGATGCCGAAGATCTGCTTCTGCATCTCGTCCATCGGCGCCGGGTTGAGCTTGATCTGGAAGTACATCGAGACGCCCAGCAGGATCGGGACGATGCCGATCGCCAGGAATGCCGGCGGGGTGAAATCGAGCAGCCCGAACAGATTGACCGGCGTGAGCGGATCGGGCGCCGACAGATCGCGGATCCACAGCACGAACGGCTGGTGGCGCATTTCGATCGTGAGGATCAGCACCTTGTACAGCGCGAACATGATCGGGATCTGCAGGATCAGCGGAAGACAGCCGGCGAGCGGATTGACCTTCTCGTCCTTGTAGAGCTTCAGCATTTCCTGCTGCAGCTTCTGCTTGTCGTCCTTGTAGCGTTCCTGCAGCGCCTTCATCTTCGGCTGGACCGCGCGCATGCTGGCCATCGACGCGAACTGCTTTTGCGCGATCGGGAAGAGCAGCAGACGCACCGTGAAGGTAAGCAGGATGATGGCGACGCCGAAGTTGCCGACCATCCGGAACAGCCAGTCGAGATAATAGAAGATCGGCTTTTCGATGAGGCCGAACCAGCCCCAGTCGATCATCTTGTCGAACTCGACGATGCCGAGCCGTTCCTCATAGGCATCGATCAGCGCCGTTTCCTTCGCACCGGCGAAGAAGCGCGAGGTCTGGACGATGCCCTGGCCGGGCTCGAGCCGGACGGCGTCGCGCAACGAGAAATCGGCCTGATAGGCGTCGGCGCCCGCCGAGCGCAGCTTGAGAGTCGTGGCGCGCGACTGATCGGGGACGAGCGCCGTCTGCCAATAATGGTCGGAGAAGCCCGCCCAGCCGCCGGTCGCGGCGAAGCTCTGTTCGCCATCGTCGAGATCGTCATAGTCGGTGTAGCTGGCGACGCCGTCGGCGACGGCGATCGGGCCGACGTGCGCGACCCACTGATCGATGTCCTCCGAACGGCCGCGGCGGCTGAGATAGCCATAGGGTGCGGCCGAGACGGGCGCGGAGCCGGCGTTGGCGACGCTCTGTTCGACGGTGAACATATAGTTCTCGTCGACCGAATAGGTGAGGCGGAAGCGCAGTCCCTGCGCGTTGCGCGTTTCGAGCGTGACCGGATTGCCCGGCGAGAGCGTGTCGCCGCTCGCCTGCCACAGCGCATCGGGGCCGGGCGCGTTCAGGCCGCTGCCGCGCCAGCCGAAGCCGGCGAAATAGGCGTTGGCGGTGCCCGAGGGCGAGAGCAGCCGGATCGGCGGCGAATCCTCCTCGATGCTCTGGTTGTATTCCTTGAGGATCAGATCATCGATGCGTCCGCCGCGCAGGTTGATCGAGCCGCTTAGCGACGGCGTTTCGATCCGCACGCGGGGCGTTTCGGCGAGCACGACTTCGCGGCTGCGGATCGCGGTCGCCGTATCGGCGGCGGGATCGGCCTCGGGCTGCGGCGGGAGCTCGACCTCGCCGTTCTCGATCTGCGCGGTGCCCGGCTGGGGCGCCGACGGCGGCGCGACATAATCCATGATCGCGGGCCAGGCGAACAGGATGAACGCCGCCAGCACCGCAAAGATCAGGAGGTTCTTCTGTTCTTCCTTCACCAACTATCCCCAATGCCGGGCGTGCTCACGGCACCGGATCCCAGCCATGACCGCCCCAAGGATGGCAGCGCGCGATTCGCTTCAGCGCGAGCCAGCTGCCTTTGGCGGCGCCATAGCGGCGCAATGCCTCGATTGCATAGGCCGAACAGCTCGGCTGGTACCGGCAGCTCGGCGGAAGGACCGCCGACGGGCCGATCTGCCAGCCGCGCGCGAGCAGGATGAGGAGCCGCGCGATCATCGCCGCACCTTGTTGAGCGCGCGGGCGAGATCTGCCTGAAGCGCAGTCCAGTCGCGCTCGACGCCGCCGGGACGGCCGATCAGGACGTGATCGGCGCCGTGAATGCCCGACTGCGGCAGTATTTCGCGCGCGAGCGCACGGAACCGCCGCTTCATGCGGTTCCGCGTAACGGCGTTGCCGACCTTCTTGGAAACGGTGATGCCGATCCGCATGGTCGCGTCGGCATCGCCGCGGTCGCGAACGAGCAGGACGAAGCCGGGCATGGGCGCCCGCTTGCCCGCATTCGCCGCGAGATACTCCTTGCGCTGGGTAAGTCGGCTCAGGCCGACAGCTTCTTGCGGCCGCGGGCACGGCGCGCACGAATCACCTTGCGGCCGCCCGGAGTCGCCATGCGCGCGCGGAAGCCGTGGCGGCGTGCACGCACCAGATTGCTCGGCTGAAAGGTCCGCTTCATCGCTCATCCTCGGGTATTCTAAACGGAAAAGGGCCGCCACAGGGGCGGCCTCGTGTCGGGTGCCCATAGCGGGGGAGGCCATCGAAGTCAACGCGCTGCGTCGCGCTGGCGGAGCCGTCGGCGACGGGCGCTGCGGCGGCGCAGCGCGCGATCGGCCAGCGCGCCGAATCGCGGCCAGCGGCGCTTGGCGCGGACGAAATGCCGCCGCGCCCAGCGCGAGTTCTGGAGCACCAGCACCAGCCCCGCTGCGAAGACGAAGATGCCGCCGGGGCCGGGGATCACGCCCACTATAGGCGCGGCCAGGATGAGCGCCATTCCGGTGAGGAAAAGGCCGGTTCGGACGGTCGGGGAGCTGGAACGGCGGCGCGCCATCGGATCTACATGGGTCTTGTGTATTGCGACCTCAAGACAGTCGTGCGGCGAATCGTTCCATCGCTGCGGAAAACGGTTATGATCGGCGGGGGATCAGGGGGAGAGCCGCGCATGGTCGCGATCGTATCGACCGTCGCGTATCTGGGGCTGGAGGCGCGGCCCGTCGAGGTGCAGGTCCAGGTCGCCGCGGGCGTCCCGGCATTCGTGGTGGTGGGGCTCGCCGACAAGGCGGTGGCCGAAAGCCGCGAACGCGTGCGCGGCGCGATCGCCGCGATCGGGCTGGCGCTGCCGCCCAAGCGGATCACGGTGAACCTGTCGCCCGCCGATCTGCCCAAGGAAGGATCGCATTACGACCTGCCCATCGCGCTGGCGCTGCTGGGCGCGATGGGTGTGGTCGATGCCGAAACGCTGGCGGGGTACGTCGTCGTCGGCGAGCTGGGGCTCGACGGGCGGGTCGCGCCGTCGCCCGGCGTGCTGCTCGCGGCGCTCCACGCATCCGAGCTGGGCAAGGGGCTGGTGTGCCCGGCCGGGCAGGGATCGGAAGCCGCCTGGGCCGGATCGGTCGAAGTCGTGGCGGCGACGGACCTGATCGGACTGCTGAACCACTTCAAGGGCCATCAGTTGCTGCCGCCGCCGCCACCCGGCGAGGCCGAGCCGACCGCGCACGGCCCGGACCTGCGCCAGGTGAAAGGGCAGGAGACGGCCAAGCGCGCGCTGGAGATCGCGGCAGCGGGCGGCCACAATCTGCTGATGTGCGGCCCGCCGGGCGCGGGCAAATCGCTGCTCGCATCCTGCCTGCCCGGCATCCTGCCGCCGCTCGACGCGGCCGAAGCGCTCGAAGTATCAATGGTGGCTTCTGTCGCGGGGACGCTGGCGGGCGGGCGGCTGACGCGCAACCGGCCGTTCCGCAGCCCGCACCACAGCGCCTCGATGGCGGCGCTGACCGGCGGCGGATTGAAGGTGAAGCCGGGCGAAGTGAGCCTGGCGCATCTCGGCGTGCTGTTCCTCGACGAACTGCCGGAATTCCAGCGCGCGGTGCTCGATTCGCTGCGCCAGCCGCTGGAGACGGGCACGGTGAGCGTCGCACGGGCAAACGCGCACGTCACCTTTCCGGCGCGGGTGCAGCTGGTCGCGGCGATGAACCCGTGCCGCTGCGGTCACCTTGGCGACCCGGCGCTCGCCTGCGCGCGGGCGCCGAAATGCGCGGCGGATTATCAGGCGAAGGTTTCGGGGCCGCTGCTCGACCGGATCGATCTCAGCGTCGAGGTGGCGGCGGTGAGCGCGGCCGATCTGGTGCTCCCGCCTCCGCTCGAAGGATCGGCGGAGGTCGCCGAGCGAGTGGCGGCAGCGCGCGCCATTCAGCGCGATCGCTACGCGGGAACGAGCGTGCGGACCAATGCCGAGGCGGACGGCGATCTGCTCGAGCAGGTGGCCGTGCTGGAGGAGCCCGCGCGCAAACTGCTTGCGCAGGCGGCCGAAGCGACGCGGCTCTCGGCGCGCGGATTTCACCGAGTCATTCGAGTATCGCGGACGATTGCCGACATGGCAGGCGCCGAGAATATCGGCCGTATCCATGTTGCCGAAGCGCTGAGCTATCGTCGGCGCGCGCCGACGAACTGATCGGGAGAAGCGCGGCCGAGCGGCATGGCGCCGCGCCACCGGCGCAGGCGCGGCGAAGCGGCTTGCGGGGCCGCACCGCTTGGTCTAGCCGTGCGCGCTGCGCTGCCCCTGTGGCGAAATTGGTAGACGCGCTCGACTCAAAATCGAGTGCCGCAAGGCATGCTGGTTCGAGTCCGGCCAGGGGCACCACCTTGCAGAATTGGCGAGAATGCGCCGCCGCCGGGACGCCCGGCGACGACGCATCGAGTGCCGCTATTCGGCGTGCCATTTCACCGGAATCCGCAGATAGGTGACGCCGTTCGCCTGTGCCTCTTCGAACCGGCCGGCGCGAATGTTGACCTGGATCGACGGCAGCAGGAGCTTCGGCACGGAAAGCCCGGCGTCCCGCTTCTCGCGTAGCGCGACGAACGAGTCTTCGTCGACTCCATCGTGTACGTGCACGCTTGACCGGCGCTGCTCGCCGACAGTGGTTTCCCAGCGATAATCGTCACGCCCCGGCGCCTTATAGTCGTGGCACAGGAACAGCCGGGTTTCGTCGGGCAGCGACAGCAGCCTGCGGATCGAACGATAGAGCGTGCGCGCGTCGCCGCCGGGGAAGTCGGCGCGCGCGGTGCCATAGTCCGGCATGAACAGCGTGTCGCCCACGAACGCCGCGTCGCCGATCAGATATGCGACGTCGGCTGGCGTGTGGCCCGGCACGTGGAGCACCTCGACGGTCAGTGCGCCGATCGCGAAGCGTTCGCCATCCTCGAACAGCCGGTCGAAGTCGGAGCCGTCGGTCTTTAGGTCCTCCATCGCGAAGACCGGGCGGAAGATCTTCTGGACGTCGCGGATGTGCGCGCCGATGCCGATCCAGGCGCCGGTATGCGCCTTGATGAAGGGGGCGGCCGAGAGATGATCGGCATGGGCATGCGTCTCTAGCACCATCTCGACTCGCCAGTCGTCTTCGGTGGCATAGGCCAGGATGCGCTCGGCCGAGCGCGTGTCGGCGACGCCGCTCGCCAGATCGAAGTCGAGCACCGGATCGACCACCGCGGCGCTGCGCGTCTCGGGATCGCCGACCAGATAGCTGATCGTGTTCGTCGGCTCGTCGAAGAAGGCCTGGATGAAAGGCTTGGGCATGATCGTCCTCCTTTGTCCCTTGACCATATATTAGCAGATGCTACATTAGCAATACCCAATGGAGTTGCGAGGATGCTGAAGCCGCCGATGGACCTGGCGACATTCGAAACGAAGGCAGGCGCGGTCGCCGAAACGCTCAAGGCGATCGGCAATCCGCGGCGGCTGATGCTGCTGTGCAAGCTGATCGAGCATGGCGAAGTGACGGTGACCGATCTCGCCGCCGAGGTCGGGCTGTCGCAGTCCGCCTGTTCGCAGCACCTCGCCCGGATGCGCGACGAGGATCTCGTCGCTTTTCGGCGCGAGAGCCAGACGCTCTGGTACCGGATCGCCGATCCGAGGACCGAGACGCTGCTCGCCACGCTCTACCAGCTCTACTGCAAGGAATGACACGATGCCGCTGAAACAGCTTTCCCCCTCCGACGCCCGTGCAAGGATCGATGCAGGAGCCCGCCTGGTCGACATCCGCGATGCCGACGAGCATGCCCGCGAGCGCATTCCCGGGGCGATCAACCTGCCGCTCGATCGAATCGACGATCTTCCGCGCGACGAATGTGCGGTGGTGTTCCACTGCCGGTCGGGTGCGCGGACGTCGGCGAATGCGGTGCGGCTCGCCGCGGCCGCAGGGGAGGCTCCCGCCTTCCTGCTCGACGGCGGGATCGATGCCTGGCGCCGCGGCGGCCATCCCACCTTCGCCGATCGTTCGCAGCCGCTGGAGATCATGCGGCAGGTGCAGATTGCCGCCGGCGCGCTGGTACTTGCCGGAGTCCTGCTGGGGCTGTTCGTCGCCCCCGGGTTTCTGAGCGTATCCGCATTCGTCGGCGCCGGGCTCCTCCTCGCAGGGGCGACCGGCTGGTGCGGAATGGCGCGGCTGCTGCGGGTCATGCCGTGGAACCGGCGCACGGCCGCCTGACGACAGTGGAAACAGTCGTCGCCACGCTCGCTTCGGGCGCGCTGATCGGCCTCGTGCTCGGCCTGGTCGGGGGCGGCGGCTCGATTCTCGCGGTGCCGCTGCTGGTCTATGTCGTCGGCGTCGGCTCGCCGCATGCCGCGATCGGCACCGCGGCTGTGACCGTCAGCGTCAACGCCTTCGCCAGTCTGGTCGGCCATGCCCGCGGGGGGCGCGTGAAATGGCGGTGCGCGGGCGTGTTCGCCGCCGCAGGCATGACGGGCGCGGCGCTGGGCGCCGAGCTCGGCAAGGCGTTCGACGGACAAGGGCTTCTCGCGCTGTTCGGGCTGTTGATGATCGGCGTGGGCCTGTCGATGCTGCGCAGGCGCCGCGCCGTAGAGGCGCCTGACGTGCGGCTGACGCGCGAGAGCGCCGCGGTGCTGCTGCCCCGGCTGGTGCCGATCGGACTCGGCGTCGGCCTCGCCGCGGGCTTCTTCGGAATCGGCGGAGGATTCCTCATCGTGCCGGGGCTGATCTTAGCGACCGCGATGCCCCTGTCCCATGCGGTCGGAACGTCGCTGGTGGCGGTGACTGCGCTGGGGCTCACGACCGCGTCCTCCTATGCGATCTCGGGCCTTGTCGACTGGCCGGTGACCGGATTGCTGATCGCGGGGGGCTTCGCCGGAACGATCGCGGGGATCGGCGCGGGGAGGCTGCTCAGCAGCCGCAAGCGCCTGCTCGAGATCGGTTTTGCGGTGCTTGTCGTCGCGGTGGGCAGCTATGTGACGGCGACCGCGCTGTAAGCGCGGGCGGCGGCTGCACCGCGCCCGTCCGGTCCTTGGGCAAAAAACCGCCTATAAGGAGGAGTCTGCGCGGCCGCGTGACGAGGAGTCTCCATGTACCATTGCGACGAAGAGGCGCGGCTCGATGCGCTGCATCGGCTGAACCTGCTCGACACCGCACCCAGCGAGAGCTTCGACCGGATCACGCGCATGGCCAGCCAGATCTTCGGCCTGCCGATCGCCGCCATTTCGCTGACCGATCGCGATCGGCAGTGGTTCAAGTCGCGCGTGGGAGTGAGTCATTGGTCGATCCCGCGCCTCAAGGCGCCGTGCTCGGAAGTCGCGGAAACGGCGGACACGCTGGTGATCCCCGATCTCCACGAGGACCGATGCTACCGCACGAGCATCCTCGCCGATCAGGGTATCCGCTTCTACGCCGGCGCGTCGCTGACGACGCGCGAAGGCCATAGCCTGGGCGCGCTGTGCGTCCTGGGCACCGAGCCGAGGCAGGTGACCGACGCCGAGTGCAACGCGCTGAACGACCTGGCGAAGATGGTGATGGTGCAGATCGAGCTCCAGCATGCGCTGGGCAGGCTCGACCCGCTGAGCGGGCTGCCGAACCGGATCCAGTTCCTCGAGGATCTGGCCGATGTGGGCCGCGACCATGCCGGAGAGCAGCGGCTCGCCGTGCTGATCGATCTTGCGCGGCACGAGCAGCTGAGCAACGGGCTACGCGTTCTGGGGTCGGCCTATCTCGACAGGATCGTGCAGGATTCCGCGCGCACGATTGCAGCCGCGATCGGGCGCGGCCGCACCCTCTATCACGTCGCGGCGACGCAGTTCGCCTTTCTCGCGCCGCCGGGCGCGGAGCCGCACGCCTATCTGGCCACGCTGTCCGATCTTCAGGCGCAGTTGCGCACGGCCACGCGCGACCGATTCATCATGGCGGCCAGCATCGGCGTCGCGCCTTTCCTCGCCGGCGAGACATCGCCGGCGGCGATCCTGCGGACGGCGCACAGCGCCGCGCAGGACGCACGCGGGCACGCTTCGCTGGCGAGCGTCTATTCGCTGGCCGTGGACAATGCGCACCAGCGCCGGTTTCGCCTGATCGGCGATTTCGATTCGGCGCTGCGCGACGGCGGGCAGCTGTCGCTCGTCTTTCAGCCGCGCGTCGATCTGGCGAGCGGCGCGTGCGTGGCGGTCGAGGCGCTGCTGCGCTGGGAGCATCCCGAGCTCGGCGCGATCTCGCCGGCCGAATTCGTGCCGATCGTCGAACAGACCTCGCTGGGCGGCGCGATGACGAAATGGGTGTTCGGTGCGGCGCTCGCCCAGCTCGCGGCCTGGCGCACTGCCGGGATCGCGATGCGGCTTTCGATCAACGTGTCCGCGTCGAACCTGGAACACCCCGGATTTGCCCAGCAGGTCCAGCTGCAGACCCTCCAGCATCGCGTGCAGCCCGGCTGGGTGGAGCTGGAAGTGACCGAAAGCGCGCTGATGGGCGATTTCGCCACGGCGACCGAGCAGCTCACGATCCTGCTCGGAGCCGGCTTTCACGTGGCGATCGACGATTTCGGGACGGGGTACAGCAGCCTCGCCTATCTGCAGAAGCTGCCCGGCAGCATCCTCAAGATCGACCAGTCGTTCGTGCGCAACATGCCCGAGGGCCCGCGCGAGCGGGCGCTCGTGCGCTCGATGGTCTCGCTGGCGCACGACCTCGGCTATCGCGTGGTTGCGGAGGGAGTGGAGACCGCCGAGCTGCGCGACCTGCTGATCGAGATGCGCTGCGACGAGGCACAGGGCTATTTCTACGGGCGGCCGATGCGACCCGAACAGCTCGTCGGCTGGATCGACCGCCGCATGTCCGAGGCCGCATAGCGGATCAGGAGCCACGGTCGATCGCGGTTGCAGCGGCCGCACAGACGATTGACCAACGGTGTCAATTTCGGGCGGTCCGAGCAGTGTTGCGACCTCCTCGGCCGCTGGCCGTCTCCGGCGCGTGGGGGAGAATCGACTTTGGCACGGTTCCCGTCGTGGCGCTGTTTTCGCAAGAAAACACAGTCAAAACAGTGCGTAATGCTGCCAGCTGCCCTTGTGCCGGACCGGTTGCCCCGCCTTGCGCCGGGCCGAGTCGATTGGGGGCTTGACGCCGGAAGATCAATCTAGCAGCCTAGCTAATGACACCGGTTTCAAACGACTGGGTCGAGACAATGGGACCGCGCAAACGCGGCCCGGTCCGGGGAGGATGCACGTGCGTTTCCGCGCGCGGACCTGTCTTTCCCGGTGGGCATGGATGTCGGCCGGCAGCTGCTGTCGGCGCCACGGCGTTTCATGCCCGCGATCAGAAGCGCAGGGCCGCGCAAGCGGCGATGGGGAGAGGCAAAAATGGCAAGAAACACAAAGGGTAGGGCCCGTGCGTCGATTGCGCGTCTGCTGGGCGCGGCATCGCTGTCCGTGGTGGCGATCGGATCGGCGCAGGCGCAGGTGACCGCCGAGCAGGACGTCGGCGAACCCGGCAATCCATATGAGCCGGTGATCGTCGTTTCGGGCTTCCGCGAATCGCTGAGCGAAGCGCTAGACGTGAAGCGCGATTCGGTCGCCGCCGTCGATGCCATCGTCGCCGAGGACATCGCCAAATTCCCCGACCAGAACCTTGCCGAATCGTTGCAGCGCATCCCCGGCATCGCGATCACCCGCGACGGCGGCGAGGGCCGCCAGATCACGGTGCGCGGGCTGGGGGCGGGCTATACCCGTGTCCGCCTGAACGGGATGGAGACAATCGCCACCTCCGCAGGCGAGGGCGGGCCGAACCGCGGCCGCGATTTCGACTTCAACGTCTTCGCCTCTGAGCTGTTCACGTCGCTGGTCGTCCACAAGACCGCCGAGGCCCGGCTCGACGAAGGCTCGCTGGGCGCGGTGATCGACCTGAATACCGGCAATCCGATGGCATATGGCGACGGCTTCACGCTCGGCCTCAACGCGAAGGTGCAGTACAACGATCTGAGCGAGGATTTCGGGCCGCGCCTCGCCGGCCTGGTCAGCTACAAGGATCCCTCGGGGCTCTTCGCGGCGTCGTTGTCGGCCGCATGGTCGAAGTACGACATTCTCGAAGTCGGCAACAATACGGTGCGCTGGCAGCAGGCGCGGTTCAACTCGGTCGACGGCACGCGCTGCTTCACCACCAACCGCAGCGGCGGCACCTATGTGCCGAGCGCAGCGTGCGACGAGGCGGCGCTCGCATTCCACCCGCGCATTCCGCGCTATGGCGAGATCGGGCACGAGCGCGAGCGGCTGGGCGTGACCGGCAGCTTCCAGCTGGCGCCCGCCATGGGCACGCTGATCTCGCTCGACGGCCTCTATGCCCATTACGACGAGACGCGGACCGAGAAATGGGGCGAAGTGCTGTTCCGCTCGAACGAGCGCGGCATCGACCTGCTCAACCCGACCTATGACTCCAACGGGAACATGATCTCGGCCACGGTGAACAACGCCTGGGTGCGGATCGAGGATTTCCGCCGCGAATCCTACACCGAATTCTATCAGTTCAACGGCAAGATCGAGCAGGAATTCTCGCCCACCTTCCGCGGCACGCTGTATGGTGGCGTTTCGCAATCCGAGGCCGTGGTGCCGATGGAGACGACGATCATCTTCGACGATCGCGACGTCACGGGCTATGAATTCGACTATAGCGACATGGACCTGCCACGGCTGAGCTTCCCGACCGGAATTACCGATCCGGCGGCATTCCAGTTCGCCGAATTCCGCGATCGCCCGTCGAACGTGACCAACAGCTTCCGCACGGTGAAGCTCGACCTCGAATGGGAGCCGGTCGAGGGCTTCACGGTGCTCGCCGGGCCGTTCTACCGGCGGTTCGAATTCGACACCACCGGAGGCTCGCGCGACTCCTCCTACTGCGCGGCGTTCAGCTGCGCGCCGGGCACCTATGGCGCGCCCGTCACCGACGCGATCTCGATGCTCTACACGCTGCCGAACGTCGGCAATGCGCCGGCGGGAACGACGCTGACCTATCTCGTCCCCGATCTCGCGGCGGCGGCGGCGGCGATCGACCTCTACAACCGGCCGCTCAACGAGGACGCGGCGAACACACGCAACGTGGTCGAGGAAGACACTGGCGGCTATCTGCAGTTCAACACGCGCGGTTCGCTGTTCGGGCTCGAGTTCGCCGCGAATGCCGGCGTCCGCTATGTCCGAACCGACGTGCGATCGACCGGCATCAACAATGCGCAGAACGTGACGGTGACGCGCGACTATGAAGACTGGCTGCCGTCGCTCAACGTCGCCCTCTATCCCGCCTCCGACGTGATCGTGCGCGGCGCGGTCGCCAAGGTGATGTCGCGGCCGGGACTGGGCAGCCTCACCCCGGGCGGGTCGGTCGACGGGTTCAACTATCGGGTGAGCTTCGGCAATCCGTCGCTCGAACCGACCCGAGCGACGACCTTCGACGTGGCTGTCGAATGGTATTTCCGGCCCGAATCGGTGTTCTCGGTTGCGCTGTTCCGCAAGGAGATCGCGAGCTTCCCGATCGGCAGCACCACGACCGGCACCTATGCCTCGACCGGACTGCCGCTCTCGCTGATCCTGGCAAGTTCGCCGGCGGCGGCCAATCCCGAGGGACAGCCCTGGACGATCAACACGACGGTCAACGGGCCGGGCGCGGAGATCCAGGGGTTCGAGCTGAGCCTGCAGACGCCCTTCACCTTCCTGCCGGGCTTCCTTTCAAACTTCGGCGTGATCGGCAACCTCACCTATGTCGACTCGGACGTCGAATATACGGTGCGCGGTCCGGCGACCACGGTGGGGACGGGAAGCTTCCCGGCGCTGACGACCGAGACGATGTCGGAGAAGCTGCTCGGCCTTTCGAACTGGCAGTATAACGCGACGCTCTATTACGAGGACAGCCGGTTCAGCCTGCGCGGCTCGGTCGCCTATCGCTCGCGCTACAACGACGGCACGAGCGCGACGGGCAACATCTTCGAAGGCTTCAACAGCTCGTTCAGCGTCGATCTTTCGGCGAGCTATGCGCTGACCGACTATCTCGACATCACGTTCGAGGGGCTGAACCTGACCGACGATTACCAGGACCGGTTCGTCGATGCGGCTGCCGACCGCAACTACGAATATGACCACACGGGTCGCGTGTTCCTGCTGGGTGCGCGTCTCAAGCTGTAAAGGGGGAGGGTTCCACCGGGCGGCAGCGCGGTGGAACCCTGCCGACGTCGGCCGAAGTGCGCTCCGAGGCGCGTTGACGCTGGAGCCTGACACCGGTAGCAAACTCTGGCGACCGGAGTACGGCGGGCGGCGACAAGCGGCGGATAGTGCGCGGCGCGGGTATTGATTGCGGGGTTGAGTAGAATGGTCACGGGGTCGGTCGAACAGATGGCGGCTGAGGACAAGGCGCGCAGCGCCGAGTCGATCGCGCGCGCGTTTCTGGCGGCCCGCGCGGCGGCGCGTCCGCTGTCGGAATATCCGGGGCCGATGCCCCGGGATTTCGATGACGCCTATCGTATCCAGGCAAGTGCGATCGCGCTCTCCGGCCAGCCGGTGGGCGGCTGGAAGGTCGGGCGCGTTCCCGATGCGCTGGTGGAGACGTTCGGCAGCAATCGTCTTGCCGGGCCGATCTTCGCCGACGCGATACGCGCCGGGGGCGAGGCGGTGCCCGAGATGGCCGTGTTCGAAGGCGGCTTCGGCGCGGTGGAGGCGGAGTATCTGCTGCGCCTCGGCGCGATCGGCGAGGCGCCGGAGGGCGGCTGGACCAACGCTGCGGCGGCAACATGCATCGACGAGATCCGCATCGGAATCGAGATCGCGAGTTCGCCCTTTCCCGGGATCAACGACCATGGACCGGCGGTGACCGTCTCCGATTTCGGCAACAACCATGGGCTCGTGCTGGGCGACGTTCTGCCGCGCGACTGCGATTTTCTGAATTGGCCGCTGGCACTGACGATCAACGGTGCGGAAGCGGGAACCGGCACTGCGGCGGAAATGCTCGACGGTCCCTTCGGCGCGGTTCGCTTTCTGCTCGAAACGGCGGCGGAACGCGGCCTGCCGGTGGCGCCGGGGCAATGGATTTCCACCGGCGCAGTGACCGGTGTTCACCGTGTCGCGATCGGCGACCGAGTGGAGGCGCGCTTCGGTGCGGAACGCACCGTGGCCTGTACGATAGGCAAGGTACGACAGAACTGACCGGAAAACGGTCGCGTCGCGGGGAGAGGAAGACGATGACGGATACACGGGAGGCGATGATCGCCGGGGCCACGCGGCGCGTGGGGCGCTATCGCTGGGTCATCGTCGGGCTGCTCTTCACCGCGACTGTCATCAATTACATCGATCGCCAGATGATCGGACTGCTCAAGCCCACGCTGATGGCCGATCCGACGCTCGCGATGGACGAGCGCGCCTATGCCGACATCATCGTCTGGTTCACCATCGCCTATGCGGCTGGCTATCTCGTCTTCGGCAAGGTGGTCGACGCGATCGGCGCGCGGCTGGGCTATGCCGCCGCAGTGGTGATCTGGACGATCGCCCATGTCGCGCACGGCGGCGCCTACACCGTCGCCCAGTTCGCGATCGCGCGCTTCGGCCTGGGCGTGGGCGAGAGCGGCAATTTTCCGGCCGGCGTGAAATCGGTCGCCAACTGGTTTCCGCAGAGGGAGCGTGCCTTCGCGATCGGCATCTTCAATGCCGGAACGAATGTGGGCGCGATCGCGACACCGTTCCTCGTCTTCTGGCTGATGGGCGGGCTGGGGATGAGCTGGCGCATGGTCTTCGTCGTCACCGGCATCTTCGGCGTGCTGTGGCTGATCGCCTGGCTCGCCATCTATCGCGACGATCCGGCGACACACCCGCGCGTCGAGGCGGACGAGCTGGCGCACATCCAGTCCGATCCGGCCGATCCGGACGTGAAGACGCCCGGCCTGTGGGTGCGGCTGCTGGCGCAGAAGGAAACCTGGGCCTTCGCGCTGGGCAAGTTCTTCATCGATCCCGTGTGGTGGTTCTATCTTTTCTGGCTGCCCGGCTATCTGGGCGACCGCTACGATCTCGACCTCACTACCTGGACGACCGCGACCGCGGTGATCGCGCTGGGCGCGATCTATCTCATCTCGGACGTGGGCAGCATCGCGGGCGGCTGGCTTTCGGGCAAGTTCATCAGCATGGGCATGACCGCGAACAAGGCGCGCAAGCTGACCATGCTGGTGTGCGCCTTCGCCGTGCTGCCGGTGATGTTCGCGACCGCGGTCGACAATCTGTGGGTCAGCGTGGTCATCATCGGCGTGGCCGCGGCGGCGCACCAGGGCTTTTCGGCCAACCTCTTCACGGTCCCGTCTGACACCTATCCGCGCTTCGCAGTGGGTGCGGTGATCGGGATCGGCGGGACGCTGGGCGGGATCGGCGGGGCGCTGAGCTCGAAGCTGACCGGCTATTTCCTCGCCAACGAGACCTACACGCCGCTCTTCATCCTGGCCGGCGGCGCCTATTTCGCGGCGCTGCTGTGCATCCATCTGCTCTCGCCGCGGCTCGAGCGAGTCGAGCGGTTTCGCGAGACCACGCCCTGGGCGGTGCTGGTAGCGATCTGCGCCGGGCTGGTCGGTGTGATCCTCTTCCTCGCGTCGAGCGCGCTTACCGAAGGGCCGGGTGCCTGCTATCCGGTGTGGGCCGGTCCGTTCGGCGACGCCGCCTGCCTGACGCCGCCGGTCTATTGGGGCGCGATCGTCGCTTTCCTTGCGGTGGCCGTCGCCGGCGTGCTGGTGAACGCGCTGGGCCGCCGCCGGAGCGGATCCTGAAAAGCAAGGAGAGCCCTTCGTCCATGCCGTGCCCGCTGAACCGCAATCCCGACCGGCAATTCCCGTCAGAGGCGCATGGCCACGGCATGGCCGCCGTGCCTGCGACCAGGCGCGTCAACCAGCCCGTCCGGCGGGCCCATGCATTCGACGCGACGGCGGCCGCTCTGGCGTCCGCCGTCGCCTGACCCCCGAACCACAGGAGCATTCCATGGCCGATCCCGCCTCGATCTTCCGCGACAATTTCTATGCCACGCATCCGGACATGATGGAGTGCGTGAGCAACGAAGAGCTGCGCGACCGCTATCTGATCCGGAATCTGTTCGAGCCGGGCAAATGCGTGCTCGCCTATACCCACGCCGATCGCATGGTGATCGGCGGCGTCGCGGTTAGCGGCGGTTCGGTGAAGCTGCCCGAGCAGAGCGATCCGCCCTCGGCCGCCGGCAAGCCCTTCCTCGAGCGCCGCGAGCTGGCGGTGGTCAACGTCAGCGACGCGCAGGGCACGGTCGAGGTCGACGGCACCTCCTATACGCTCGGCAACAAGGACTGCCTGTATGTGACGATGGGCGCGCAGAACGTCACCTTCGCGGGTGAGGGCGCGCGCTTCTATCTCGTGTCGTGCCCCGCGCATCAGGCGTTCGAGACCCGCAAGCTGGGCATCGCCGACGCCAATGCGCTCGAAAGGGGGAGCCTCAAGGAATCGAACGAGCGGACGATCTATCAGCTCGTGATCCCCGGCATCTGCGAAAGCGCGCAGCTGGTGATGGGCCTGACCGTGCTGAAGGAAGGCAGCGTGTGGAACACCATGCCGCCGCACGTCCATGAGCGCCGCAGCGAGATCTACTTCTATTTCGAGCTCGACAATGTCGACACCGATCGCGTGATGCACTTCATGGGGCAGGGCGAGGCGACCCGGCACATCGTGATGCAGAACGAGGAAGCCGTGATCTCGCCACCCTGGTCCATCCACATGGGCGCGGGCACCAAATCCTATGCCTTCATCTGGGCGATGGCGGGCGAGAACCAGGATTATACCGACATGAGCGTGCTGGATATCTGCCAGCTGGCGTAAAAACCCCCTCCCGTGGAGCGGGAGGGGCGGGGGAGGGCCTGCACCTCCCCGCCGGCCCGCCGCCCGCGGACGGACCCTCCCCCTGGGCTTCCCCGCAGTCGGGAGGGAGACTGGAGCGATCGCATGACCAATCCCTTCGATCTCACAGGCCGCGTGGCGGTCGTCACCGGCGCGAACACCGGCATCGGCCAGGGCATCGCGCTGGCGCTCGCCGCCGCGGGGGCGGATATCGCCGCCGTCGGGCGCACGGCGGCGGAGGAAACGGCGGAAAAGGCGCGCGCGCTGGGCCGCCGGGCCGAGATCATCACCGCCGATCTCTCGACGATCGAGCCTGTGGACAGGATTGTGGACGAAGCCGTGGAAAAGCTCGGCGGACTCGACATCCTGGTCAACAACGCCGGCATCATCCGCCGCAACGACAGCCTCGACTTCACCGAGGAGGATTGGGACGCAGTAATGGACACCAATCTGAAATCGGTGTTCTTTCTGTGCCAGGCGACGGCGCGCCATATGGTGGAGAAGGGCGGCGGCAAGATCGTCAACATCGCGTCGATGCTCACCTTTCAGGGCGGCATCCGCGTGCCGAGCTATACGGCGTCCAAATCCGGAATCGGCGGGCTGACCAAGCTGCTCGCCAACGAATGGGCGGCCAAGGGCATCAATGTGAATGCGATCGCGCCCGGCTATATCGCCACCAACAACACCGCGGCGCTGCAGGCGGACGAGAGGCGCAACCGCCAGATCGTCGAGCGTATTCCGGCGGGCCGCTGGGGCGATCCTGCCGACATGGGAGGCGCGGCGGTGTTCCTCGCCTCCGCCGCTTCGAACTATGTGCAGGGCCATATCCTCGCAGTGGACGGCGGCTGGCTGGCGCGGTGACGAGAGGGCTTCGACAGCGCCGCCCGAACCGGGCAGGATGCGGACATGACTGATCTGGTCGCCTTCGGCGAACTGCTGCTGCGGCTCTCCGCGCCGGGACGCGAGCTGTTGCTGCAATCGAACCGGCTCGACGTGCAGGTGGGCGGCGCCGAGGCGAATGTCGCCGTGGGCCTGGCGCACCTCGGCCATGCCACTCGGATGGTGAGCGCGGTGCCCGGCAATCCGGTGGGCCGGGCGGCCGTGGCGGCGCTGCGTGCGGCGGGCGTCGACACGCGCGGCGTGATCGAGCGCGACGGGCGGATGGGGCTTTATTTCCTCTCTCCCGGCGCCGGGCTGCGTGCGGCGGATATCGTCTATGATCGCGCCGGATCGAGCTTCGCGACGGCGCCCGAGGATGCGTTCGACTGGCGAACGCTGCTTTCGGGCGCGAAGCGGCTTCACCTTTCGGGGATCACCCCGGCGCTGGGTCCGGGAAGCGCCGCCGCCGCGATCATCGCCGCCGAGATGGCGCGCGAGCTGGGCGTCGCCGTGTCGTTCGACGGCAATTATCGCGCGCGTCTGTGGGAGGTGTGGGACAGCGACCCGCGCACGATCCTGCGGCGGCTGGTCGGTCAGGCGGACATCCTGTTCGGCAACCATCGCGACATCGCGCTGCTGCTGGGACGGGAATTCAGCGGCGACGGGCCGGACCGGAGGCGCGAGGCGGCCGAGGCGGCATTCGACGCCTTTCCGAAACTCCAGGCGATCGCCTCGACCGCGCGCCATCCCGAGGATGCCGACCGGCACCGCATCTCGGCGCGGATCGACACGCGCGACGGCGCGCATCAGAGCGAGGAGGTGGCAATTTCCGGCATCGTCGACCGGATCGGCGGCGGCGACGCCTTTGCAGCGGGCGTGCTGCACGCGCTGCTCGACGGCGGCGATCCCGAGCGCGCGATGCACGAAGGGCTGGCCCTCACATGCCTCAAGCATTCGCTTCCCGGAGATGCGAGCCGGTTCCGCCGCGAGGATCTCGCGGCGTTCCTCGCCGGCGGATTCGATGTCCGGCGCTGAGCTGAGCCGACGGGCACTGCTCTGGTCGGGCGCGGCGGCGGCATGCGTTCCCGCTGCCTCGCTGGCGCGGCAGGCCGCTCCGGTGACGGCGGCACCTGCGGGAGTGTTCGAAGGGACGCGCGACGGCGATGTCCATGTCTATCGCGGCATCCGCTATGGCCGGGCCGAGCGGTTTCGCGCGCCCGTCGCGGTGGCGCGCCCGGGCGAACGGGTTCGGGCGAGGGAATTCGGCCCCGTATGTCCGCAGCGCGGCGCGCGATACCTGCCGCAATCCGAGGACTGCCTGTTCCTCAACATCTGGGCGCCTGCGGATGCGGCCGCCGCGCCGCGGCCCGTGCTCGTCTATTTCCATGGCGGCGCCTATTCGACCGGCAGCGTCACCGACCCGCTGAACGACGGCGCAGCGTTGGCGCGCGAGACGGGCGCGGTCGTGGTGACGGTCAATCACCGGCTCAACGCCTTCGGCTATCTCTATCTCGCCCGGCTCGATCCCCGCTTTCGCGACAGCGGCAATGCGGGGCAGCTCGATCTGATCCTCGCGCTGAAGTGGATCCGCGACAACATCGCCGCATTCGGCGGCGATCCGGCATGCGTGACCCCGTTCGGCCAGTCGGGCGGGGGCGCCAAGATCGCGACGCTGATGGGGATGCCCGCCGCGCGCGGCCTTTTCCATCGCGCGATGACGATGAGCGGGCAGCAAGTGACGGCATCCGGGCCGCTCAACGCGACCGAGCGGACGCGGGCATATCTCGCGCGCCTCGGCGTGGCGGAGGGCGATTTCGACGCGCTGCTGGCCGCGCCGTCCGAGGCACTGGTGGAGGCGCTCGATGCCGTCGATCCGATCCTGGGCGGCGGCGTCTATTTCGGGCCAGTGCTCGACATGCAATGGCTGGTCCGCCACCCCTTCTGGCCCGACGCCCATCCGCAGTCGAACCACATTCCGATGATCCTGGGCAACACCCACGACGAGACGCGCGCCTTCATCGGCCCCGATTCGGCAGTGATGCAGGGACTGGACTGGGGCAATATCGCCGAGCGGCTGGGGCCGCAGCTGCGCGTCGACATTCTCCCCGAATGGGTGGTGGCGCAATATCGCCAGCGCTTTCCGCAGGATGGGCCGCGCGAGCTGTTTTGGCGCGCGACGACCGCCGCGCGCAGCTGGCGCGGGCAAGTCGAGGAGGCGGATGCACGGGCGCGTGCGGGCGCGGAGGCGACCTGGGTCTATCAGCTCGATTTTCCGTCGCAGACCGAGCCCGAGCGCGGTGCCCTTCACACCCACGACATTCCGCTGGTGTTCGGCACGCTGGGTGCGGAAGGATCGCAGACGGGCACCGGCGCGGCTGCGCGCCGGGTGAGTCGCGAAATGATGACGGCTTTCGCGCAGTTCGCGCGAACGGGCAGGGCACCCTGGCGGCGCTACACGCTGCCCGACCGGCCGACGATGATCTTCGACACCCGCTCGCGCGTCGAGCAGGATCCGCGCCAATGGGAACGCGAACTGTTCGCGCGGGTGCCCTATGTCCAGCCGGGCACATGAGCGCGTGAGGGACGTGTGCGATCGTGCACAGTCCCCACTCCACAAGCGGGGCACCCGGTGCTAACGGCCCGCGATGGCCACCGACATCAGCAAGATCCGCAACTTCAGCATCATCGCGCACATCGATCACGGCAAGTCGACGCTTGCCGATCGGCTGATCCAGCGCACCGGCGGACTGACCGACCGGGAAATGAGCGCGCAGGTGCTCGACAATATGGATATCGAGCGTGAGCGCGGCATCACGATCAAGTCGCAGACGGTGCGGCTCGAATGGAAGGGCCATGTCCTCAACCTGATGGACACGCCGGGCCATGTCGACTTCGCCTATGAAGTGTCGCGCAGCCTGGCGGCGTGCGAAGGCGCGCTGCTGGTGGTCGATGCGGCCCAGGGCGTCGAGGCGCAGACTCTGGCCAACGTCTATCAGTCGATCGAGCACGACCACGAGATCATCCCGGTCATCAACAAGATCGATCTGCCCGCCGCCGAGCCGGAGAAGGTGAAGGCCGAGATCGAGGACATCATCGGCCTCGACGCCTCGAACGCCGTGCTGGCGAGCGCGAAGGCGGGGATCGGGATCGAGGAAGTGCTCGACGCGATCGTCGAGCGCATTCCGGCGCCGACCGGCGATCCCGAAGCGCCGCTCAAGGCGATGCTGGTCGACAGCTGGTACGATCCGTATCTGGGCGTGATGATCCTGGTCCGCGTGATGGAAGGCACGCTGAAGAAGGGCCAGCAGGTCAAGTTCATGCAGGCGGGCACCACCCATCTGATCGATCGGGTGGGCTGCTTCCGCCCCAAGATCGAGCAGCTGAGCGAGCTGGGCCCGGGCGAGATCGGCTTCATCACCGCGCAGATCAAGGAAGTGGCGCAGACCGCGGTGGGCGATACCATCACCGACGCCAAGAAGCCGACCGACAAGGCGGTTCCGGGCTTCAAGGAAGTGCAGCCGGTGGTATTCTGCGGCCTCTTCCCCGTCGATGCCAATGATTTCGAGAAGCTGCGCGAATCGATCCACAAGCTGCGGCTGAACGATGCCTCCTTCTCGTTCGAGATGGAGACCTCCGCCGCGTTGGGCTTCGGTTTCCGCTGCGGTTTTCTGGGGCTGCTCCATCTGGAGATCATCCAGGAGCGGCTGACGCGCGAATACGACCTCGATCTCATCACGACCGCGCCATCGGTGGTCTATCAGCTCCAGCTCACCAAGGCTGCGGGCGAGGCCGAGGCGAAGACGATCGAGCTCCACAATCCCGCCGACATGCCGGATCCCAACCGGATCGACGAAATCCGCGAGCCGTGGATCAAGGCAGTGATCTACGTCCCCGACGAATATCTGGGACCGATCCTCAAGCTGTGCCAGGACCGGCGCGGCATTCAGAAGGACCTGACCTATGTCGGCGGGCGTGCGCAGATCACCTATGAGCTGCCGCTCAACGAAGTGGTGTTCGATTTCTACGATCGGCTGAAATCGATCAGCCGCGGCTATGCCAGTTTCGACTATGAGCAGATCGGCCTGCGCGAAGGCGATCTGGTGAAGATGAATCTGCTGGTCAACAACGAGCCGGTCGACGCGCTGAGCATGATTGTCCACCGCGAGGCGGCCGAGGCGCGCGGGCGGCACATGTGCGAGCGGCTGAAGGACCTGATCCCGCGCCACTTGTTCAAGATCCCGATCCAGGCGGCGATCGGCGGCAAGGTGATCGCGCGCGAGACGATCGCCGCGCTGCGCAAGGACGTGACCGCGAAATGCTATGGCGGCGACATCAGCCGCAAGCGCA
Organism: Sphingosinithalassobacter sp. LHW66-3; assembly: GCF_050703275.1. Classification (GTDB taxonomy): domain Bacteria; phylum Pseudomonadota; class Alphaproteobacteria; order Sphingomonadales; family Sphingomonadaceae; genus Sphingomonas. The sequence continues at coordinate 42,124 of NZ_CP193482.1, forward strand.
AGCTTCTGGACAAGCAGAAGGAAGGCAAGAAGCGCATGCGCGAATATGGCAGCGTGCAGATCCCGCAGGAGGCGTTCATCGCCGCGCTGCGGATGGGCGACGACAACTGACGCGCGGCGCTTCCGCAATCGGGAAGTGTCCGGGTAGTAATTGCTAGCGATTCGCATTAACGCGCCGCTCGATTGGAGATGGCGCGATGATGCTCGAGATACCCGGAATATTGTCGAAGGACGCGGTGCGCGAGCTGCGCGCGCTGATCGACGCGGGCGAATGGGTGGACGGCAACGAGACGTCGGGCCACCAGTCGCGGCTGGCCAAGCGCAACGCGCAGCTTGCCGAGGGAAGCGAGATGGCGGCCGAGGCCGGGCAGCGCGTGCTGGCGGCGCTGAGCCGGACGCCGCGCTTCATCGCCGCCGCGCTGCCGCTCAAGGTGTTTCCGCCGCTGTTCAATCGCTATCAGGGCGGCGAGGCGTTCGGCGACCATGTCGACAATGCCGTCCGCCAGCTGCGCGGGACCGAATTCCGCATCCGCAGCGATCTTTCGTGCACGCTCTTCCTGGCCGAGCCGGAGGACTATGACGGCGGCGAGCTGGTGGTGCAGGGGCTGTTCGGCGAGCAGCGGGTGAAGCTGCCGGCGGGGCATGCGATCCTCTATCCCGCGTCGAGCCTGCACCAGGTGACGCCGGTGACGCGCGGGGCGCGGGTGGCCAGTTTCTTCTGGCTGCAGAGCATGGTGCGTGAGAATGAAGCGCGCGAGCAGCTCTTCCGGCTCGACACGACGATCCAGACGCTTTCCGCCGAGCGCGGCGGGACCGACGCGGCGGTGCTCGAGCTGACCAACCTCTACCACAATCTGCTGCGGCGGTGGGCGGACGCCTGAGGGCGGGGGGGGGCGGATGCCGCGGAGCCGCGCGGCGTTGATCCCGCGCACTGTTTTTTGCGAATGGTTCTCAGTCTCCTTGACAAAGTGAGAACGACTCGCAATAGCGCCGCTACAAGAACTCACCAGAATGACAAGGGGGCCATCCATGGCTGATACGCGTTCGTCCGCTTCGCGCGGCGGCAGCTTCGTTGCACTTTCCTGCGTCGGTTTCGTCGCATCCTTCGCGACGCCCGCCGCGGCGCAGGATCGCCAGGAGGAGCCGACGCGGCTCGAGGGCGTGACGGTGCGCGATACGGCGGTGCAGGACGGCTATCGCGTCGAGGCGGTTTCCTCGCCCAAGGCGACCGCGCCGCTGGTCGATACGCCGCGCATCATCAACGTCATCACCAACGAAGTGCTGGAGGATACCGCGTCGTTCAGCTTCGAAGAGGCGCTGCGCACCGTTCCCGGGATCACGCTGGGCGCGGGCGAGGGCGGGGTGGCCAGCGCGGACATTCCGCTGATCCGCGGCGTCGACGCGACCGGCGACACCTATGTCGACGGCGCGCGCGACGTGGGATCGCAGGCGCGCGAAGTGTTCGCGGTCGAGCGGATCGAAGTCTTCAAGGGCCCCAATTCGGCATTCGGCGGCCGCGGCGCAGCGGGCGGCGCGATCAACATCGTCAGCAAGCTGCCGCGCGCGGAGACGTTCGTTTCCGGCCAGGCGACGGTCGGCACCGACGATTTCTACCGCGTGACGGTGGACGCCAATGCGATGCTGACGGGCGATCTCGGCGTCCGCGTCGCGGCGCTGTGGCACGATGCCGAGGTGCCGGGCCGCGATTCGGTGTACAATGATCGCTGGGGCGTGGCGCCGTCGATCAGCTGGGGCGTGGGTGGCCGCGCCACGGCGACGCTGTCCTACTATCACTACGAGAGCGACGGCATCCCCGACTATGGCATCCCGCTCACCTCGCGCGGGCAGCTTTCGGGCGAACGGCGCGCGCCGGCCGACGTCGACTACGACAATTTCTACGGTCTGCTGGCCCGCGATTTCCAGCGCACGAAGGTCGATTCGGCGACCTTCCTGTTCGAAGGCGATCTGGGCGGCGGCATCGTCCTGTCGAACACCACCCGCTATTCGTTCGCGCGCAACAACTACATCGTCACCAATCCCGACGACAGCGCCGGCAACGTCGCCAACGGGCTGGTCTGGCGCGCAGTGAAGAGCCGCAACTCGACCAACGAGGCGATCGTCAGCAACACCAACCTCGCCAGCGTGTTCGATACCGGCGGCATCGGCCACAGCATCGCCGTGGGGATGGAGTTCAGCGTCGCCGACAGCTTCAACCGCAGCTATTCGGTCGACACCGGCAACCGCGCCTGCCCGGCGGCGGACATCGCGCTCAACAACTGCACCGACCTGCAGAACCCCGATCCGAGCGATCCGTGGAACGGCACGGTGACGCCGAGCACGAGCCCCTCCAGCGCGAGCGCCGAGGACATCAGCCTCTATGCGTTCGACACGATCACGATCACGCCCTCGCTGCTGCTGAACGGCGGCGTGCGCTGGACCGATTACAGCGCCAGCGGCTCCGGATCGGGTCGCGGCGGCTCCTATTCCGCGTCGAACGAAGGCAGCTTCTGGACGTGGCAGGGCGCGGTGATTTTCAAGCCGACCCCGAACACGAGCCTCTATGCCTCCTATGCCGACTCGGCGAACCCGCCCGGAAGCGACGTCGGCGAGGGATCGAACAACATCGGCACCAGCAACGGCAACTATGAGCCGCAACGTACCGAAAATTTCGAGGTCGGCGCCAAGGCCGAGCTGTTCAACGGCGGGCTGCTGCTCAGCGCCGCGGCGTTCCGCGCCGAGCGGAACAACATCATCGACAATGATCCGATCGCGGGGCCGATCACCGTCGCCGACAGCGCGCGGCTCCAGGGCGTCGAGCTGGGCGCCAGCGGCCGAGTGGGCGCGCTGTCGGTGGTCGCCGGCTACACGCTGGTCGACAGCGAGATCCGCGACGGATCGGCGAACGAGGGCAATGCGCTGCCGAACACTCCGCGGCACAATTTCGCGGTCACCGCGAATTACGACGTGACGCCGCGGTTCAGCATCGGCGGCGGTGCCTATGGCGCGTCGGAGCGCTATGCCGACACGGCGAACCTGATCCGCGCCGACGGCTATGTGCGGTTCGACGCGAACGCGGCCTATCAGATCAACGATCATCTGGGCGTGCGCGTCAACGTGCAGAATGTGGGCGACGAGCGCTACATCACCAAGCTGCGCAACCCGCATTTCGCGGTGCCGGCGGCCGGGCGCCAGGCGCTGCTGACGCTTTCCGCCCGCTATTGAGGAAGTGTGCGATTGACTCGCAGTAGCGGCCCTGCAAGGAGCGCGATCGGTGTTCAGTCATGCGGATCACGACCTTGTATCGCCGCCGGCGATCGCGACGGAAGCGCCCGGTGCGCTTCCGCCCGCGACTGAAGGCCGGCCCGGTACGCCGCCCGCCGCGCGTTTCGCGACCGGCGGCGGCTATCGGCCGAAGCGGTTCAATCTCACCGCGCTGGTGGTCGTCGCCGGCATCCACGCGGCGCTCGGCGCGGCGCTGCTGACGATGCGAATGGAGCTGCCGCAGGCGGTGACGCCGCAGGATCTCGAGCTGTTCGACATCGCGACCCCGCCGCCGCCGCCCGAGACGCCTCCGCCGCCCGAGCCGGTGGTGGAGCAGCAGGTCGCGCCGGTCGTCGCTCCGCCGCCGCTGGTGCGCACGCCGCAGCCCGCGCCGCAAGTGGTGACCGCGCCCGAGCCTGCGCCGTTCGTGCAGCGTGCGCCGGCGGTCCAGCTCGCCAGCGCCCCCGCGGCGCCCGCGCCTGCACCGGCGCCCGCTCCCGCGCCCGCGCCCGTGACGCCGCCCGATTTCCGCGCGGCGCAGCTCAACAATCCGGGTCCGGCATATCCCTATCTCGCCCGCCGTGCGCGTGAGGAAGGCGTGGTGCTACTGCGCGTCCGCGTGACCGAGGAGGGGCGCGCCGGAAGCGTCGAGGTGGCCGAATCGAGCGGCTCGTCGCGGCTCGACCAGGCGGCGCTCGCGACGGTGCGGCGCTGGCGCTTCGTGCCCGCGCGCCAGGCGGGTCGCCCGGTCAGCGCCTGGGTGACGGTGCCGGTGACCTTCTCGCTCGATTGAGACGGGCGGGAGCGCGCCAGCGCGCCCGCGCCCGTCGCGTCAGAAACTGTATTTCGCCGAGAACTCCGCGCGGTCGAGCCGGCCGGTGACGCCCGAGACCAGCTCGCGCTCGCCGTGGCGGAATTCGATGCCGAGATCGAACTGCCGGATCGGCGAGTAGAACAGGTTCGCCGACGCGCTCCAGACGGTCTTGTTGGCGCCCGCTACGGCAAGGCCTGCCGGAGTGTCGATCGTCTGCGCACTGCCCATGAAGGTCGAGCGCAGCTGGTCGGTCCAGCCGAGGCGGAGCGCCGCGAAGCCCGCGGTGAGTGCGACGGGCTCGAGCTGCAGCGAGCTGCCGCGCACCAGCACTGCGTCGGGCGCGAGGTTCAGGCCGACATAGCGGCCGATGCCGCTGCCATGCGTGACCATGAAGCGCAGATCGTGCCGCCCGCGCGCATCGAGCGCGAGCTTGCCCGCGGCAGACACGCCCCAGCCGAACGCCGAATCCTCCTGCACGCCGAGATCGACGGTGAGGGTGCGCGCGAGACCGGCGAGCGACAGCTCGGACCTGCCGAGCGTGAGGTTGAGCCGGGCGGTGAGGTCGGGCATCCGATCGGTGTCGTTCTCGACCACCGTAGCAGAGCCGGCATCGGCAGTGGTTGCCGCCGGGTTTTCCGCGGCGACCGACAGGGTGAGGCCGCGCGCGACGGCCTGCGTGTAGCGCAGCTGCGTCTGGCGCGCGAAGACGGTGCCCTCGCTCGGCCCGAGATAGTCAGTCGTCTCCGGAAGCGCCGCGACATATTGGAAGTTCGACCATTCCTGGCCGATCAGAAAATCGTCATAGGTGATGAACGCGCGGCGCAGCGCCGGATTATAGGCATTCGTCACGCGCTGGTTGCCGACACCCGGCGAGGACTGGAAATCGACTTCCAGCAGCCCTTTCAGCACATGGCCGGCGACCGGCGTGGTCGCGCTGACCGCGATCCGGGTCTGCTTGACGTTGGCGCGATAGGAAGGGCCTTCGCTCAGCCCCGCCACGGGGATCGTTCCCGGGACGTAGAAGTCATGCCCGCTCGACGTCGACGGCAGCGGACCGTCGGAATAATGGCTGACCGAGGCATAGGTCTTGAAGAAGCCGTTGATCCGCACGCTGGTGCCGTCCGCCGCCTGCCGGGCAGGTGCCGGGACCGGAGCGGGGGCGGGAGCGGCAGCCGCGACCTCGACCGCGACCGGCTGTGACGCGGCGGGCGCCGAGGCGACGGCCACCTGCGCGGCGGTCCGCGTCCGTTCGAGTTCGGCGCGAAGCTCGACCACGGCGGCCTCGAGCGACTTCAGCCGTGCCTCGAGCTCGGTTTCGCGCGCCGTCTGTGCCTGGGCGGGAAGGGCGGCGAAGGCGCTGAGCGCCGTGGCGGCGAGCAGGGCGCGCCGCAGGGAATTGCTGATCATGTGAAAAACTCCTGGCGCGTCGGCGCGGTGTTCAGAAACTGGCCCAGTCGCCACCGGCGGCGGCACGCGCACGCGGCTCCGGCCGGACGAGGATCGGCGCTGCGACGGGCTGGCTGCGGACGACCGGCGCACTGGCGCGGCCGCTGTCGGTGCGGAATCGGGCGGCGCTTTCGCTGAGTGCGGCGACTTCGCTGGCCAGGTTACGGGCTGCCGCCGAGGTTTCCTCGACCATGGCGGCATTCTGCTGAGTCGACGTGTCCATCGTGCCGATCGCGACGGTGATCTCACTGATCGTCGCCGACTGCGCCTGATTGTCGCTGGCCATGGTCGAGACGAGTTCATGGACCTGCTCGACGCTGCCCATGATGTTGGCGAGCGCCGAATCGACCTCCTGCACGGCCTGAACCGCGGCGGCGATATCGGTCTGTGTGGCGGTGAGCTCCTCGCGCGCCCGGCGCGCTTCCTCTTCGGAGCGCATGGCGAGGGCGGAAACGAGATCGGCGACGACCGCGAAGCCACGCCCGGCCTCTCCGGCGCGCCCGGCCTCGACCGCGGCGTTCATCGCGAGCACGCGCGTCTGGAACGCGATCTTGTCGAGTCCCTCGATCACGCTGTCGATGCCCTGCGCGCCGCCGGCGACCCGGCCCATGGCGCCGACCGCATCGTCGGCCGTCCTGCGCCCGGCGCCGACGACGGCCTTGGCTTCGCCGGTCTGCCCGACGGTCCGCTCGGCGGCGGTCGCCGTCGCGCGGAGGCGGCCTTCCATCTGCGTGAGCGCGGCGGAGCTCTGCTCGAGGCTCGCGGCGTTCGCTTCGGTACGGCGGGCGAGGTCGTCGGACGCCTGGGCGATCTCGTGCGATCCGGTGCGGATCGCATGCGCGGAATGGGCCAGGCCGGCGATCAGATCGCGAAGATTGCCGATCGCGGTGTTGTAGTTCGCCTTGAGCGCCGCGTAGGAATCGGGGAAGGCGACATCGATCTCGGCAGTGAGGTCGCCGTCCGAAACGCTGGCGAGCCGCTGCGAGAGCGTATCGACCACGAAGCTCTGTTCGGCGTCGGCCTTGGCCTTTTCGGCCTCCGCCTTGGCCTTGGCGATCGCATTGTCGCGGAAGACGCTCAGGCCCTTGGCCATGTCGCCCACTTCGTCGCCGCGATCGAGGCCGGGGATGGCGGCTTGCGTGTCGCCGTCGGCGAGCGCGCGCATCCGAGCGGCAAGTGCTGCCACCGGGCGCGAGATCGAGCGGCTGAGGAACCAGTTGAGCGTGCCGACCGCCAGGATGATCGCGAGCACGATCGACCCCTGGAGCAGTGCCGCCGACCAGACCGCCGCCCGGATATCGTCGACATAGACGCCCGAGCCGACGATCCAGTCCCAGGGCGCGAAACCCTTCACGAACGAGATTTTCGGCTGGGCCTCCTCCACTCCGGGCTTGGGCCAGTTATAGTCGACGAAGCCTTCGCCGTCGGCGCGGACGACGGCGACCATCTCGCGGAACATGTAGTTTCCATCGGCATCGGTCGTCCCGCCGATGTCAGTACCATCCATTTCCGGCTTGATCGGATGCATCACCATCCGGGGATGCATGTCGTTGATCCAGAAATAGTCGTTGCTGCCGTAGCGCATCGCCTTCACGGCGGCGAGCGCGGCGGCCTGCGCCTCGGCGCGAGTCAGCGTGCCCGCAGCTTCGAGCTTTTGATAATGGTCGATCGTGCTGTGCGCGATCTCGACCGTCTTCTGCGTGCGATCCGCAATGTCCGCACGCATCACGGCATTCAAGCGAAACAGCGAAAGCGCCAGCACGAGGATAAGCCCGACCAGCGCTGCCAGGCTGACCAGGTTGAGGCGACCGCCGATCTTCAGGTTCCGCATGATAACTCCTAGCTCTCCCGGAGTTATAGGGGATCGGCGCCATCCGCAGACTTCCCTAGGTGTTTTACCGAGGTCGCGGCGGACGGCGATGCAGCTGCGGATCGGTTGCGCCGGCCACCCCTTTCCCGCATCGGGATGCAGGCGGCGTGCGCGCCTTGCCCGCGCGCGGCGGCTCCTTCATACCTCGAGGGCCCGCGACTCCGGCGCGGGCGGGGCGCAGCGCCCCGATTCAGTGGAGGGGCGCATGAATCTCATCCCGGACGTGGCATTGGCCGAAAACGCCAGCCAGCGGCTGCCGTGCGTGGTGGTGCTCGACGGTTCCTCGTCGATGGCGCAGAACAATGCGATCGGCGCGCTGAACGACGGGCTGAGGCTGCTCGAGGAGGATCTGAAGGCGGACGACGTCGCGCGCCAGCGGGTCCGCATCCTGGTGCTGCGCGTCGGTGCGCCGCAGGACGTCGAAGTCGTCACCGACTGGACCGACGCGATCGAATTCGAAGCACCGGAGATCGAAGCGAACGGTATGACGCCGCTGGGTGCGGGGGTGCGCCGCGCGCTCGACGAGATCGAGGCGGAGAAGGCGCGCTATCGCGAACACGGCATCCCCTATAACCGGCCCTGGCTGTTCGTGCTGACCGATGGCGAGCCGACCGATCCCGACTGGGAAAGCGCGGCCGACGCGTGCCGCGCCGCCGAGGAAGCGGGACGCGTAAGCGTGTTCTGCGTCGGCGTGGGCGAGGCCAACATGGCCAAGCTGGGCCGGTTCTCTCCACGCCAGCCGCTCGGGCTGAAGGGACTGGCGTTTCGCGAGTTCTTCCTCTGGCTCAGCCGCTCGGCACGGGCGGGCTCGAAGTCGGCGGTATCCGATGCGATCCAGATGGCGGCGCCGTCCGACTGGGCGGTGGTGCCGGGCCGGAGCGGGTGATGGCACAGACCGCGACCTGGCGGATGGCGGGAACGTCGGTCGCGGGGGCGCGCCATGCCGAAGCAGGCGAGCCGGGGCAGGACCGCCATCGGCTGCATGCCACGCGATCGGGCGCACTGATTGCAGTCGCGTCGGACGGAGCGGGATCGGCGGCGCGCGGCGCCGAGGGCGCGGCGATGCTGTGCGAGCGGATCGTCGCGCGGCTCGAACTCTATTTCGATGCCGGCTTCGTGAAACCGTGCTCGCGTGCGACGCTGACCGGCGCGTGCCGAGCCGTGCGGCGCGCTGTGGGCGAGGCGCGCGCGGCTGTGGCGGCTGCCGGCGCCGACGAGGGGCTTGAGCTTGCGGCGTTCCACGCGACGCTGGTTGGCGCGGTGATGCTGCCCAACGGAGGCGGATTGTTCTTCCACATCGGCGACGGCGCGGCGCTGGCGATCGGCGCGGAAGGCGCGCGCTGGCAGCTTTCGCCGCCGAGCAACGGCGAATATGCCGACACCACCTATTTCTTCACCGACGCCGATTGGCGGCGACACCTGCGCTTCTCGCTGATCGGCGCCGGATTCGACACGATCTTCGTGATGACCGACGGCGTGACCGAGCTGGCGCTGGTGCAGCGCGACGGCGTGCACGAACCGTTCATGCCGTTTTTCGAGCCGATCGGACGCTATCTGGCGGCGGCGGGTCGCGAGGAGGGGGAGCAGGCGCTTTCGGCGACGCTCGACAGCAGCGCGGCGCGCGCGCGCACGCCGGACGACAAGACCCTGTTGTGGGCGCGGGCGGCGGGGCCGTGAACGCGGTCTTCCTCGGCACCGGCGCGCGCCGGACGCTCCTGCCGCTCGGCAGGCTGCTGGGCGAGGGGGCCTCGGGAAAGGTCTATGCGCTGCCCGACATGCCGGGGTTCGCGGCGAAGCTGTATCATGGCGAGAAAGAGTGCCGCCGCCACGAGGCGAAGATCGACTGCATGCTCGCCAGCCGGCCCCATCTGCCGCCGGCGGTGCACGACGGGATCCGCTATCCGCAGATCGCCTGGCCGGAGGCGAAACTCCACGACCATGCCGGCCGGTTCGTCGGTTTTCTGATGCCGGAGATCGATTTCCGGCGCTCGACCAGCCTGGTGAACATTCTCCAGAAGAACAGCCGGCGGATCGAGAAGATCTCCGAATATTACGGCTATCGCGTGCTGGTCGCGCGCAATCTGGCGTCGGTGTTCGCCGAGCTGCACCGCGCAGGCCATCACATGATCGACATGAAGCCGGCCAATCTGCGCTTCTACCCGGCGGTGAGCTGGATGGCGGTGGTGGATACCGACGGCTTCAGCATCGCAGGCAGCTTCGGCCGCATGCCCGCCGACCAGCTTTCGGACGACTATATCGCGCCGGACAGCTGGCAGAGGCCCCCCGCCGCACTGGGCGAGGCGCAGGACCTGTTCGCGCTGGCGGTCATCATCTTCCAGCTGCTCGACAATGGCGTGCATCCCTTCGCCGGGATGGATAGCCGGGCCGGACCGCAAGCGACCGATCTGCAGACGCGGATTCTGGAAGGGCTATACCCCTATGCGGTGCAGCCGCCCGCAGGGGTCTCTCCCGCCGCAGCCAGCATCCACAGGATGTTCCGGCGCGCCACGCGGACATTGTTCGACCGTGCCTTCCTGCCGGGCGCTGTCCGGCCAAGCGCGGCGGAGTGGCGCGACCACCTCGACGAGCTGATGACTCACCTCGTGCCCTGCCGCGCCAAGCCGGCCGAACATGCGCATTTCGGCGTGGGATGCGGCTTTTGCGCGCACGAAGCCCGGCTCGACGCGGCACGCCAGGCGGCGATTCGCCGGTCGCCCCGGCAAGCGGTTCGGAGGCGGATTCCAGCCGGGTCGCGCGTACCGGGGCGGCGGACGGCGCCGATGCCGAGGCGGCGCGCGGTTCGGCGCGTTCGGCCCCGCAGGAGCGGCGGTGCGCGCTGGCTGGTGTTTTCGGCGGCGACGCTGGCGGCAGTGCTGCTGTACCTGCCCGAAGATCTGCGCCGCGAATGGCTGCCGCCGAATGGCGCGGTGCGCGTGGCGAATGCGGCGCCTGCCGGCTTCGGCGCTGCCGATCCGCCAATCGAGATGTTCGCCGATGCGCGCGCCTATCTGGTCCTGCCGGATGCGGGAGGAGGCCCCGTCGCGTTGCGCAACGGGCCGGGCAGCGAATTTGCGCTCGATGGCGAGCTCGTGCTCCAGGACGAGCTGACCGGCCAGGGGCGCGGCTATGCGCAGGACGGCGCGCCCTGGATCCTGGTCACCCGTGCGCGCGACGGGGCAGCGGGGTTCGTTCCGGAAGGGGCGCTGCTCCAGCGCGCGGGTCGAGGGGACCGGATCGCCAGCACCGGGGTTTGCGACGCGCTGCCCAGCGATCACGATCGCCTTGCCTGCCGCGACCCCGATGTCGCCGCCAGCGAACGCATGCTGGAACAGCGCTTCCGCATGCTGATCGATGCCGCGGAGGGACGCGATTTGAGCTTTCTGGACGAAAGCCGCCGCCTCTGGGACGCGGAGCGCGCCAGTTGCAGTGGGCGTGACGATCAGGTCGCCTGCCGCCGCAGCGCCGCCGTCAGCTTTCGTGCCGCCCTGGACGCCACGGAATCGGTGCTGCGCGCCGGGGCGCCGCCGAACAGCGCCGATGCGGTCCCGCCGCTTTCGTTCGCGCCGCTGCAGTGACGCGAGGCGCGGAACCGGGGCGCCGCTCGTGCGTCGGCGAACCATCGCCGGCGGATGGCCAGCGTGCCGAGGAGGACAGCGGGAATGGCGGAGAACACGACCGAAAGTGCCGGCAGCAAGGCAGGCGCCGCGACGAAGAACGCAGGCGAGCAGATGAATGCGGCAGGCGAGGCCCTGTCCGACAGCGGAGCGCAGCTCGGCCTCAAGATGCTCGACCAGGCGGAGACCAACACGGCCGAAGCGTTCAAGGCAATGCGCGCCGCGGCGCAGGCCACTGATCTCGCCGAAGTGATGCGCATCCAGTCGGAATATCTGCGCGAACAGGGCAGCCGATCGGTAAGCCAGGCGCGCGAGATCGGCGAGCTGATCGCCGATTTCGGGCGCAATGCGATGGGCCGAATGAGCGGACGGCGCTGAACCGTCAGGGTGAGCGCAAGGCGGCGGCGATCCGGGCATAGTCGGGATCGTCCGCCGCGGGCGCGATCCGCGCCACGAGCGCCTGATAGGCGGCGAGCAGCGCATGCCCCTGCGCGGTCAGGCAGGCGCCCCCGCCGCGCACAGTTTCGACCAGCGGCTCGGTGAAGCAGCGGTTGCACGTATCGACCAGCAGCCACGCGCGCCGATAGCTCATCCCCGTCGCGCGCGCGGCTGCCGAGATCGATCCCGTGGCGGCGATCGCCTCGAGCAGCGCCGCCTTGCCCGGGCCCAGCGCGATTTCGTCGCCGGCCATGATCTGGATCTTCAGCTTCAGCCGTGCGGCTGCCATGGCGCGTCTCCTTCGCGTCCACCTGTATACAGCGAAACATAGGCTGGCTAAGGGCGAACCGATTCAGCCGGGAGCCTGCAGCCGATGCCATACCCGTCGTTCATCGCCGTTCCAGCGACGATCCGCGCGTGAACCTCCGCTGGAGTCTCTGGGTCGCGGCCGGGCTGTCCGCGGGTCTCGCCGCGCTGTTCCTCCTGTTGCGTCCGCAAGCGGCACCCGAGCCGCCGCTGGTACTCGCCGCCGCCAGTCTGCAGGAAGCGATGGAGGAGGCGGCCGATGCATGGTCGGCGCGGGGCCATGCACGGCCCAGGCTGAGCTTCGCCGGCACGTCGGCGCTGGCGCGGCAGATCGCCGCGGGCGCTCCCGCCGATCTGTTCGCAGCCGCCGACGAAGCCTGGATGGATGATCTGGAGGCGCGCAGCCTGCTGGCCGCGGGCACGCGCGCACCATTGCTCGGCAACCGGCTGGTGCTGGTGGCGCCACGCGACAGTAGCGTGCGGGTCGATCCGGCTCCGGGCGCGCCGATCGTGGCGGCGCTAGGCGGCGGGCGGCTGGCGATCGCGGAGCCCGAGGCCGTTCCCGCCGGGCGCTATGGCAAGGCGGCGCTCAAGGCGCTCGGCCTATGGAATGCAGTCAAGGACCGGCTGGCGCGCGCCGAGAATGTTCGCGCGGCGCTGGCGCTGGTCGAGCGTGGCGCGGCACCGCTTGGAGTTGTCTATGCGACCGACGCGGCGGCATCGCGGCAGGTGCGTGTCGTCGGCGTGTTCCCCGAGGCGAGCCATCCGCCGATCCGCTATCCGCTGGCCCGGCTCCGTACATCCGACAAGGCGGAGGCGGAGGCATTTCGCCGCTTCCTGCTCTCGCCCGAGGCGCGCGCCATTTTCGCGCGACGGGGATTCGAGGCGCCGTGATGCTGACGCCCGCCGAATGGCAGATCGTCGCCTTGTCGCTGCAAGTCGGCGGCGCGGCGGTGGCCGTTACTCTGCCGATCGCGTTCGGGCTCGCATGGCTGCTCGCGCGGGGCAGCTTTCCGGGAAAGGTGTTGCTCGACGGGCTGATCCATCTGCCGCTGGTGCTGCCGCCGGTGGTGACCGGCTGGCTGCTGCTGCTGCTGTTCGCGCCGGCAGGGCCGGTCGGCGGGCTGCTGGAGGCGTGGTTCGGAACGACCGTGCTGTTCCGCTGGACCGGCGCCGCGATCGCTGCCGCCGTGATGGCACTGCCGCTCATGGTGCGCGCGATGCGGCTTTCGATCGAGGCAGTCGACCGGCGGTTGGAGCAGGCGGCGCAGACGCTGGGCGCCGGGCGCCGCCGCGTGTTCCTGAGCGTCACGCTGCCGCTTGCGCTGCCCGGCGTGGTCGCCGGTGCGGTGCTGGGGTTCGCGCGGGCGCTGGGCGAGTTCGGCGCGACCATCACCTTCGTTTCGAACGTACCGGGGCAGACGCAGACGCTGCCGCTTGCCATCTATTCGGCGCTCCAGCTTCCCGAAGGCGAAGCGCAGGTGCTGCGGCTCGCCGCGGTCTCGGTGCTGCTGGCGCTCGGTGCGCTGGTCGCGTCGGAGATGATTGCGCGGCGGGCGGGCCGGGGGCTCCATGTCCTTTGACGTCGACATCGAGAAGCGGCTGGGCGACCGCACCATCGCCTGCCGCATCGCGGGCGGGGCCGGGCTGACGGTGTTGTTCGGGCCCTCGGGCGCGGGCAAGACGAGCGTGCTCAACATGGTGGCCGGACTGGTGATGCCGGACCGGGGCCATGTGCGGGTGAGCGGACGGGCGCTGTTCGACAGCCGGGCCGGACTGTCGCTCCGGCCCGAGGCGCGCCGCGCCGGCTATGTGTTTCAGGAGCCGCGGCTGTTTCCGCATCTCCGGGTTGGCGACAATCTGTTGTTCGGGGCCGGGCGGGGTGCGGGGACTCTGGGCCTCGACGAGACGCTCGCCTTTCTGGGTATCGGTTCTCTGGTCGACCGCTGGCCGCGGACGCTCTCCGGGGGCGAGGCGCGCCGCGTCGCCATCGGGCGGGCGCTGCTCTCGGCTCCCGACTTCCTGCTGCTCGACGAGCCGCTCTCGTCGCTCGATCGCGCGCGGCGCGAGGAGATCATGGCAGTGATCGAGCGGCTGCGCGACGAACTGGCGCTCCCGATCCTGATGGTGACTCACGACGCCGGCGAAGCCGACCGGCTGGGAACGCGAGTGATCGAGATGGAATAGCGACCGCCGCTTCAATCCGGATCGAAGGCGCGATAGCCCAGCCGGGGCTCGCGGATCAGCACCAGCAGCGCCAGTGCCGCAAAAACCGCGCTGGTAGGCCACACCAGCGTCGCGGGCGGTCGCTCGCTGACCGCGAGCAGCATCATCAGCAGGCAGAGGTGGAACAGCACCGCCGGCCCGAGCGCGCCCTTCGCCCGGAAGGTGAGCCAGGCCATCATGATGCCGCTGCTCATCGTGAAGCTCGCGAACTCGAGGAAGCTGAGCCCGGTCGGAAAGATCAGCTGCTGGAGGCCGGGGATCAGAAAGGCCGGCAGGTGCCACAGCGACCAGGCGGCTGCCATCAACACCGCCGCGACGCGCGGGCCATAGCGCGCGGCGGCGCGCTCCAGCCCGTACCCGCGCCAGCCGAGCTCCTCTCCGAGCGGGCCTGAGACCAGCGTGCTGGCGATGAACAGCAGCAGGCGGCCCGGCCCGACGTCGCTCAGTGCTTCAAACGAATAGGGTCCGATCGCCCAGCCGATCAGCGCGCCGACGAATTCGGCGCCCAGGGGGATCGCCGCCGCGAGCGCGAGCCAGAGCGTTCCGGGCCATTGCCAGAGCCGGCGCAGGAGGCGCCATGCGCCCTCGCGGCCACCGGTGCGCCAGGCGAGCACGAGTCCGGCGAGCGAGGGTCCCCAGACGGCGACATAGCTCGTGACCATCGTGGCGGTGGAGGGGCTGCCTTTCGCAGCCATCGGATCGACGAGCCAGAAGAAGCCGGCGAACGCCCAGGTGAAGGCGAAGGCGAGAAGGATGAAGGACCAGGGACGGAGGGCAGGCGGGGCGGGCGGGGCAAGCATCGTTCGGAAACGCCTGAGCGGTGGTTTGGCTCGCCCGGAAAGGGCGAAAAAAGAAGGGCCGCCGCCCGGCATCCCGAGCGGCGGCCCAATCTTCGTCGGTTCCGAAGCTTATGCTTCGTCGCGGTTCAGATACTCGCCCGCGGCCTCGTCGCTGCCGTCGCCGGAGACTTCGACCTTCTCCAGCGCATCCGAGGTGACGCGTGCGTCGTTCGGATCCTGCGCCAGCTCGGCGGCATGCTCTTCCTCGCGCGAGTTCGGAGCGATCAGCGCTTCCTGCAGCTTGCGCTGCTGGACGCGCAGTGCCGCGTCGCGCGACGTGGCCGCCACGCGCAGTCGGTTCATGCCCGCGCCGGTGCCCGCCGGGATGAGCCGGCCGACGATGACGTTCTCCTTGAGGCCGATCAGCGTGTCCTGCTTGCCCTGGACCGCCGCCTCGGTGAGGACGCGGGTGGTCTCCTGGAACGACGCCGCCGAGATGAAGCTGCGGGTCTGCAGCGACGCCTTGGTGATGCCGAGCAGAACCGGCTTGCCCTGGGCGGGAGCCTGGTTCTTCGCCAGCTTCGAGTTGACCTCGTCCATCTCCGACCGGTCGAGCTGTTCGCCGACCAGCAGCGTGGTGTCGCCGCTTTCGGTGATCTCGACCTTCTGCAGCATCTGGCGAACGATCACTTCGATGTGCTTGTCGTTGATCTTCACACCCTGGAGTCGATAGACTTCCTGGATTTCCGACACGAGATATTCCGCCAGCGGCTCGATGCCGAGCACTTCGAGAATGTCGTGCGGATCGGGGCTGCCGCCGATCAGGTTGTCGCCACGCTTGACGTAGTCGCCTTCCTGAACGTCGATCACTTTCGACTTGGGCACGAGATACTCGACGACCTCGCCGCCGTCCTCGGGCTGGATGCCGATCTTGCGCTTGGCCTTATAGTCCTTGCCGAACACCACGCGGCCCGAGACCTTGGCGATGATCGCATTTTCCTTGGGCTTGCGCGCTTCGAACAGCTCGGCGACGCGCGGCAGACCGCCGGTGATGTCACGCGTCTTGGCCGATTCACGAGCGACACGGGCAAGCACGTCGCCGCCCTGCACCTGTGCGCCGTCCTCGACCGAGATCACTGCACCCGGCTGGAGCATGTAGCGACCTGCCTCCTCGGCGCTTTCGCCGGTGAGGGTGAGGCGCGGACGCAGATCCTCCTTGGCCTTGGCGGCACCGCGGTATTCGGTGACGACGCGCTGGGCGATGCCCGTCGCTTCGTCGACCTGCTCGGTGAGCGTCTTGCCGTCGATCAGGTCCTGATACTTCACGACACCCGGGTTTTCCGTGATCACCGGAGCGGTGAACGGATCCCATTCGGCCATCCGATCGCCCTTGGACACAATGTGCCCGTCGTCGAACATCAGATAGGCACCATAGGGGATGCGGTGCACCGCGCGCTCGCGGCCTTCCTCGTCGAGGATCGCCAGCTCGCCCGAACGGCTCAGTACCACGCGGCGGCCGCGCTGATCCTGGATGACGCGCAGATCGCGGAACTCGACCTTGCCGTCGGCCGGAGCCTCGAGGTTGGACTGTTCGTTGAGCTGCGCCGCACCGCCGATGTGGAAGGTGCGCATCGTGAGCTGCGTGCCCGGCTCGCCGATCGACTGGGCGGCGATGACGCCCACCGCTTCGCCGATGTTCACCGGCGTACCGCGCGCGAGATCACGCCCGTAGCACTTGCCGCACACGCCGATCTTCGCTTCGCAGACGAGCGGCGAGCGAATCTTCACGCCCTGAACGCCGATCGATTCGATCTGCGCGACCATCGGCTCGTCGAGCAACGTGCCGGTGGGGATCACCACTTCGTTGGTCTTGCTGTCGACGATGTCCTCGGCCGTGGTGCGGCCCAGGATACGCTCGCCGAGCGACGCGATGGTCGAGCCGCCCTGCACGATCGCCTTCATCTCCAGCGCGCGCTGGGTGCCGCAATCCTCCTCCATGACGACGCAGTCCTGCGACACGTCGACCAGGCGGCGGGTCAGATACCCCGAGTTCGCCGTCTTGAGCGCGGTGTCGGCCAGGCCCTTGCGGGCGCCGTGAGTCGAGTTGAAGTACTCAAGGACGGTCAGGCCTTCCTTGAAGTTCGAGATGATCGGCGTCTCGATGATCTCGCCCGACGGCTTGGCCATCAGGCCGCGCATGCCGGCGAGCTGCTTGATCTGCGCCTGCGAACCGCGGGCACCCGAGTGCGCCATCATGTAGATCGAGTTGATCGGCTTTTCGCGGCCGGCATTCTCGCCGTCCTCGAACCGCTTCACCGCCTTGATCTCGTCCATCATGGCGCTCGCCACCTGATCGCCGCAACGGCTCCAGGCGTCGATCACCTTGTTGTACTTCTCCTGCTGCGTGATCAGGCCGTCCTGATACTGCTGCTCGTAATCCTTCACGAGCGCACGCGTTTCCTCGACCATTCCCTCCTTGGCGGCGGGGATGATCATGTCGTCCTTGCCGAACGAGATGCCGGCCTTGAACGCGTGCTGGAAGCCGAGCGTCATGATGCCGTCGGCGAACAGAACCGTCTCCTTCTGGCCGGTGTGACGATAGACTTCGTCGATCACGTCGCCGACGTCCTTCTTGGTCAGCAGGCGGTTGATCGTCTCGAACGGCACGCGGTGCGACTTGGGCAGCTTCTCGGCGAGGAGCATGCGGCCGGGGGTCGTCTCGACGCGCTTGAGATATTCGTTGCCGTCCTCGTCGGTCTGCGGGACGCGGGCAGTGATCTTGGTGTGCAGCGTCACGGCGCCGGTATCGAGCGCGTGATGCACCTCGGCCATGTCGCCCAGGATCATGCCTTCGCCCGGCTCGCCTTCCTTCTCCATCGAGAGATAGTAGAGGCCCAGCACCATGTCCTGCGACGGCACGATGATCGGCTTGCCGTTCGCGGGGCTGAGGATGTTGTTGGTCGACATCATCAGCACGCGCGCTTCCAGCTGCGCCTCGAGGCTCAGCGGAACGTGCACGGCCATCTGGTCACCGTCGAAGTCGGCGTTGAACGCCGAGCAGACGAGCGGGTGGAGCTGGATCGCCTTGCCTTCGATCAGCACCGGCTCGAACGCCTGGATGCCGAGACGGTGAAGCGTCGGCGCGCGGTTCAGAAGGACGGGGTGCTCGCGAATGACTTCGTCGAGGATGTCCCAGACTTCCTTGCGCTCCTTCTCGACCCACTTCTTCGCCTGCTTGAGGGTCATCGAGAGACCCTTGGCGTCGAGGCGGGCATAGATGAACGGCTTGAACAGCTCGAGCGCCATCTTCTTGGGCAGGCCGCACTGGTGCAGCTTGAGCTCCGGACCGGTCACGATGACCGAACGGCCCGAATAGTCGACGCGCTTGCCGAGCAGGTTCTGGCGGAAGCGGCCCTGCTTGCCCTTGAGCATGTCGGACAGCGACTTGAGCGGACGCTTGTTCGCACCGGTGATGGTGCGGCCGCGGCGGCCGTTGTCGAACAGCGCATCGACCGCCTCCTGCAGCATGCGCTTTTCGTTGCGGACGATGATGTCCGGCGCGCGCAGCTCCATCAGCCGCTTGAGGCGGTTGTTACGGTTGATCACGCGGCGATAGAGGTCGTTCAGATCCGACGTCGCGAAGCGGCCGCCGTCCAGCGGGACCAGCGGGCGCAGCTCGGGCGGGATGACCGGAACGACGTCGAGGATCATCCATTCGGGGCGGTTGCCCGATTCAAGAAAGCTCTCGACGACCTTGAGCCGCTTGATGATCTTCTTGGGCTTGAGCTCGGACTTGGTGACCGCGAGTTCCTCGAGCAGCTCCTTGCGCTCGTTCTCGAGGTCGAGGTCCATGAGCATGATCTTGACCGCCTCGGCGCCGATGCCGGCGGAGAAGGCGTCCTCGCCATATTCGTCCTGCGCGTCGAGCAGCTCGTCCTCGGTGAGGAGCTGGAACTTCTCGAGCGGGGTCAGGCCCGGCTCGGTGACGATATAGCTCTCGAAGTACAGCACGCGCTCGAGCTGCTTGAGCTGCATGTCGAGCAGCAGGCCGATGCGCGAGGGCAGCGACTTCAGGAACCAGATGTGCGCGACCGGAGCGGCGAGCTCGATATGGCCCATGCGCTCACGGCGGACCTTCGAGACGGTGACTTCGACGCCGCACTTCTCGCAGACGATGCCCTTGTACTTCATGCGCTTGTACTTGCCGCACAGGCATTCGTAATCCTTGATCGGACCGAAGATGCGCGCGCAGAACAGGCCGTCACGCTCGGGCTTGAACGTGCGATAGTTGATCGTCTCGGGCTTCTTGATCTCGCCGAACGACCAGCTGCGGATGCGGTCAGGCGACGCAATGCCGATCTGGATCTGGTCGAAGGTTTCCGGCTTGGCCACCGGGTTCGCGAAATTGGTCAGTTCGTTCATTTCTTGGTCCTTCCAACTCCCCTCCCGCGCGCGGGAGGGGAAGGGGCCCAGGCGAAGCCTGGGAAGGGGTGGGCACCCGGTCTCAGCCATTCACTCCGCTACAGGCCGGGAGCCCACCCCCCGGCCCCCTCCCGCATGCAGGAGGGGGAGTGTCGTTCTTACTCCGCCGCCTCGGGCAGCTCGCCGATATCGTCCTCGTCCTCGTGGTTCTTCAGTTCCACGTTGAGGCCCAGCGAGCGCATTTCCTTAACGAGCACGTTGAAGCTCTCGGGAATGCCGGCCTCGAAGGTGTCGTCGCCCTTGACGATCGCCTCATAGACCTTGGTGCGGCCGACCACGTCGTCGGACTTCACCGTCAGCATCTCCTGCAGCGTGTAGGCGGCGCCGTACGCCTGAAGCGCCCACACCTCCATCTCGCCGAAGCGCTGGCCGCCGAACTGCGCCTTGCCGCCCAGCGGCTGCTGAGTGACGAGGCTGTACGGCCCGATCGAACGCGCGTGGATCTTGTCGTCGACCAGGTGGTGCAGCTTGAGCACATATTTGTAGCCCACCGTCACCTTGCGGTCGAAGGCGTCGCCGGTCCGTCCGTCGAACAGCGTCACCTGACCCGAATCATCGAGCCCGGCCAGCTTCAGCATCGCCGACACATCGGCCTCGACCGCGCCGTCGAACACCGGCGTGCCCATCGGGACGCCCGCGCGGACATTCTCGGCCAGATCGACGATCTGATCGGTCGACCGCTGCTCGATCTCGTCGGCATAGCTGTCGCCATAGACCTCCTTGAGCAGCCCCTTCACCGCTTCGGGCGGCTGGCCCGGCTGCGGGTTCGGGTTCGCCTCGCGCCACGCGTCGAGCGCGGCGCCGATCTTCCGGCCCAGGCCGCGCGCGGCCCAGCCCAGATGCGTCTCGAAGATCTGGCCGACGTTCATGCGCGAGGGCACGCCCAACGGGTTGAGCACGAAATCGACCGGGGTGCCGTCTTCGAGGAACGGCATGTCCTCCTGCGGCAGGATGCGGCTGATGATTCCCTTGTTGCCGTGGCGGCCGGCCATCTTGTCGCCCGGCTGAAGCTTGCGCTTCACCGCGACGAATACCTTGACCATCTTGAGCACGCCCGGTGGGAGCTCGTCGCCACGCTCCAGCTTCTCGCGCCGATCGTGGAACTTGTCCGTGATCTTCTTGGCAGCCTCGTCGTACTGGGCCTTCACCGCTTCGAGGTTCGACTGCATCGCGTCGTCCTGAACGGCGAACTTCCACCATTCGTGACGATCGACCGAATCGAGCAGATCCTCGTCGATTACCGAACCCTTCTTGATGCCCTTGGGCGCGGCCGTGGCGGTCTGCCCCAGCAGCATTTCCTTCAGGCGCGACCAGGTGGCGCGATTGAGGATCGCGCGCTCGTCGTCCGAGTCCTTCTTCAGGCGCTCGATCTCCTCGCGCTCGATCGCCATCGCGCGCTCGTCCTTGTCGATGCCGTGGCGATTGAACACGCGCACTTCGACGACGGTGCCGGCAACGCCGGGGGGCAGGCGCAGCGACGTGTCGCGTACGTCCGACGCCTTTTCACCGAAGATGGCGCGGAGGAGCTTTTCCTCCGGAGTCATCGGGCTTTCGCCCTTGGGCGTGATCTTGCCCGCGAGGATGTCGCCCGGCTCCACTTCGGCGCCGATGTAGACGATGCCCGCCTCGTCGAGGTTGCGCAGCGCTTCCTCGCCGACGTTCGGGATGTCGCGAGTGATGTCCTCCGGCCCGAGCTTGGTGTCGCGGGCCATGACCTCGAATTCCTCGATATGGATCGAGGTGAAGACGTCGTCCTTCACGATGCGTTCGCTGATGAGGATCGAGTCCTCATAGTTGTAGCCGTTCCACGGCATGAACGCGACGAGCACGTTGCGCCCCAGCGCCAGCTCGCCGAACTCGGTCGAGGGACCATCGGCGATGATGTCGCCGGCGTTCACCAGATCGCCCACCTTCACCAGCGGGCGCTGGTTGATGCAGGTGTTCTGGTTCGAACGCTGGAACTTCATCAGCGTGTAGATGTCCACGCCCGATTCGTTCGCATCGACTTCGCCGGTGGCGCGAACCACGATACGGGCCGCGTCGACCTGATCGACCACGCCGGCACGCTTGGCCGAGATCGCGGCGCCCGAATCGCGGGCCACCGTCTCTTCCATGCCGGTGCCGACGAACGGCGCCTCGGCGCGGACGAGCGGCACCGCCTGGCGCTGCATGTTCGAGCCCATGAGCGCGCGGTTGGCGTCGTCATTCTCGAGGAAGGGGATCAGCGAAGCCGCGACCGACACGAGCTGCTTGGGGCTCACGTCCATCAGCGTGATCGTCTCGCGCATCGCCATCAGGAACTCGCCGGCCTGACGGGCCGAGACGATTTCCTCGACGAAGCTGCCGTCCTCGTTCAGCTCGGCATTGGCCTGGGCGATCGTGTGCTTCGCCTCTTCCATCGCCGAGAGATAGACGACTTCCTGCGACACCTTGCCGTCGATCACGCGACGATAGGGCGTTTCGATGAAGCCGTACTTGTTCACGCGGCTGAACGTCGCGAGCGAGTTGATCAGACCGATGTTCGGGCCTTCCGGCGTCTCGATCGGGCAGATTCGGCCATAGTGAGTCGGGTGAACGTCGCGGACCTCGAAGCCCGCGCGCTCACGCGTCAGGCCGCCCGGCCCGAGCGCCGAGACACGACGCTTGTGCGTCACTTCGGAGAGCGGGTTGGTCTGATCCATGAACTGCGAGAGCTGCGACGAACCGAAGAACTCGCGCACCGCGGCGACAGCGGGCTTGGCGTTGATCAGGTCGTTCGGCATCACCGTTGAGACGTCGACCGACGACATGCGCTCCTTCACGGCGCGCTCCATGCGGAGCAGGCCGACGCGATACTGGTTCTCGAGCAGCTCGCCCACCGAACGCACGCGGCGGTTGCCGAGATTGTCGATATCGTCGACTTCCCCCTTGCCGTCCTTCAGGCCGACGAGCGTCTTCACCACCGCGAGGATATCCTCGGTGCGCAGCGTCGTCACCGTATCCGGGCAATCGAGCTCGAGGCGCATGTTGAGCTTGACGCGGCCCACGGCCGAAAGGTCGTAGCGCTCGGGATCGAAGAACAGGCCGGCGAACAGCGCCTCGGCGGTTTCCAGCGTCGGCGGCTCGCCAGGGCGCATCACGCGATAGATGTCGGACAGCGCCTGCTCGCGCTCCTCGGCCTTGTCGACCGCGAGCGTGTTGCGGATCCACGGGCCGGTCGAGACATGGTCGATGTCGAGCAGCTCGACGCGATCGATGCCCGCCTTGTCCAGCTTCTCCAGATTCTCGGCGGAAACCTCGTCGCCCGCCTCGATATAGATCTCGCCGGTGGACTCGTTGATGAGGTCATAGGCCGAATAGCGGCCGAAGATCTCCTCGGTGGGGATCAGCAGCGCCTCGAGACCGTCCTTGGCGGCCTTGTTCGCCGCGCGCGGGCTGATCTTCTGCCCGGCGGGGAACACGACTTCGCCCGACTTGGCATCGACGATGTCGAACATCGGCTTCGAGCCGCGCCAGTTCTCGGGCGCGAACGGAATCTGCCAGCCGTCGGGACCGCGCACGAAAGTGACGGTGTTGTAGAAATAGTTGAGGATTTCCTCGGAGTTGAGGCCGAGGGCATAGAGCAGCGTCGTCACCGGCAGCTTGCGCTTGCGATCGATGCGGACGTTGACGATGTCCTTGGCGTCGAACTCGAAATCGAGCCAGCTGCCGCGATACGGGATCACGCGCGCGGCAAAGAGATACTTGCCCGAAGCATGCGTCTTGCCGCGATCATGATCGAACAGCACGCCCGGCGAGCGGTGCATCTGCGAGACGATGACGCGCTCGGTGCCGTTGATGATGAAAGTGCCGTTGTCGGTCATCAACGGCATGTCGCCCATATAGACGTCCTGCTCCTTGATATCGAGCACGGAGCGGGCTTCCGTATCGGGATCGACCTCGAACACGATGAGGCGCAGGGTGACGCGCATCGGCGCGGCATAGGTGATGCCGCGCTGGCGGCATTCCTCGGTGTCGAACTTGGGCGGCTCGAGCTCGTAGTTGACGAAGTCGAGCTCGGCCGTGCCGGCGAAGTCGCGGATCGGAAACACCGAGCGCAGCGTCTTCTCGAGGCCCGAGACATAGTCGATCGAGGGGTCGGACCGCAGGAACTGTTCGTAGGATTCGCGCTGAACCTCGATCAGGTTCGGCATCTGCACCACTTCGTGGATATCGCCGAACACCTTGCGGATGCGGCGCTTCAGCGTGCCGCCCTCGATTGCCTTGGTTGCCATGGGTATGGATCGCCTCGCTCAGGTCAAAACTCGTCCCGGATTGCTGCCGGGGCAGGCGCATTCCAACGCGAAAAAGCCGCAAGTCTTCCGGTTTGGAAAACAGCAGCTTTCAGCGACTTGTCGGAACCTCCGCGATCCATCCGTCCGGTGCACTGCGCGACGGCGCACCATTTCTCGATCGTGAAGTTGGAAACGGGGATATAGGGAGCGGGGGGCGGCGTGTCAAACAGGGTCGCGACGCCCGACCTGTCACCGAAATACCACCGCCCAGTCATTTCCGCGTCGCAACGAAATTGTCGCTGCGGTGCAGCGCAACTGTCATTGTTCCACCCCAAGGGGCCCTCCGCAACCCACGGAGGAAACAGTGAAGAACAAGAAACTCGGGATCGTGCTCGCGCTTATGGGGTCCGTTTCGGCGACTGCGGTGCAGGCGCAGGACGCGGCGAGCCCGGCGGGGGGCCAGGTCGACGCCAACGAGATCGTCGTCACCGCGCAGAAGGTCGAGCAGCGCGCCGTCGACGTGCCGATCACCATCTCCGCGGTCACTGCCGAGCGCATGGAGCAGCTCGGCGTGGACGACCTCGACGAACTGGCGAACTATATCCCCGGGCTCAACGTCCAGGAGCAGAGCGCCAACAACCC
Organism: Sphingosinithalassobacter sp. LHW66-3; assembly: GCF_050703275.1. Lineage (GTDB taxonomy): Bacteria > Pseudomonadota > Alphaproteobacteria > Sphingomonadales > Sphingomonadaceae > Sphingomonas. The sequence continues at coordinate 66,254 of NZ_CP193482.1, forward strand.
CGGCATCGTGATCCGCGGCATCACTTCGGACAGCGGCTCGGCGCAGCAGGCCGCGCGCGTCACCCTCTATTACAACGGCATCGACATCTCGCGCTCGCGCGGCTCGTACCAGGCGATCTACGACCTCGATCGCGTCGAAGTCATCAAGGGTCCGCAGGCGACGCTGTTCGGCACCGCATCGGCGGTGGGCGCGATCAGCATCATCTCGGCGCGTCCGCGTCCCGGTTTCTCGGGCGAACTGACCGGCGGCATCGGCAATTATGACGAGCGGCTGCTTGCCGGCCACCTGAACGCGGGCAGCGACGTGATCGCCGGCCGAGTCGCCTTCGAATGGAAGCAGCGCGACGGCTATGTCGAGAATCTCTCCGACACGCAGGACGATCTCTATGCGCAGGACCAGCTCGGCGTTCGCGCATCGCTCCGCTTCACGCCGTCCGATGCGCTGACGCTCGACCTGATCGGTACCTATGACCGCCAGCGCAACAGCGGCACGCCGTTCATTTCGGGCAACTTCCCGACCTCGGCGGGACCGGCGAACGTGTTCGGCCCGGCCAACCTGTCGGGCTCGCCCGTTTCCGAAGCCGCGCTTGGCGCGGCGGAGCTGGGCCTCGACCGCGACGTCTATGACGTGAACCTGACGCTCGCCTATGAGTTCGACGAGGGTTGGACCTTCACCACCGTCAACGGCTATCGCGAGTTCGACTCGCTCGAGATCTTCGACGCCGACGGCTCCGCCGCCTGGTATCTCGAATTCGCCGAAGGCGCCTATGGCTGGCAGGCGAGCCATGAATCGCGCTTCACCTATACCGACACCAACGTCCGCGCGAATTTCGGCTGGAACTTCTTCCATGAGGACGGCCGCCAGGAAGTGCCCTTCTCGAGCGAGGAAGGCATCTTCCTTCAGTGCACCGCGCGGCTCGTTCCGGGCCTGCCCTGCATCGCGCCCGACGGCACGGTCGCCGCTGCCGCGGCGACGGCGCTGATCACGGGCGGTGCGGCGACGGTGCTGCCGTACCGCTCGATCTTCGGCAATGTCGGTGTCAACGACAGCTATTCGGTGTTCGGCGACCTGACCTGGTTCGTGACGCCGCGGCTCGAGCTGACCGCGGGCGTCCGCGCGCTGATCGAGCAGCGCAAGTCGGGCTTCTTCGCCGACGTTCCGAACACGGTGATCACCGGCGGGCCGCTGATCCCCAGCCAGCGCGACACCAACGGCACGATCTGGAGCCAGGACAGCTTCCAGGCATTCCTGCCGCGTTTCAACGCGCTCTATCGCGTCTCCGACGCGGTGAACGTGTTCGCGACGATTTCCAAAGGCCGCCGTTCGCCGTCGGTCAGCGTCGGCGCCACCTCCGTGTCGGTGGTCCCCGAGGAGACGGTGTGGAACTATGAAGCCGGCGTGAAGGCCGCGACCGGCATCGTTGCGGGCTCGCTCGGCGTCTATTACCAGAAGTATGACGACTTCCAGGTCTCGCGCATCGTCAGCGATCCCAACGATCCTTCGGGCCGTCCGGTGGGCTCGACCGTCACCGAGAGCGCCGGCTCGGCGAGCAACCTCGGCGTCGAGGCCGAACTGCAGGTGCGCCCGACCAACTGGCTGAGCGTGTTCGGCAATATCGGCTATATCGACGGCGGTATCGACGACGAAGCGGCGAACGGGATCTACGCCGGCGATCGCTTCCGGCTCCAGCCCGAAGTACAGGCGGCGGCCGGTTTCACCATCGACGCGCCGCTCGGCAACGGAATGCGCGTGTTCGCCACGCCCAGTGTCACCTATCGCAGCAAGATCTACTTCGAGACGCCGAACAGCGAAGCGCTCTCGCAGGAAGGCGTCACGCTGGTGAACGCGCGTGCGGGCGTGAGCTTCGCCGACGAGCGGATCGAGATCGCGGGCTATGTCCGCAATCTCACCGACGAGGATTATCTGCTCGACGCCGGCAACACCGGCGGTTCGTTCGGCTATCCCACCTTCATCCCGGCCGAGCCGCGCTTCTATGGCGTGGCGGTGACGGGTCGCTTCTAAAGGGGGAGGGGCGCCGCGCGACCGCAAGGTCGCGCGGCGCCTCTTTATTCGAGGTTCCGAACGCCTCCCGAGCATGGGGAGGCGCGCTCGGCCTAACGGCCGCTGCGCCCAAGCACTTCGTCGATCCGCGCGGCCAATTCGGCGTCGGGCTCGCGCGCGCGCGCTTCGAGCAGCGCCTCCACAGCATCGGCCGGCCAGCGATCCGCACCCCAGCGCTCCAACGTGCGCAGCGCCATATAGCGTGCGCGCATCAGCCGCCCGAAAAGGGCGATGCGCACCAGATCCCAACCGGTACCGGGGAAGCGATCGAGCTCCTGCACCAGCGTGGCGAGGGCATCGTCCTGCGCGACATGCGGTGCGAAACTCTTCTCCAGTCCCGGCGCCGAACCGATCGCCGTCAGGTCGAAGCGCGCGCGGGCGACGTCCAGCAGTCGTTCGACCCGCGCGGGATCATCGGTCTGCATCAGCTCCAGCCAATCCTCGCCGCGTCCGTCGATCAGCCGCTCGTACCGCCATAGCCACACGTCGAGCCCGCATGCCGCGCCGACGCGGCACGCCTGCCAGAAATCGGACGGATCCTCGGAAACGCTGAGTCCCTCGGCGACGCTGCGCCAGTGCGGCCGGGCCAGATAGTCGGCCGCCGCGGCAGCGAGCGAGCGCAGGTCCGCGTCGGTCCAGCCAACCGGCGGCGCGGGGTTGCGCTGCTCGGCGTGCAGCGCCTGGCGCATCGCATCAACGGTCAGAAAGCGCCGCAGCACCGTCAGCGGAGAGGCGGAGAGGTGGCGCAGATAATCGGCAACCGCCTGCGCGCCTCCCGGCTCCTCGAAATAGCCGATGCCCGAATCCGGGTGCACCAGGTTTCCGATCAGCCCGGTCAGCGAGTCGAGCATCGGCTCGTCGAGCGTGGGACGGGCAAGCGCCTCGAACAGCCCCCCGATCTCCGCGCACTCGGCGGCGATCTCGTCCGCCATCATCTTTCGGTGTCCGTCGCGCAGCAGCCAGTCGCGAATGTCCGGGTCGATGGCGCCCCACAACCGGCGGATCTCCTGGACGCGGCCCCAGCCACCCCAGCCGCGCGCAATGGCGTAGACGGCGCGGTGCGGGTCTGGCGCCAGCTTCGCCGCGGCCACGGTGGCGAACAGCGTCAGTTCGGGCCATCGCGCGAGCAGCGACAGCAGGGGCAGGTCGTCGGCTGTCCCATAATAGCCGAGCAGGACGATCGCGAGCTTGACCGAGCTGGGATGCGGCGAGCGGCGGGCGAGGCTGCGCGCGACATTGGCGGCGGCCTCGGGTGCGAGCGCTTCGCCCCGGATGCGCTCGATCAGCGCGTCGGCGATCGTGACGGCGCCGGTCTCGGCCCAGAGCGCATCGAGATGCGCCAGCGCGTCGGGAGAGGGGTGGCGCACGGCCCGGCCGAATGCGGCTGCGGCGGTGCGCACGGCGGTCTGCGCGGCGCTGTCGTCGCGTTGGTGGAAGCTGGCGTCAGCCAGTCCGGGCGCCAGGCGAAGCGTGCCGGTATCGCGACCGTCATGCGGGATGCGCACCGCGCCCTCGGCGCGCTCCGCCGCGGCGTGCGCGATCTGGTCGTGAATCGCGCGCGGCGGACTCATGGCGCGAGGATTGCCCAGTCGGGGGCGGCGCGCAAGAAAAAGGGGCGGCCCGTTTCCGGACCGCCCCTCTCTTTCTTCGCCGCGTACGGCGTCGAGGTTACTTGAGCTCGACGGTGCCGCCGGCTTCCTCGATCTGCTTCTTGAGCTTCTCGGCTTCGTCCTTCGACACGCCTTCCTTGACGGCCTTCGGCGCGCCTTCGACGAGTGCCTTGGCTTCGGTCAGGCCCAGGCCGGTGATGGCGCGGACTTCCTTGATGACGTTGATCTTCTTGCCACCGTCGCCGGTGAGGATCACGTCGAACTCGTCCTTCACTTCTTCGGCCGGAGCCGCACCGCCGCCGCCGGCCGGGCCGGCAACCGCAACCGCCGCAGCGGCCGAGACGCCCCACTTCTCTTCGAGCAGCTTCGACAGCTCGGCAGCTTCGAGAACGGTCAGCTCGGAGAGCTGGTCAACAAGAGCATTCAGGTCAGCCATTTGAGTTTCCTTCGGTAAATCGGTTCAAAAACAGGGATGCAGTCGCGAAAGCCTTATGCGGCTTCCTTGGCGCCATAGGCACCGAACACACGCGCCAGCTGGCCCGCCGGTGCCTGAGTGACCGACGCGAGCTTCTGCGCCGGAGCCTGGACCAGGCCGACGATCTTCGCGCGCAGTTCATCAAGCGACGGGAGCTCTGCGAGCGCCTTCACGCCATTCACGTCGAGCAGGGTGCTGCCCATCGCGCCGCCGACGACCTCGAGCTTCTCGTTGGTCTTGGCGAAATCCACGACCACCTTGGCGGCGGCAACGGGATCGACGGATGTGGCAAGCGCCGTCGGACCGGTCAGCAGGTCGGCGAGACCCGCATAATCGGTGCCGTCGATCGCGATCTTGGCAAGACGGTTCTTCGCGACCTTATAGGTGGCGCCGGCATCGCGCATCTTGTTGCGGAGGTCCGTGGACTGGGCCACGGTCATCCCGAGGTTGCGGGTGATGACCACCACGCCGACCTCGTTGAAGGTGCGGTTCAGCTCGGCAACAGATTCGGCTTTTTGAGCGCGATCCATGCCGTTCTCCTCATCATGCTCCGGCACGAGCCGGAGCGGTTACGCCGGGAACGGGCGGATGCCGCGTTCCCAAATCGTCCGAGGGGCATGATCGTCGCGGCCAGAGGCATCCCTGGCTGACCCGGACGCTCCATCGCACGGAAGCTGCCGGTAAATCCTTCCCCGTCTTGGCGAGAAATCAAGACCGGCAGATTCCGGTCACTCGCTGTCTCGGACGGCAACGCCGGCAGGGCAGGGCCCGGCCGGCGAAGGCGCGCTGATAGCGCGAATCGGTGAAAAGTCAATCGGAGGCGCAGCGGATCAGTTCGCCGGCTGCTCCAACGGAGCGTCGTTCGCCGGCACGCTGCGGTCGACGCGGGTCGTCATCCCGGTCGCGGCGGCATCGTCGAGCAGTTGCTCGTCGGTGGTCAGCTCGCCGCGCGAGGGGATTTCGACCGGTGCGGCGTCTGCTGCAGGCGCCTCGGGAAGCGTGAAATTGTCCATCGGTTCGGCGAGCATCGGCTCTTCGGTATTCGCGGTTTCGACGATCGTCTCGATGTTCATCTCCTCGCTTTCCACCTCAGCGGGCTCGGAGGAGCAGGCGGCGAGCGAAAGCGCGGCGAACGACGCCAGGACGAGCGGCAGACGGACGGAACGAAGCATCGAAGTCTCCTCAGTTGGCAGCGAGCTGCTGGGCGGCGCGGCGCTCGATCTTCGCGGCGAGCGTGCGGTCCCAGTCATACGGGTCGTCGAGGAACACCATCCCGCCGTCGGGCGTGGCATAGGCGGTCCAGTAGAGCAGGTACACGGGCACCGATGCGGTCAGCTCGGCGCGCGTCGTCTCGCCGGAGGCGATGGTCGCGTCGATCGCTTCGGGCTGCCAGTCGGGATTGTCGGCCAGCAGCATCCGCGCGAGCGCCGCCGGGCGGGCGAGCCGCACGCAGCCGTGGCTGGCGAGGCGGTCCTGCCGGTCGAACGCCGCCTGGGCAGGCGTGTCGTGGAGATAGACGGCATAGGGATTGGGGAAGTCGAACTTGTAGCGGCCGAGCGCACTCAGATCGCCCGCGCGCTGCTGAAGCCGCGAATTGCCATTGCCCAGATCGATCACGCGAAAGCCGTTGCGCGCCAGATAGCCGGGATTGCTCCGTTCCTTTGGCCACAGTTCGGCATTGGCGATCGAAGTCGGCACGTTCCACGGCGGATTGAGGACCACGCTGTGGATCTCGGAGCGCAGCATCGGCGTCTCGTGCCCGGGGGCGCCCGTGACCGCGCGCATCGAACCGGTCGGACGATCCTCGTCGAATACGGTGAGCACCGCGGCGGCGATGTTCACCTGAATGCGGCGCGGCTGGAGCTCGCGCGGCATCCAGCGCCAGCGCTCCATGTTCGCCATGATCTGGCGGATGCGCTCGGCAACCGGCTTGTTGAGCGCCCGCAGCGTGCGGCCGCCGACGATCCCGTCCTGACCCAGGCCGTAGCGCGCCTGGGCGCGCTTCACTGCTTCGGTGAGCTCCGCGTCGAAGACCTGGCCCGTGACGACCACCTGCGCGTCCTCGACCGCGAGCCGCGTGCGCAGCGCCTGAACGCGTGCGCCCGTATCGCCTTCGCGCAGCGGCGCGCCAGCGGGGATTTCGCGCCAGCCGCCGCTCGCCTCGACCTGGCGGTAGCGCGCAAGGCCGTCGCGCAGCCCGTCGTAGCCGGCATAGGGCGGCGGCAGCGCGCGCAGCCATTGTTCGAGCCGGTTCTTGGCGACTGCCTCGGCAAAGGCGGGGAGAGGATCATAGGGATCGGGGCGCAGGCCCCAGTCGGACTGGAAATCCTCGGCAGCGAGGCGTCCCGAATGGACCGCCCGGGCATAGTCGAGCGCAGCGCGCACCAGAGCGTCTCCCGCCAGGGGTTGCCGCGCGTCGGTCGGGCCGTAGCGCAGGCCCTGGCGATGGTGGAGATCGGCCAGCAGCGCCGACAGCTCGACTGCCTGTTGCGCGCTCAGGACCGGGAGCGGGCGCGGTGCCACGGCGGCGGGGGTCATCCCCGCCGGCGATCCCGGCAGCGGCTGGACGAGCGGTGTAGGGGAGGGAGCCGGCGCCGGGCGCGCGGTCTGTGCCGACGTCGGCAACGCGAGGCCGATCCCGCCGGCGGCGGTCAGGGCGAGAAACGTGGATCGGGCGATCCGGGGCATCCAATCAAGTCCTTCTGAACAGCCTGAACGGCGACTGCGTGCTTCCCACCATAAAGCGGCTTGCTGTTTGCTGAAAGCAGCATTGCCGTGCTCCTGTCACAGCCGGTGCCGGCGAGATAGCGGCTTTGTACGCTGTCCGCGCGATACCCACATGAGCGCGTTGCGCGACACCCTGTTCAGGAGCGGTGCCTGGCTGCGTACCCTGCTGAAACGAAAAGGGCCGGGATCGCTCCCGGCCCGTTCCTGTCTTCGGCTGATGCGGCCTCAGGCGGCGCTGACTTCCGCCACATCGACCTTCACGCCCGGGCCCATCGAGCTCGAGAGCGCGATCTTGCGGACGTACTTGCCCTTGGCGCCCGACGGCTTGGCCTTGACCACCGCATCGACCAGCGCGTCGAAGTTGGCGCGCAGATCTTCGGTCGGGAAGCTCGCCTTGCCGATGCCGGAATGAATGATGCCGGCCTTTTCGACGCGATATTCGACCTGGCCGCTCTTGGCGTCCTTGACCGCCTTGGCCACGTCCATCGTCACCGTGCCGAGCTTCGGGTTCGGCATCAGGCCCTTGGGGCCGAGCACCTTACCGAGACGGCCGACGATGCCCATCATGTCGGGCGTGGCGATGCAGCGATCGAAATCGATCGTGCCGCCCTGAATGGTTTCCATCAGGTCTTCGGCGCCGACGATATCCGCACCGGCGGCCTGCGCCTCCTCGGCCTTGGCGCCGCGCGCGAACACCGCGACCTTCACGTCCTTGCCCGTGCCCTTGGGCAGGTTGACGACGCCGCGGACCATCTGGTCGGCGTGGCGCGGATCGACGCCCAGGTTCATCGCGACTTCGATCGTCTCGTCGAACTTGGCGTTGGCATGGTCCTTGATGAGCTTGAGCGCTTCATCGACGCCGTACAGCTTCTCGCGGTCGACAGTCCATGCCTGCTGCTTCTTGGTCTGCTTCGCCATGATCTCAGCCCTCCACCACTTCGAGGCCCATCGCGCGGGCGGAGCCTTCGATGATCTTGGTCGCGGCCTCGAGATCGTTGGCGTTCAGGTCCTTCATCTTCACTTCGGCGATCTCGGTCAGCTTCGACCGTGCGATCTTGCCCGCGGAAACCTTGCCCGGCTCCTTCGAGCCCGACTTCAGGTTCGCCGCCTTCTTGATGAGGAAGGTCGCCGGCGGCGTCTTCGTTTCGAACGAGAAGCTGCGGTCGGCATAGACGGTGATGATCGTGGGGATCGGCATGCCCTTTTCGAGTTCGCCGGTCGCCGCGTTGAACGCCTTGCAGAATTCCATGATGTTCACGCCGCGCTGACCCAGCGCAGGGCCGATCGGCGGCGAGGGGTTTGCGGCGCCCGCAGGCACCTGCAGCTTGATATAGCCGGTAATCTTCTTTGCCATTGCTCTCACTCTGTCACGGGGCAGCCGGCAGTGCGGCCGCCCGGTTCAAGTTCAGCGGTCCAAGCGGCCCGAGCCTAAACGGCCGCGCCTCCCGCAGTTCCATTGCCGATGCTCCGGAAGCGCGCGCGTCTAGCGCAAAGCCGGCGCCGAAGCAACTGCGCAAGGCGACGGGAGACTTGTCGACTGCTACACGTTCGGCAGCCATTGGAACCGAGTGGAGTGGACTTGATGAATCGCCGTATCGCCAGCCTGACGATCCTTGCCGCCGCAGCCTGCGCTGCCGCTCCGGTCGCGGCACAGGATCGGGACGGAGGCGACCGCTGGCGCGTCGGCGTGGGCCCGCAACTCACGCCGAGCTATCCCGGTGCCGATACGCTGAGCCTGGGCCCGTTCTTCGTTGTCGACCGCAGCGACGACGGCGGCCCGCTCGAATTCGAGGCGCCGGACGAATCGACTGGCTTCGCGGTGCTGGAGACGGGCGGTTTCGCCTTCGGGCCCTCGATCGGATTCGAAGGGTCCCGCAAGCCCGAGGATGTCGGCGCCGCAGTCGACGAGGTCGGGTTTACCTTCGAACTCGGCGGGTTCGTCGAATATCGGTTCGACGCGCCGGTTCGGTTGCGGCTCGAGGCGCGGCGCGGCCTCGGCGGTCACAAGGGCTGGGTGGGGGTGGCGAGCGCCGACTATATCCTGCGCGAGGGCGACAAATGGCTGTTTTCGGCAGGGCCGCGCGTGACGCTGGCCGACGAGAGCTACCATGAGGCCTATTTTGGCGTCTCGCCTGCCGCTGCGGCGCGCACCGGATTGCCCGAATATGGCTCGGACGGTGGCGTCCATGCGGTCGGCGCAGCGGCAGGTTATCTGACGCAGCTGAGCCCGCGCTGGGGGATCTACGGTTATGTCCGCTACGATCGGCTGGTCGGCGCCGCGGCCGATTCGCCGCTGGTGCGCAGCTATGGTTCGCGCGACCAGTTCTTCGGCGGCGCCACGCTGACCTACAGCTTCGGGCGCGGCATCGACTGAGATCGAACGGAAAGAGGCCGGCGCCTCGCGGCACCGGCCTCTTTCGAACGTTGCCCTGCCGGCAATTACTTCGAGCGCTCGACCTGTTCGAAATCGAGCTCGACCGGGGTTGCGCGGCCGAAGATGCTGACGCTGACCTTGACCTTCGACTTGTCGAAGTCGAGCTCTTCGACGATGCCGTTGAAGCTGGCGAACGGGCCGTCGAGCACCTTCACGCTGTCGCCGATCTCGTAATCGACCTTGACCTGCTGCTTCGGCGCGGCGGCGGCTTCCTCCTTGGTGTTGAGGATGCGCGCGGCCTCGGCCTCGCTGATCGGCTGCGGCTTGCCCGACGAGCCGAGGAAGCCGGTCACCTTCGGCGTGTTCTTCACCAGGTGATAGACGTCGTCGTTCATCTCGAGCTTTGCGAGCACATAGCCGGGGAAGAACTTGCGCTCGGACTGGACCTTCTTGCCCCGGCGGACCTCGGTGACGGTCTCGGTCGGAACCTCGACATTCTCGACCAGCTGCTCGAGACCCATGCGGGTTGCCTCGGACATGATCGCGTCACGAACCTTGTTCTCGAAGCCCGAATAGGCGTGGATGATGTACCAGCGCGACATTGGATTCCCTGTTTATTCGGCCAGCGCCAGAAGCGCGCCGACGATCGCGTCGAAGACCGAGTCGATCCCGAAGAAGAAGAGCGCGAGCAGCGTCGTCATGATCATCACCATCACGCCGGTCATGATCGTTTCGCGGCGCGACGGCCAAACGACCTTCGCGGTCTCGGCGCGCACCTGGCGCATGAATTCGACGGGAGAGGTTTTCGCCACAGTCTCTGCTCGCTTCTCTTCGTGCGACTGCGAGGCACGGGTCCGCTGCCCGGTCCTTCCGAAAGGAACCGGTGCGGCCAACCAACGCTGTCGGATTGGGCACCGCATCTAGCGAGTTGCGGGGGCATGTGCAAGCGGCAGGCTAGCGCAGGCCGCGCATCCAGAACTGCATCGGGTGCGGATCCGATTCCGCGCGATCGATGTCCTTCCACTCGAAGCTGGTGGTGAGCCCTTTCACGGGGGCATAGCCGCGCTTGCGCCAGAAGCCGTCGAGCGGGCGATAGTCCGCAGGGCGGAGGGGGTGGTCGGAAGGCCGGACGACGGCGCAGAAGGTCGTTCGGCCGGCGCCGCAGGCGCGAGCGTGCGCCTCCCGGGCATCGAAGAATACGTGCCCGACGCCGCGGCCGCGATACTCGGACAGCAGTACCGACTCGCCGAAATAAAACAGGTCGTCGATCGGGATGTTGCGTTGTGCGAAGGGGGATCGCACTTCCGCGTCCTGCCCGGTCATAGGCGATGCAGTGGCCGCTCCCACGATCGTTCGGCCGTCGCGCGCGACGACGAGAGCCGCGTTCGGCGCGCAGGCGAAGGCGCGCAGATACTCGCGCTCGTAGCGCTCGTCGCCCTGGTACAGATAGGGCCAGGCGCGGAAAACGGCGATCCGCAGGCGCGCGAGCTCGGCGATCAGCGGTTCAATCGCGGCGCCTGTGAGCGACAGGATCTCGGGAGAGGACATGGGCCGATTGTCCGAAGCCGCCGCGCCGAGGCAAGGCGAGCGCTTTTTAGTGCGACACATTCGTTTATTTGCAGAAACGATTCTGCTGCGGGCGCCAGTAGCTTCGCCACAAGAGAAAAGGCGCCCCAGCGATGGCCGGGACGCCTCAGTCTTCCGGCAAGCGCCGTGAGATCACGGGCTGTCGGGATCGTCGTCGCCGAAGATGTTGATCGCTTCGGTGACTTCGAGAATCGCTACCACTGCAACGATGCCGCCGATGACGAACAGCGGAGTGGCTTCAGCGAACTGCTCGTTCGATTCTTCGGATGCCGTGCTTGCGCGCGCGGTCAGTGCGTTCGCCGAAGCAGTCGCCTGAGCGACGCCCGCCGAAACCATCAGTGCCATTGCGGCTGCCGATGCCGCGATCTTCTTGAAAGCCATACGCTCCCCTCTCTACTACACGTCCGGAATCGAACGCGGTTCGCATATACTATAGTTTCCGCGTTGCAGCAATGTGAACGACTTCACGTAAATAGACATTGATCAGACGATCGCGACAACGGCAAAGCCCGCAGCAAGTAAGGCAAGGAAAATCCAAGCAAAAAGATCGAGCCGCTTTTCGATGAATGCCTGCACCGGCGCGCCGAATCGTTTCAGAAGTGCGGCCACGAGGAAAAAGCGGATGCCGCGCCCAACCAGCGCGAGGATCACGAAAAAGGCGAAGTTGTAGCTGAAGAAGCCGTTGGCGATGGTGATCAGCTTGAACGGCAACGGCGTCACGCCTGCGGTCAGCGTAACTGCGGCACCCCATTCGTCGTACAGCGCCCGCAGCGCGACGACCTTGTCCTCAAGATGGTAGAGGCCGATCAGCCACTGGCCGACGGTATCGAACAGGAAATAGCCGATCGCATAGCCGAAGATCCCACCGGCCACCGATGCGAGGGTGCAGACGGTAGCGATCCAATACGCCTTCTCGCGCCGCGCGAGCACCATCGGGATCAGCATCACGTCGGGCGGAATTGGAAAGAAGGAGCTTTCGGCGAACGACACCGCCGCCATGCTGCGCATCGCGTGGCGATGATGCGCCATGCGGAGCATCCAGTCGTACAAGGCGCGAAACATCAATCCCCCCGGAACACGCGCTCCGCGGCCGCCATCGGTTCGCGGCGGTGATGGCAGGGGCGCTCGGATTCGAACCGAGGGCCTTCGGTTTTGGAGACCGACGCTCTAACCAGCTGAGCTACGCCCCTGTGCGGCTGGCGGATGTAACCGCAGCCCGCGCATTCGGCAAGCGCGACGTTCACGCCGCCGCATAGTTTCCTGGGCGCCGGATGGCGAGACCGCGTGCTTCCTCCACAGGAAGCGGCCGCCCGAAATAATAGCCCTGCACCTTGGTGCATCCCAGCGCCTGCACCATGTGATGCTCGTCCTCGGTTTCGACGCCTTCGGCCGTCGTGGCCATGCCCAGGCTGTCGGCGAGCGCGACGACGGCGCGGATGATGGCGATGGCCTCTTTCGTGCCTTTCGACGCCCCCTGGACGAAACTGCGGTCGATCTTGATCGACGAGAAGCGCGTGCGGCTGAGATAGCCGAGCGACGAATAGCCGGTGCCGAAATCATCCAGGCTCAGGCGCACACCCAGATCGAGGATCTTGTCGAGCACCTGCACGGCTGCGGTGCCTTCGCGCATGAAGACGCTTTCGGTCACTTCCAGCTCGAGCCGATCGGCGGGCAGCCCGGATTGTGCAAGCGCCTGAGCGACCACGCCGACGAAAGCGGGATTGTGGAGCTGCTCGGGGCTGACGTTCACTGCCACCCGGATCGACGAATCCCAGCGGGCGGCCTCGTCGCACGCGGCGCGCAGAACCCATTCGCCCAAATGTCCGATCAGCCGTGCGTCTTCGGCCAGGGGCACGAACTTGGCCGGAGAGACATTGCCGAACTCCGGATGCGTCCAGCGCAGCAGCGCCTCGAAACCCATCAACTGCCCGCTCGCGGCATCCACCACCGGCTGGTAGTTGAGGTGCATCTGGTTGTTCTCGACTGCGGTGCGCAGTGCGATTTCCAGCACGCGCCGTTCTTCGGCGGCCATGTGGAGCTGCGGTTCATAGGCATGGAAGACGCCGCCGCCCGCGTCCTTCGACCGATAGAGAGCGAGATCGGCCGAGCGGATCAGCATCTCGGCCGTACGCCCGTCCCGGGGCCCGATCGCAAGCCCCACCGATGCACCGATGTACAGCGTGTGCTGATCGACCTCGTAAGGACGCGACAAGGTCTCGATGATCGTGTGTGCGAGCCGTTCTACCCGGGCCGTGTCCGAGGCGTCGCCGATTACCACGGCGAACTCGTCGCCGCCCAGACGGCCGATCATCTCGTTTTCGGTGATGAGCTGTTGCAGGCGCTCCGAAACGCGCCCGAGCAGGCGATCCCCGATCGGGTGACCGAGCGTATCGTTGACTGCCTTGAAGCGATCGAGGTCGATCATCATGAAGGCGCAGCGCGCCCCCCATTTCTCGGCCTCGTCCATGGCCTTGGCCAGCGCTTCGTTGATGAACAGGCGATTCGGCAGTCCGGTCAACGTGTCGAAGCGCGCCATCTTGTTGATCTTGTCCGCCGATTCGCGCTGCTCGGTCACGTCCGAACCGACACCGCGGAACCCGCGGAAGGCGCCGCGATCGTCGAATCGCGGGCTGGCGGCCATTTCCCACCAGCGCTCGGCGCCATCGACATAGACCGGCAGCAGCAGATCGCGGAACGGCTCGCGCGCCTTCAGCTTCTCGGCGAGCTCGCGCAATCCGGCTGCGAAATTGCCGGCTTCCCAGGTCGGGCCGGCGAGCACCTCAAGAATGGGCATCCCGTTGATCGCCTTGGGATCGACGCCCAGCGAGACGGCGAAGCGCGGATTTGCGCGCACGACGCGGCGTTGCGCATCGATTTCCCACAGCCAGTCCGAGCCAGATTCCTCGAATTCGCGCAGCAGCAGACTCACCGTCTCGTCGCGCTCGGCGATCGCCATTTCGCCTGCGCGGATGACCACCAGCGCCTTGCCGCGCGCGAACGTCGCCATTGTCAGGAGCAGCGTGAACAGCAATGCCGCTCCGGCCAACACCGGCGATCCGATCCCCAGCGCCAGCGTCGCCGCCATCGAGACGCCGACAATGCTGACGAACACGATGGTTGCGAGCGGAAGCGCCGCCATCGCGACTGCCGAGGCAGTCATCAACAACGAGAGCACGGTCCACAGCCCAAGGATCGCGTTCGCGTCCGCGGCATAGCCGAAGGCAAGCGGCGGCACCGACCAGACGGCGCCAAGCGAGACACCGTCAAGCACCGTATCGCGCACATGCGCGAGCGTCGCGGTCGTCCCCGTGCCGTTGCGCACCGCGAGGCGGCGGAAAGCGACGGCTGAAGCGACTGCGGCGGCAACCGCGCTCCAGCTTGCGAGCTGCCACAGGGGCACCAGCGGCGCGAGAATCAGCACGACCAGTGCCGCGCCGACGACATTCGCGCCGAGCATGAACAAGGCAAGCTGACTGCCGGCATGCATCTGCGCAGCGCGAATCGGGCCCCAGTCGGTCGTATCCGCGGGGTCGTAAAGCCCGAGCAGCGCCCGCGCGTCGATCCTCGGCTTGGCAAATTGCGAGTTGGTCTGACTGGTCACACCGCGGCATTAGCTCGGCGGTGGTTATCGAGAGGTTAGACGCGCCCGGTCGCGGACAAAAAAACCATGCGCTGCGGACAGTTCCAGTCAGTCGCAATCGAAGGCGAGCGGACGCGAAGCCGCGGCCGCCGGAGACGGAATCCGGCGGCGGACCAGTAGGGTTACGATTCGGTCAGGCCGCGATATCGTAGGGCTTGATCTCACCTGCGAGATAGAGATTGCGTGCCTTGGCGCGGCTGAGCTTGCCCGAGCTGGTGCGCGGCAGCGTGCGCGGCGGAACCAGTTCGATGACGCAGTTCATGCCCGTGACCGAACGCACGCGTTCGCGGATTTCCTCGCGCAGACGCACGCGTTCCTGCTCGTCGGAGGTGCGGCACTGGACGAGCACCGCGGGGGTCTCCTCGCCGCCCGGCGTGGTGATCGCGAAGGCCGCGATGTCGCCCTGTTTGAAGCCGGGCAACTGCTCGACCGCCCATTCGATGTCCTGCGGCCAGTGATTGCGGCCATTGACGATGATCATGTCCTTGGCGCGCCCGACGATGTAGACATAGCCTTCGGAAATATAGCCCATGTCGCCGGTATCGAGCCAACCGTCCTTCATGCAGGCGGCGGTGGCGGGTTCGTCGCGGAAATAGCCGACCATCACGCTGGGGCCGCGGCACCAGAGCTTGCCGATCGCCTTCTCGGGTAGCGGCGTGCCATCCTCTTCGCGGATTTCGACTTCCATGTCCTTTACCGGCTTGCCGCAGTTGACGATGGCGCGGAAGCGCTGCGGCCGATCGGCGCCATGGCTCGCCCCCGATAGCTGGGTTTCCTCGACGAGTTCGACCTGGATACCTTCGCCGGGCGGCATGATCGACACGGCCAGTGTCGCCTCGGCCAGGCCATAGCTCGGAAGGAAGGCCGAAGCCTGAAACCCGGCGTCGGCGAAGGCATCGACGAACGACTGCATCACGTCGGGCCGGATCATGTCGGCGCCATTGCCGGCCACGCGCCAGCGGCTGAGATCGAAACGCTCGCTCGCCTTGGTCTGGCTCGACATGCGGCGCGCGCAGATGTCGTAGCCGAACGTCGGCGAATAGGAGAGGGTGGTGCCCGGATTGCGGCTGATGAGATCGAGCCACGCCAGCGGACGCCGGGCGAAATCCTCGGTCTTCAGATAATCGGTCGAAACCTGGTTCGCGACCGGCGACAGGAAGCAGCCGACGAGCCCCATGTCGTGATACCAGGGCAGCCAGGAAACGCAGCGATCGCCTTCCTGAAGCTCCATTCCGTGACTGTGCGCGGACAGATTGTTGAGCAGCGCGTGGTGCGTGATCGCGACGCCGTGCGGAAAGCGAGTCGATCCGCTCGAATATTGTAGATAGGCGATGTCGTCGGTGGATGCGGGCGGCAGTTCCGCCGGCGGCGCCGGGCGTTTGCCGAAGCTGTCCCAGTCCATCCCCTGGACACCCGCGATCCGTGCAGCCTCGTTCGCCATCGCCGAAAGCTCGGCCGGATAGATCAGCATCAAGGGATCGCAGCTCGAGAGCTGGACGCGCAGTTGCTCGATGTACGAACTCGCGCCGCCGAACGAGGTCGGCAGCGGCAGCGGCACCGGCCAGGCCCCGGCATAGACCACGCCGAAGAAGAGGCTGGCGAACTCGGTTCCCGTTTCCGCGATCAGCGCGATACGATCCCGCGGGCGCACGCCTGCCGCGATCAGGCGATGCGCCTGCGCAAGCGCATCCGCGCGCAACTCCGCGAAGCTGTATGCCCGCGCAAGCTTTCCGCGCGCATCGTGGAAATTCAACCCGCGAACACCCCGCGCGGCATAGTCCAGCGCCTCGCCGAGTGTCGCGAAATCGGCGAGCCGGCGCGGCAATATGGTATCATCGGTCGGCGTCGGAGCCAGTGTCGCCGGCGTTGCCGCGATGGTGTCGAGCGATCCCGTAACGTCCAATTCCATTCTTTCCCGTGCCCCTACCGTGGCAGGCCGAAGTTCCCCCACGCAGTACCACTGCGGTCGGCTCTGCTACGCACTCTCGTTCAAAATCGGTTGGCACTGTGGCACAATCATGGCGTATGCGCCGCGAACGTCGTCCTCCGCAACCGCTCGATCCCGCAGCTCTGGAGCGGCTCGCACTACGCTATGTCGAGCGTTATGCGACCACGCGTGCCCGGCTGTCGGCCTATCTCGAGCGCAAGCTGCGCGAGCGGGGCTGGGCCGGCGAGGGGCCGGCGGACACTGCTGCGCTGGCCGAGCGGATGGCCCAGCTCGGCTATGTCGACGATCGCGGCTTCGCCGAATCGCGCGCGGCGGCAATGGCCCGGCGCGGTCTTGGCGTACGCCGCGTCCGCCAGGCGCTCTATTTCGCCGGCGTTGACGAAAGCGATGCGGCCGCAGTCATCCCGGCTGCGGAGGCGGAGGCGACCGCAAGCGCGCTCGCCTTCGCCCGACGGCGGCGGATCGGGCCCTATGGCCGGGAAGCTGCGGACCGCGATCTCCGCGAGCGCCAGGTGGCGGCAATGGTGCGCGCCGGGCATTCGCTCGCGCTGGCGCGGACGATTGCCCGGATGGCGCCGGGAGACGACCCCGAGGCACTGCTGGAGACGGATTAGCACAAAGCAATTCCATTTCTGGGAAATGCTGTGTTAATGTCGTTCCTCGGGGGACAACGAAAATGCGTGCCGAGACGCAGCGAGCGCAACACGAATATGAGGTCGCGGCGCTCGAGTCCGATGAACTGGACTCGGCGGAGGATCGCGAGGGACAGCTCTTGTCGGGCGTCGTCAAATGGTTCGACGTCACGCGCGGGTTCGGATTCGTCGTCGCCGACGACGGTACGGCCGGAGACATCCTCGTCCATTTCACTGTCTTGCAGGAACATGGCCGGCGCAGCCTTCCCGAAGGCGCGCGAATCGAATGCGTTGCGGTGCGCCGGGAGCGCGGCCTGCAGGCGCGCAGCATCACGGCGATCGATCTGAGCGAAGCAGTGGAGCCGCAGCGTCCGCGGTGCACCGAATCCGCCGACCGGCTGAAGCTGATCGCCTCCGCCGGGCCGTTCGAGCCGGTCGCGGTCAAGTGGTTCAATCGCCTGAAGGGCTATGGATTCCTGGTGCGCGAGTCGAAGCCGGGCGATATATTCGTCCATATCGAGACGCTGCGGCGGGCCGGGATCGAGGAGGTTGAGCCCGGCGAGCCGCTGCGCGCGCGAATCGTCGAAGGCGAAAAAGGACCGCTCGCGGCGGCCGTCGAAAGGAACTGTTGAACTCATGACCCGTATGCGTGCTTTCGGAACCGCTCTCGCGGCCGGCTTCCTCGTGCTTGCCGCCGGCTGCCGCGGTGATGCAGGCGCGAACCAGTCGGCGGGCACTGTCGCCGCCGCGAAGATCCCGGTGACGATCGAAACCGGGGAGGGCAGCCACACCTTCAATGCCGAGGTGGCGGCGACACGCCAGGAGCAGGACCGCGGACTGATGTATCGCACCGATCTGGGGCCCGACGACGCCATGATCTTCACTCCCTATCCGGCGGAAGGCGGGCCGCCGCGCGAGGCGAGTTTCTGGATGCAGAACACGCCGACTCCGCTGGACATCATCTTCATCCGCGCGGACGGCACGATCGCGCGAATCGTCGAGAACACGATTCCCTATTCGCAGGATCGCATCCGCTCGGGCGAGCCGGTGAGCGCCGTGCTCGAGGTGGTGGGCGGACGCACCGCCGATCTCGGGATCTCCGAGGGCGATACCGTGCGCTGGCCGGGGCAGGGCGGCTGAGTTCGGGCTGCCGGCACAGCGAAGCAGGCGCACTGGCATGTCGCGGGATACAGCGGGCCATTGCTCGCCGCCCGCCTCCGGGCTAATCGGCGGACCATGGGCATTTTGAAGTCGATCTTCACCTGGTGGGATGGCGCCACCATCGGCACGCGTTTCAGCCTTCGCGGTATGGACAAGGTGGGCGAGGATTCGCTCGGCAACGTCTATTACGAGGGCGGCAAGGACGTACATGGCCGACCCCGCCGCTGGGTGATCTACAGCGGCGCAAATGACGCGAGCCGCGTGCCGCCGGAATGGTTCGGCTGGCTCCACCATCAGATCGACGAACGGCCTGACGCCGCGCTGCCGCCGGTGCGCGCCTGGCAGAAGCCGCCGGTGCCGAATCTCACGGGTACTGCGCTCGCCTATCGCCCCCCGGGCGCGCTCGACGCGGGCGGACAGCGGGTGCGCGCCACTGGCGACTATGAGGCGTGGACGCCCGACGCATGATGCGCATCGGGCCGATCGGGGGAGGCGCGGCGCTGCTGCTGCTGGTGCTCGCCGGCTGCTCGGGCGAATCGGAGGAAAACGGCAACGCCGCGATCGACGAGATCGTGACGAGCGCGGCACCGCCCGCGCCGGGGCTCGATGCGCCCGGTGCCGAGGTGGTGACCGTCGGCACGGGATCGGCCGCGCTCACCGAAGGCGCGACTCCGATGGCGGAGCGAGTCGCCGTGCTCGGCCTGCTCAACAAGCGGAACGGCGAAACCCGCGAAGTGGAATTGCGGCCCGGTCAGGCGGCGCGATGGGGCGACATGATCGTGCGGCTGCGCGCATGCGAAAAGACGGCACCGTGGGAGCCGGATGAGTACACCGGCGCGTTCGTTCAGCTGGACGTCCAGCAGTTCGACGAGAGCTGGAACCGAGTGTTCTCCGGCTGGCTCTACAAGGAGCGGCCGGCGCTGAACGTCGTCCGCCACGGCATCTACGACGTGTGGCCCAAGAGCTGTGCGATGACTTTCCCCGACAGCGGCCCGGCGACGGTTTCGGCCGCCGCCGTGGCTTCGGGCGGCGGAACAGCCGCAGTCACCAGCCGGTCGAGTGCGCCGAATGCGCCTGCCGAGGACAGCGCGGAGAGCGCACCGGAGCCGACGCCGCCTGCGGAGTCGCCGAGCGCCGAGGACAGCAGCGACAGATAAGCGTCACGCGGGATTTCCACTGCGCCCATTGAGGCCAGGTGGTCGGTCTGAAACTGGCAGTCGAGCAGCGTGAATCCGCCGACCTTCAGCCGCGCGACCAGCCAGGCAAGCGCCACTTTCGATGCATCGCGAACGCGCGTGACCATGCTCTCGCCGAAAAAGGCGCGGCCCAGCGCAAGTCCATAGAGGCCGCCGGCCAGCCGGTCGCCGTCCCAGCATTCGATCGAATGGGCGAAGCCGCGGCGGTGAAGCCGAGTGAAGACCTGCGCGATCGGTCCGTTGATCCACGTATCCGGGCGGTCCTCCGACGCTTCGGCACAGAGCGCCAACACGTCCTCGAACGCTGCGTCGGCGGTCACTTGAAAGCGGTCGGCGACGATCGTCTTGCGCAGCGACTTGGAGAGATGAAAGCCGTCGAGCGGCAGCACGCCGCGCAGCTTGGGCTCCACCCAATAGACGCTCGAGGCGGCGCGATGGTCCGCCATGGGAAAAACGCCCATGGCATACGCCCGCAGCACCAGTTCGGGGTCGATTTCCTGACTGTGCCGGATCGGGTGACTCATCGGGTCAGGACTGCGCCGCCAGCCGCCGCTCGATCGCCTGCCAGAGATCGGCGAAGGCACGCGCGGCGGCGGTGCGCGGCGCGAAGCCCCCGACGGGCCGACGCCGGACCGCCATCGATTCGACGATGCTCGCCATCGGGATCACCGGCCAGTCGGGATGATGCTCCAAGGCTTCGGCGTGGAGCTTGCGCCGCCGGTCGACCATCGAATGGACCGGCATCAGCGCAGTCTTGCCCTTCTGCTTGCCGAGATGCCGCGATACTTCCTCGAACGCGCGGGCGGAGAGTGGGGAGGGGATCACGGGCACGACGATCAGATCGGCGGCACGCATCACCTGCTCGCTGGTTTCGGTGAGCCCCGGCGGACAATCGAGCAGCATCCTATCATAGGCCTTGTCGAGCTGGCCCAGCAGCTTGGCGAGCCGCTTCTTCTTGTCGATCTCGTGGAACAGCAGGTCGAGCGTGCGGAGCGAGGTGTCGGCGGGGATCAGGTCGAGCCGTTCGATATCGGTGTGGCGGACCAGCTTCGATGGCTCGATGTCCTTGGTGAAGACTGCCTGCGCCGGATCCTTCGCCTTGGGCTGCACTCCGGCGAGGTAGGTCGAGGCGGCCTGGGGATCGAGATCCCACAACAAAGTCCGCCGCGCCGAGGTGATCGCCGAACACCAGGCGAGATTGACCGCGAGAGTCGTTTTCCCGACGCCGCCCTTCAGGCTGTAGATCGCGATGGTCGCCAAGCCCCGATTCCTCCGCGTTCCGACTGCCGCGAAGGTGCAGCCTGCGCGCCGCGGGTGCAACGAAAAAGGGCCGGCGAATCGCTTCGCCGGCCCCGCTGGTGATGGAGTTTCGCGCCCGATCAGGTGCTGCAGGTGAGCGTCGGCCCTTCGGGCTGATCGAGCGTCACGCCGGTGCGGTCGCCGGTGAGCGTATAGCCTTCGCCGGTGTAGGGCTGGCCGGCGGCTCCGGCGCGCAGCATCGTTCCGGTCGGCGCTTCGGGATCGACGCGCAGATTGGCCTGCTGGTCGCCGGTGAAGAAATCGACGGCGATGACTTCGTTGCCCGGCTGGCAGCGGAAGGTGACGCTGGCGCTGATCGCCGGCGGCAGCTCGACCGGCGCGGCGTTCGCCAGCTCGGACGCCATCGGATCGGGCGCGCGGCTGTCGACTTCCTCGACCTCGTTCTGGCAGGCCGCGAGCGAGAGAAGCGCAGCGGCGGCGGCGGTGCAAAGAGTGAATTTCTTCATAGGATATGCTTCGCTGATGCAGCAACAATCGTCAAGATAGGGCTTGTTGCGGGGGTTGTGAGTTTTTGCATCGCAATGATGCCGATCGGTTCAGGTTCGCGTAACAATATGACTTGTCGCGTGCAAGACCGCACTCATTCGTGAAACTCGCTTGCCTCGGGGATGCGGCCGAAAGCGATGCCGGTGCCGATCCGATCGAGCCGCCCTCCGTTGAGCGGACCGACGCTCACGGCGTTGCGGCCGAAGCGCTCGTTGAGCCGGTCCATCGCCCGGCTGAGCGCAAGCGTGCGCGTCTCGCGCGCGAGCGGGTCGCCCGGATCGAGCGCGGCGAACAGCGAGCCCTGGTCGGCGCCGACGGGCTCTATCTCGCACAGAGTGACACCGATCATGCGCAGGCGGAACCCGGCCGGCCGCGCGCGCCCCGCCTCGGCGAGCCGCGGCCAGAGCCGGTCGAGCGCGGCGAGGATCGCGAAACTGTCCTGCGTGGCGGGCAGGCGGACGCTGGTGCGCCAGACGGTCTTGTCGTCCTCGAACCGGCCATGGAGCACGAGCAGCCGGCTGCGATATTCCTTGCGGCGCAGCCGGGCCGCGGCCTTGAGCGCGAGGCGCCGCGCAGTGAGCCGGGCCGGCTCCAGCCCGCGCCGCTGCGGCGACAGGACGTGGCTGTGGCCGATGGTGCGGCTTTGCGTCGGCTTTTCGGGCAAGTCGAAGCCATGGAGCAGATACCACAGCCGGTCGCCGTTCACCCCGCCCCAGGCGCTCCCCGCCTCGCGCGGGCGGCGGGCGCAGAGCTGGCGGATGTCGAGGATGCCGTCCTGCGCCAGCCGCCGCTCCATCTTGGCGCCGATCCCGGCGATGTCGCGCAGCTTGAGCGGGTAGAGCGCGTGCGGCAGCATGTCGGCGGTCAGCACCACCAGCCCGTCGGGCTTGCGCAGATCCGACGCGAGCTTCGCGAGCAGCCGGTTGGGCGCAATGCCGATCGAACTGGTGAGGCATTCGCCGACATTGGCGCGGATGCCCGCCTTGATCCGCCCTGCCAGCGCCACCGCCGCCTCGGGGCTGTTCTCGTTGTCGAGCAGCCGGCAGGCGACTTCGTCGATCGAACAGACTTTGTCGACCGGGACATGGCGCCAGACCTCGGCGATCACGGCTTCGTGAAACGCGACGTAGCGATCATGCCGGGCGGGCGTGATGACGAGATCGCGGCACTTGCGCTTCGCTTCCCACACCGGCGTGCCCGTGCCGATGCCGAAGCGCTTCGCTTCGACCGAAGCGGCGATGGCGACGGTGGTGTCGGCATCGACCGGCGCGACGATCACCGGCCGCCCGCGCAATTCGGGCTGGAGCTGCTGCTCGACGCTGGCGAAATAGCTGTTGAGATCGAGAAACAGCCAGCGCAGCGGGCGGGGCGGCAGCGCCAGCGGCTTCGATTCGCAGTTTTCGCGGCGATTCATCGGGAAAGTTGCGCCCGGCTGTTCGATCATTGCGCGACTCGCAAGAGGGATGCGGAACAATAGCGGAACGCGCGCCTGTAGGACAGCCCCGCCGAGCGCCCTGAAAGCGACGCCTGCGTTGACGGCGGCGGCGGCGGAAGACAGGGTTCGTGCGCTTGCGACAGGAGAGGCGGATGCGCGTGTTGATGGCGGGGATGGCGGCGGCGCTGCTGGCGGGATGCGGCGGCGGCGGAGAGGCGCTGCCGGCGAACGACGCAGTCGAGGAGAATGTCTCGACACTGGCAGGCGGTCCGATGCTCGGACCCGTGGATCTGTCGCAGCCGGTGCGCGCCTTCGGCAACGATCCCTATTGGATGGTCGATCTGGCGCCCGGCACAATCTATTATTTCGACCATGCCGGCGACGCGCCCGAGCCGCAGCAGCTCTATTTCGTCGCGCCCGAACTGACCGGCGACAGCGCCGTCTACACCACCCAGAACACCGAAGGCACTCCGGCGGTGCTGACGCTGACCGTCGAACCCTGCACCGAGGCGGGCACGCCCGAGAACGCACTGCCGCTGACCGCGCAGCTGCGGCTGGGGGAGGTGCTGCTCCGCGGCTGCGCGGGGCAGGGGCTGGAGGATGCCGAGGCCGATCCGACGGCGGCGAACGAAACGGCGGCGGAGTAGCGGACCGAACCGACAGCGCCCTCAAGTTTCGCTTGCTTGCCGAGGCGCCGCCTGCGTCCCTATCTAGCGGCCATGCATGCGACTTCCGACACGCTCGCCCTTATCGGCAACACGCCGCTCGTGCGCCTGAAGGGGCCGAGCGAGGCCAGCGGCTGCGACATTTTCGGCAAGTGCGAATTCGCCAATCCCGGCGCTTCGGTGAAGGACCGGGCGGCGCTGTTCATCGTCCAGGACGCCGAGGCGCGCGGGCTGATCGAGCCGGGCGGCACGATCGTCGAGGGGACGGCGGGGAACACCGGCATCGGGCTGGCGCTGGTCGCCAACGCCAAGGGCTATCGGACGATCATCGTCATGCCCGAGACGCAGAGCCGCGAGAAGATGGACACGCTGCGCGCGCTGGGCGCCGAGCTCGTCCTCGTTCCGGCCGCGCCCTATTCGAACCCCGGCCATTTCGTGCACACCAGCCGCCGCATCGCCGAGGAGACGCCGAACGCGATCTGGGCCAATCAGTTCGACAATACCGCCAACCGCAAGGCGCATATCGTCGGCACCGCCGAGGAGATCTGGCAGCAGATGGAAGGCCGGGTCGACGGCTTCACCTGCGCGGTGGGGACCGGCGGCACGCTGGCCGGCGTGGGGCTGGGGCTGAAGGAGAAGGATCCCGATGTCACCATCGCGCTCAGCGATCCGCATGGCGCCGCGCTGTACGAATATTATGCGCATGGCGAGCTGAAATCCGAAGGATCGTCGGTCGCCGAAGGAATCGGGCAGGGGCGGATCACCGCCAATCTGGAAGGCGCGCCGGTGGACACGCAGTTTCGCATTTCCGACGAGGAAGGGCTCGAATGGGTGCGCCGGCTGCTCGACGAGGAGGGGCTGTGCCTGGGCCTTTCGTCGGGAATCAACGTGGCGGGCGCGGTGCGGCTGGGACGCGAGCTGGGGCCGGGCAAGCGCATCGCCACCATCCTGTGCGACACCGGATTTCGGTATCTGTCGTCGCTGTACAATCCCGAGTGGCTGGCGGCGAAGGGGCTGCCGGTTCCGCCGCGTCTCGAACAGGAACGTTCCTGAAGGATGACAGCGCCGATTTCCGGCGTTACATTTATGCCACAGTGATGAGACCGGGTTCGCAGGATTCAGCACAGGCGATGCAGCGCGTTCGGGTCGGCATGACCGGGCTGGCGATGGTGCTCATCCTGATGGGGCTCGCCAGCGCGATCTTCACTTCGGCCAATCGCGACGATCCGGTGTCCGCGGTGGGGGCGCCCAAGGCCGATGTCGTCGCGAACATGACGGCCGAGAGCAGCGGCAACACCACCGCCGAGCAGAGCGACGAGCCGCTTGCCGAGCTGGGCGTCGCGCCGCCGAGCACCGCCGCGACCGAATCGGTCGACGCTTCGGCGATCGCCCGGCAGCTCGAGGCGCAGCGCGCAGCACAGCGCGAAGCAGGCGAGGCGGCGCTGCGCGCGGAGGCGGAATCCCAGGCGGAGCGAAAGCGCTAGGCGCGGCCCGCCGGGCCGTTTCTTGCAGGACAGGGGCGCAACGGCGCCGGGCACCCCGAACCGCATTGGCCTCACAAGCATTTGCCTCACCAGCATTTGCCTCACAAGGGCGCGCGAGGCGCGATGGGAGGCCGGCCGTGCGCCGCGACGCCGGGGCGCGGACGGTTCACCATTCCCTCCGCAACAGGCGCGGCCCCTCTCTGCAACGTCGGAGCACCTGCCGAGCGCGCGGCTGATCCGTCGTGCATGCGCCGCCGAAGCGGAGTCTCACACGACGGCGGCGGGCATTTCGGGGAACGCAGGGGATTTGCCCCCCATTCCGGCCGCAGCGGCGCGATTAACCATGTATCTGCCGAAGCAGCGGGAAAACGAACAAAGAACAAAAGCAGAAGCTAAATAAAACTCTGGGGATAAAAGGGGCTGAGTGGGGCTAATTCCCCTCTAATCCCCGTCTGGCCCGTTGCCTCCCAATGCGTTTCTTGCTACCAATGATGGTTAAGGGGGCACGTCCCTTTTCTCCGTCGGCTGGGTGCAGCCGGGGCCGGTCACGCGACCGCGCTTCCCGGGGCGGGAAAGTGCGTGCCTCGTGCAGGGGTGCGCGTGACGGATCGGGAACTCTACGAAGGCTTCGCGCTGCAGTCGGTCGACGACAAGGGTCGCGTCGCGATCCCCGCCGACCTGCGCAACGCGGCCGAGCGGAATTCCGACGTGCGCCAAGTCGTCGTCGGCATGAGCGAAATCGATCCCTGCCTCACTGCCTATGATCTTGCCTGGTCGAAGGAGCTGCATGCGCGGCTCGAGCGCATCGAGCGGCTGGCGATCGACCGCGGCGAAACCGTCGATCTGCGCGCCAAGCGCCGCGCCTTCGGTCAGGTGGAAAAGGCGCCGTTCGACGGCAGCGGCCGCTTCGTGCTGCCCGTCTTCTTCCGCCAGAAGGCGAAGATCGGCCGCTGGGCCTTTTTCTCCGGCGCGGGCGATACTTTCGACATCTGGGCGCCCGAGCAGCTGATGCAGGCGCCCGACGTCGATCCTTTCCTGCGCGAGATGTGCGAATTCCTGTGCCAGCAGAAGGGAGTCGCGCTGTGACGCACGACGCCCCCCATATCCCCGTCCTGCTCGACGAAGTCGTCGCGGCGCTCGCCATCGTGCCCGGCGAGCGGCATGTCGACGCGACCTTCGGGGCGGGCGGCTATACCCGGGCGTTCCTCGAGCGGGGAGCCGAGGTGGCCGCCTTCGATCGCGATCCGAACGCGATCGAGGGCGGTCAGCCGCTGCTCGCGGCGAGCGGCGGGCGGCTGGTGCTGATCGAGGCGCCTTTCTCCGCGATGGAGGGCGAGCTGGACCGTCGCGGGCTCGCGCCGGTCGATGGCGTGACGATGGATATCGGCGTCTCGTCGATGCAGCTCGACGAGGCCGATCGCGGCTTTTCGTTCCAGGCCGACGGGCCGCTCGACATGCGCATGAGCCGATCGGGGCTGACCGCGGCGGAATGGCTGAACACCGCCGACGAAGGCGAGATCGCCGACGTGCTCTATCGCTATGGCGAGGAGCCGCGCTCGCGCCGGGTGGCCGCGGCGATCGTCTCCGCAAGGCCCCTTAAGCGGACTTCCGAACTCGCGAACGTGGTTAGGAAAGCGTTAGGGCATCGGCCGCACGAGAAGAAGGACCCGGCGACGCGGGCGTTCCAGGCCATCCGCATCCACCTCAATCGCGAGCTCGACGAACTGGCCGAGGGGCTGGAGGCCGCCGAGCGCGTGCTGAAGCCGGGCGGGCGGCTGGCGGTGGTGACGTTCCACAGCCTGGAGGACCGGATCGTGAAGCGCTTCCTGCGGACGCGCAGCGGATCCGAGCCTGCGGGATCGCGTCATCGCCCGGTCATCCGCGATCGGGCAGAGCCGAGTTTTGAAACACCCCGGCGCGCGGTGCGCGCCAGCGAGGCGGAAATCGCCCGAAACCCAAGGGCCCGGTCGGCGACGCTGCGCGTGGCGCAGCGGACCGCGGCCGCCCCCTGGTCGACGCGTGAAGGAGTAGAGTGATGGCGGATTATGGCTTGAAGGGACTGGGCTGGTTCCTCTGCGGCATGATCGTGGCGCCCGCCTGTTATCTGGTGACCAGCCAGGTCGCCGCCGAGCGCGCCGATCTCGCCGCGATGGAAGCGGCGATCGCGAAGGCGCACAAGGACATCCGCGACCTGGAGACCGAGTTCAACACGCGCGCCAACTTCGCGCAGCTGCAGCGCTGGAACGGCGACGTGCTGGCGATGGCGGCGCCGGGCCCGGACCAGTATCTTGCCGATGCGCAGCAGCTCGCTAGCCTCGACGCGATGGAGGGCGGATTGCAGCACGCCTCGCTGCTGGTGCCGGCCGATGCGCCCTCGCCGACGGCGGCCGCGCCGATCGAGCAGGCGGAGAATGTCGCGCCGAGGCCTGCAGTGCGCGCCGCGCCGACCCCGGCGCCCGCCCGCGCGGCTGCGCCGGAGCCGGAGCGCCAGCGCGAGCGCGAGCCCGTGCGCGGCCCGGTGCGCTATGCCCAGCGCGACAACCGCCTGATCGAGCGCGGCGCCGGCGAAGCGGTGGCGATGCTCGACGACCGGCTGCTGAGCGCGGGCACGCTCGCCGAACTGCGGCAGAGCGCACAGGCCGAACGGGCGTCGCTGCAGTGATCGTGCTGGTCGCACCTCCCGCGCAGGAGCGGTCCGGCGGCGCGCGTGCGTCGCTGGTCGCCGTCGCGCAGGTGCGGCTGATGATGCTGCTGCTGCTGTTCGCCGCGGCGGTGCTGGCGATTCTGGTACGGCTGGCGGTGCTCGGCATCGGCGCCGAACCGCGCTCGATCCGCAACACCGCGGCGGTGCTGCTGCCGCTGCGCGGCGACATCGCCGACCGCAACGGCACGCCGCTGGCGCGGACCATCGACGCCTGGACGATCGGCGTGCATCCCGATCGCGTGATCGGCGACAAGGCCGAGCTGGCGCGCGAGCTGCATGCGCTGATGCCCGAGAAGAGCGTCGCCTGGTATCATCGCCAGCTGACCGCGGAGACGAGCTTCCGCTATCTGCGCCGCCGCGCGCTGCCCGAGCTGGTGGCGCAGGTGAACGCGCTGGGCGAGCCGGGCATCGGCTTCAGCCGCGAGCCCGAGCGGCTCTATCCGCAGGGAGCGCTGGCGGCGCATGTGCTCGGCTACGTCAACCGCGACGGCAAGGGGCTGCGCGGGATGGAGCGCGTGCTCGACGCGCAGCTCACCGATCCCGAGGCGCGCTCCGAGCCGGTGCAGCTTTCGATCGACCTGCGCGTGCAGGCGGCGCTGGAGAATGAGCTGGCGCGCGCGATGGCCGATTTCCAGGCGGCCGGCGCGGCGGGCGTGATCCTCGACGTGGCGAACGGCGAAGTGCTGGGCATGGTCTCGTTGCCGAGCTTCAATCCGAACAACGTCAACGGCACCGTGGCGCCGATGAACAACGTCACGCAATCGGTCTATGAGCTCGGCTCCACCTTCAAGCCGATCGCCGCCGCGCTGGCCGTCGAGAGCGGTGCGGTATCGTCGATGGCGCGGCGCTTCGACGCGACCGAGCCGCTCAAGGTCGGCCGATTCACGATTCGCGACGACCATGCGCAGAACCGCTGGCTCAACATTCCCGAGACGCTGATCCACTCGTCGAACATCGCGACCGCCCGGATCGCCGCCGAGCTGGGCCGCGAGCGGATCGAGGAGATGTTCCGCAAGCTCCATTTCGACACTCGCCCGCAGATCGAGATCGAGACCGGCCGCACGCTGTGGCCGAACTATTGGGGCGAGACGACGACGATGACGGTCGCCTATGGCCATGGCATCGCCGTAACGCCGCTGCATCTCGCGCAAGCCTATGCCGCGCTGGTGAACGGCGGCATCTGGCGCCCGGCGACGCTGCTGCGCACGCCCGCGGGCGCGCCGCCCGAAGGCGAGCGCGTGTTTTCCGAAAGCACCAGCGCGCGGATGCGCCAGCTCCTGCGCCTGATCGTCACCGAAGGCACCGGCCGCAATGCCGATGCGGCCGGCTATCGCGTCGGCGGGAAAACCGGTACCGCCGAGAAGACGGGCGACGGCGGCTATTCGCGCAGTCAGAACGTCTCGACCTTCGCAGCGGCTTTCCCGATGGACGCGCCGCGCTATGTGGTGATCGCCATGCTCGATTCGCCTCAAGGAACCGCCGCCTCCTTCGGACAGCGCACCGCCGGCTGGACCGCCGCGCCGGTAGTCTCGCGCGTGATCCAGCGTACCGGCCCGATGCTGGGTGTGATTCCCGATCCGCGCCGTGACGTGAACCTCGCCGAACTCCAGCCGCTGCTGTGGAAGGCGCCCGGCCAGGAAGCGGCGGGCCAATGAAGCTGGGCAGCTTGACCGGCGGAAACGAAACCGCCGTCGTGACCGGATTCGCGATCGATCATCGCAAGGTGGCGCCGGGAACGGTGTTCGGCGCCTTTCAGGGCGCGCGCGTCAACGGCGAGGATTTCATCGCCGAAGCGGTGCGCAGCGGCGCGGTCGCCGTGGTGGCGCGGCCCGAAGCGCGTGTCGAGGGCGCGGTCCATATCGCCGACGCCAACCCGCGCGAGCGCTTCGCGCGGCTGGCCGCGGCCTTTTTCGCGCCGTTCCCGGAAACCGCGGTCGCCGTCACCGGAACCAACGGCAAGACCTCGACGGTCGAGCTCACCCGCCAGCTCTGGCGGATGGCGGGGCATCACGCGGCCTCGATCGGCACGCTCGGCGTGTCGACCGCCGACGAAAGCGTCTCGACCGGACTGACGACACCCGACGTCGTCACCTTCCTTTCGAACGTCGCCGGGCTGGCGCGCGAAGGCGTGACGCATGTCGCCTTCGAAGCGTCAAGCCACGGGCTTACCCAATATCGGACCGAGGGGATCCCGGCGCAGGCGGCGGCATTCACCAACCTCAGCCGCGACCATCTCGATTATCACGGCGACATGGCGGCCTATTTCTGCGCCAAGCTGCGGCTGTTCACCGACGTGCTGGCGCCGGACGGAACCGCCGTGGTGTGGGCCGACGACGGCGAATATTCGGCACGGGTGATCGATCTCGCCCAGGCGCGCGGCAACCGGCTCGTCACCGTCGGCACGCGCGGCGACACGCTGCGGCTGGTCTCGCGCGATCCGACGCTGCTCGGCCAGGGGCTGGTGGTCGAGGCCGAGGGGCGCGCGCACAAGCTGACGCTGCCGCTGATCGGCGCCTATCAGGCGGCGAACGCGCTGACCGCAGCCGGGCTGGTGATCGCGACCGGCGGCGACGTGGCGCAGACGCTGTCGAACCTTGCCCGGCTGCAGCCGGTGCGCGGGCGGCTGGAGCGCGCGGTCATCACCAAGGCCGGTGCTCCGGTCTATGTCGATTATGCGCATACGCCCGATGCGCTGGAGGCGGCGATGGCGGCGCTGAAGCCGCACACGGCGGGGCGGCTGATCGTGGTGTTCGGCGCGGGCGGCGACCGCGATCGCGGCAAGCGCGAGCCGATGGGCATGGCCGCCCGATCGGGCGCCGACGTGGTGATCGTGACCGACGACAATCCACGCAGCGAGGACCCGGCGGCGATCCGCGCCGAGATCCTGAAGGGTGTGGCCGGCGCGCGCGAGATCGGCGGGCGGCGCGAGGCGATCGCCGCGGCAATCGCCGAAGCGGGGCCGGAGGACATCGTGCTGCTGGCGGGCAAGGGGCATGAACAGGGGCAGATCGTGGGCGAACTGGTGCTGCCGTTCGATGATGTGAGCGTCGCGCGCGAGTGCGCGGCGTGAGGCGGTGCGACACAGGGGAAGGCTCGTATCCCGATCCGTTCGCGTCGAGCGCGGTCGAGACACCTCGCCTGTCGTTCGCGGCACGTCCCTCGACTTCGCTCGGGAAGAACGGGGCGGCGCATGACGGCTGACAGCCTCTGGACCTCTGCCGAAATCGCCGCCGCGACGAACGGCACTGCTTCGGGCGACTTCGCCGTCACCGGGGTTACGTTCGATTCGCGCGAAGTCGCTCCCGGCGATCTCTTCGTCGCGCTCTCGGGCGAGACGACCGACGGGCATCGTTTCCTGCCCCAGGCGTTCGGGCGCGGCGCGGCGGGCGCGCTCGTGAGCGCCGAATGCGACCAGCCGCATGTCCGCGTGGCCGACACGATGGCGGCGCTCGAGGATCTGGCGCACGCGAGCCGCGCGCGGACGGCGGGCAAGGTGATCGGCGTGACCGGATCGGTCGGCAAGACCGGCACCAAGGAGGCGCTGTTCGCGGCGCTCGACCGTGCCGAGCCGGGGACCGCGCACCGCTCGGTCAAAAGCTACAACAACCACACCGGTGTGCCGCTGAGCCTTGCGCGGATGCCGCGCGACGCGCGCTTCGGCGTGTTCGAAATGGGGATGAACCATGCCGGCGAGCTGGCCGCGCTCACCCGCATCGTGCGCCCGCACGTGGCGCTCGTCACGACGATCGCGCCGGCACATACCGAATTTTTCCGCGACGAGAGCGCGATCGCCGACGCCAAGGGCGAGATCTTCCAAGGGCTCGAGCCCGGCGGCACTGCGATCGTGCCGTTCGACGGCCCGCATCGCGACCGGCTGATCGCCGCGGCCAAGCCGCACGCGGAGCGGATCGTGACCTTCGGGCTGAATGAAGGCGCCGATGTGCGCGCGGTCGAGACGATGAAGACCCGCACCGGCGGTACCTTCATCACCGCGCGGCTGCCGGGCGGCGAGCTGAGCTTCACACTGGGGCAGCCGGGCAGCCACTGGGTGGCGAACGCCATGGCGGTGCTCGCCGCGGTGGACGCCGCCGGCGGCGATCTGGAGCTTGCCGGTCTGGCGCTGGCCGAACTGGGCGGCCTGCCGGGGCGCGGCGCACGCTTCCTCGCGGCGGTGGACGGCGGCGAGGCGCTGGTGATCGACGAGAGCTACAACGCCAATCCGGCTTCGATGCGCGCGACGCTGGCGGTGCTCGCCGAGGCGCAGGGCACGCGCAAGCTGGCGGTGCTGGGCGAGATGCGCGAGCTGGGCGCGGCGAGCGCCGACTATCATGCCGGGCTTGCCGAGCCGGTGCGCGCCGCAGGCGTCGGCTATGCGATTCTGGTGGGTGATGCGATGGCCGCGCTCGCGAAGGAACTTGAGGGCAGGGTCGAATTCGTCCATGTGGCCGATGCCGCGTCCGCGCGCGATCGCCTTGCGGCGGTTTTGGCGCCGGGGGATGCGGTTCTCGTCAAGGGATCGAACGCAATCGGGCTGGCGAACGTGGTGGCGGCGCTGGCGGGAAGGGCATAATGCTGTACTGGCTCGCCGACCTTCTGGGGTTCCCCGGCGTTCTCAACCTGTTCCGCTATCTGTCGTTCCGCACCGGCGCGGCCGTGGCGACGGCGCTGCTGATCGGCCTGATCATCGGCCCGCGCTTCATCGGCTGGCTGCGCGTGCGCCAGGGCAAGGGCCAGCCGATCCGCGACGACGGGCCGCAGAGCCATCTCGCCAAGCGCGGGACGCCGACGATGGGCGGGCTGATGATCCTCACCAGCCTGGTCGCGTCGATCCTGCTGTGGATGGACCTGTCGAACACCTTCGTCTGGGCATGTATGTTCGTGACGTTCGGCTTCGGGATGATCGGATTCCTCGACGATTACGACAAGGTTCGCAAACAGAAGACCGCGGGCGTTTCCGGCCGCGTGCGGCTGGCGGGCGAATTCCTGATCGCGGGCGTCGCGAGCTGGATCATCGTCCAGCAGAGCGGGACCGAGCTGTATCTGCCGTTCGTCAGCCAGCGGTTCGACCTCGGCTATTTCTACATCCCCTTCGCCGCGTTCACGATCGTGGC
This sequence comes from Sphingosinithalassobacter sp. LHW66-3, assembly GCF_050703275.1. Lineage (GTDB taxonomy): Bacteria > Pseudomonadota > Alphaproteobacteria > Sphingomonadales > Sphingomonadaceae > Sphingomonas. The sequence goes on from NZ_CP193482.1 coordinate 98,871, forward strand.
GTTCGGCAATGCGGTGAACCTGACCGACGGGCTCGACGGGCTGGCGACGATGCCGGTGATCATCGCGTCGATCGCGTTCATGATGATCGTCTATCTGGTCGGCCGTTCGGACTATGCGACCTATCTGGGCATTCCGCACGTCGCCGGCGCGGGCGATCTGGCGATCTTCTGCGGCGCGATGATCGGCGCGGGGCTGGCGTTCCTGTGGTTCAACGCGCCGCCGGCGGCGGTCTTCATGGGCGATACCGGCAGCCTGGCGCTGGGCGGCGCGCTGGGCGCGATCGCGGTGACCGCGCATCACGAGATCGTGCTGGGGATCATCGGCGGCCTGTTCGTCGTCGAGGCGATGTCGGTCATCATCCAGGTGTTCTTCTACAAGCGGACCGGCAGGCGCGTGTTCAAGATGGCGCCGATCCATCATCATTTCGAGCAGATGGGCTGGTCCGAGCCGACCGTGGTGATCCGGTTCTGGATCATCGCCTTCGTGCTGGCGCTCGCGGGACTTTCGACTCTCAAGCTGCGATGATCACATCCACCACCTGGAGCGGCAAACGCTACGCGGTGCTGGGGCTGGCACGCTCCGGGACGGCGACGGTGAGCGCGCTGCTGGCGAGCGGCGCCCGCGTGACCGCGTGGGACGGCGACGCGGCGCGGCGCGATCAACTCCTCCCCGGTACGGGGAGGGGGACCGCGCGCAGCGCGGTGGAGGGGGGTGGCGGCGACGCACACGCTCTCGATACGACCGAGTCTCGTGAGGCGCTCCCCCTCCACCATCCTTCGGATGGTCCCCCTCCCCGTACCGGGGAGGAATTGACGCTCGCCGATCCGCTCGACCTCGACCTAGCCGGTTTTTCCGGCGTCGTCGTGTCGCCCGGCGTGCCGATCAACCGACACGCCATCGCGCCGCACGCGCGCGCCGCAAACGTGCCGCTGATCGGCGACATCGAGCTGTTCGCCCAGGCGCGGCCTGAACTGCCGCCCCATCGGGTGGTCGGCATCACCGGCACCAACGGCAAGTCGACCACGACGGCGCTGATCCACCATATTCTCGATTCGGCAGGGATTCCGGCGCGGATGGGCGGCAACATCGGCCTGCCGATCCTGGCGCAGGACCCGCTGCCCGAGGGCGGAGTCTATGTGCTCGAACTGTCGAGCTATCAGATCGATCTCACGCAAAGCCTCGATTGCGACGTGGCGGTGCTGCTGAACATCACGCCCGACCATCTCGACCGCTACGACGGGTTCGAGAGCTATGCCGCGTCGAAGGCGCGGCTGTTCGCAATGCAGTCGGCCGGGCACGCCGCGGTGATCGGGATCGGCGACGCGGCCTCGGCGGCGATCGCGCGCGACCTGGCGATCTCCGGCCGATCCGAAGCGCTGACGAAGATCGCGCCCGGCGCGTGCATGGTGCAGGACTGGCCGGCGCTGCAGGGTCCGCACAATGCGCAGAACGCGCTCGCCGCGATCGCCGCATGCGAGGCGCTGGGGGTGGCTCGCGACGACATCGACGCGGGGCTGGCGAGCTTTCCGGGGCTGCCGCACCGGATGGAGCGCGTGGGGACGAAGCACGGCGTGCTGTGGGTGAACGACAGCAAGGCGACCAATCCCACATCGACCGCGCCGGCATTGCAGGCGTTCGAGCGGATTCACTGGATCGTCGGCGGCCAGGCCAAGACCGACGAGCTGGAGGCGTGCCGCCCCGGCTTCGGCAATGTCGTGCGCGCCTATGCGATCGGCGAGGCGGCCGCGCTGTTCGAGACGCTGCTCGCTCGCGAAATGCCGGTGGTGCGTTGCGACACGCTCGACCGGGCGGTGCAGGCGGCCGCGGCCGCCGCCGTTCCTGGCGACACGGTGCTGCTCTCGCCTGCCTGCGCGTCGTTCGACCAGTTCCGCGACTATGAGGATCGCGGCGACGCATTCCGCAGGCTGATCGAGGCCATGGCATGAGCGCCGCGCGTCCCGATGGCCTGCGCGGCCGAGTCGCCAATCAGCTGGGGCGGACGAGCAAATCGCCCGCGGGCCTGTGGTTCTGGGAGATCGACCGCGTCCTGATCCTGCTCGCGCTGCTGCTGATGGCTATCGGGCTCGTCGCGGTGGCGGCGGCGTCGCCCGCGACCGCACGGCGCTATTCCGACGGCGCGGTGCAGGTGCCCGCGATGTACTATTTCTGGCGCCAGATCGCCTGGGTGGCGATGTCGGTGCCGGTGATGGTGGCGATTTCGATGTTCCCGGTGCGGATCGCGCGGCGCGGCGCGCTGATCGGAGCGGCGCTGTTCTTCGTGCTGCTGGCGCTCACGCCGTTCATCGGAGTCGAGGCGAACGGCGCGCGACGCTGGCTGGGCGTGGGCATCGCCGAGTTCCAGCCCTCGGAATTCCTGAAGCCGCTGTTCATCGTCGCGATCGCCTGGGTGCTGTCGCTGCGCGCGAAGGATCCGGGCCTTCCGGTGCTGTTCATCACCGGCGGGATGACGGCGCTGGTGGGCGCGTTCCTGATGATGCAGCCCGATTTCGGGCAGACGATCGTGTTCGGCGCGGTGTGGCTGATCCTGCTGATGATCGCGGGCTTCTCGCTCGCGTGGATCGGCGGGCTGATCGGGCTTGGACTGGCGGGCGTGGTCGCCGCCTATCTTTTCTACGACACCGCGCGCAACCGCATCAATTCCTTCTTCTTCCCCGACCCGAACGGCGCGCTGGGCGACCAGTATCAGACCAACATGGCCGAAGCGACGCTGACCGCGGGCGGGCTGACCGGCACCGGGCCGGGGGGCGGAACGGTGAAGTTCCGCCTGCCCGAAGCACATACCGATTACATCTTCTCGGTGGTCGGCGAGGAATTCGGCCTCATCACCTGCGGCATCATCGCGATCCTCTATCTCGCGATCGTCGTGCGCGTGTTCATGAAGCTGCTCGACGAGGAGGATGTGTTCCGCCTGCTCGCCGCGGCGGGACTCGCGGCGCAGTTCGGCGTGCAGGCGGTGATCAACATGGCGGTCAACACGGGACTGGCGCCCTCCAAGGGAATGACGCTGCCGTTCATCAGCTATGGCGGGTCGTCGATGATCGCGCTGTCGCTGGGGATGGGACTGCTGCTCGCATTCACGCGGCGAAACCCGTATCTGACCCGCTCTGCTTATTTGGCGCGCGGGAGCGGCACATGAATCAGCCACGAAACTATGTCCTCGCAGCCGGCGGGACCGGGGGCCATATGGTGCCCGCCGCCGCACTGGCGGCCGAGCTGCGCGAGCGCGGCCATCACGTCGCTCTGGTGAGCGACGATCGCGGCGTCCGCTTTCCCGGACTGTTCGACGACATCGAGACCCATGTGCTGCCCGCCGGGCGGCTGGGCGGGGGACCGCTCGGCTGGCTGAAGGCGGCGCGCAACGTAATGGCGGGGCGCTCGATGGCGCTGCAATTCTATCGCAGCTACCGCCCCTCGGCGGTGATCGGCTTCGGCGGCTATCCCGCGCTGCCCGCGCTGATGGCGGCGTTCCGCGCGGGGATCCCGACGATCGTTCACGAGCAGAACGCAGTGCTCGGGCGCGTGAACCGCTTCGTCGCCGGCAAGGTGGACGCGATCGCCACTTCCTATGCCGAAGTCGACCGGATGAAGGACGGGTGGCGCGGCAAGACGCACCTCGTCGGCAATCCGGTGCGCGAGGCGGTGCTGGCGCTGCGCCAGCGCCCCTATCCGCTGCTCGAGGAGGACGGCATCTTCCGCGTGCTGGTGACCGGGGGCAGCCAGGGCGCCTCGATCCTGAGCCAGGTGGTGCCCGACGGCCTCGCGCTGTTGCCGGTGCATTTCCGCCGCCGCATGCAAGTGACTCATCAGGCGCGCGTCGAGGACATCGATCGGGTGCGCGCCAAATATGCCGAGCATGGCATTCCCGCGGAAGTCGCCACCTATCTGCCCGATCTGCCCGAGCATCTCGCCTGGGCGCATATCGTGATCGCACGGGCCGGCGCCTCGACCATCGCCGAGCTGACCGCCGCGGGTCGGCCGGCGATCCTAGTCCCGCTGCCCAGCGCCACCGACGACCATCAGACCGCCAACGCGCGCGAGATCAGCGATGCGGGCGGCGCGCGAACGATTCAGCAGAAGAATTTCACGCCGTCCGAACTCGCCAAGCAGATCCAGAAGCTCGGGCTCGACACGCAGGGGCTGGAGAATGCCGCCGCGCGTGCGCGCGGTTGCGGCCGGCCCGACGCCGCGCGCGACCTTGCCGATCTGGTGGAAAGCATCGACGCGCCCTGGGAATCGGCAGGCCTCGGAATCGCCCGGGCAAAGCCCCGGGCCGCGAACGGAAGGCTGGCGCCGGCATGAGGGGAGTCGCGACCGACATCGGCACGATCCACTTCGTGGGCATCGGCGGCATCGGCATGTCCGGCATCGCCGAGGTGATGCACAATCTGGGCTATCGGGTGCAGGGATCGGACATTGCCGAGAGCTATGTCGTCCAGGGCCTGAAGGCGCGCGGCATTCCGGTGATGATCGGCCATGCGCCGGACAATGTGGCCGATGCGGCGGTGGTCGTGATCTCCACTGCGATCCAGCGCGGCAATCCCGAAGTGGAGGCGGCGCTCGAACGGCGCATTCCCGTGGTCCGCCGCGCCGAGATGCTGGCCGAGCTGATGCGGCTGAAGTCCACCGTCGCGGTGGCCGGCACGCACGGCAAGACGACCACCACCAGCATGGTCGCTGCGCTGCTCGACGCGGGCGGAGTAGATCCCACCGTGATCAACGGCGGCATCATCAACAGCTATGGCTCGAACGCGCGGCTGGGCGCGAGCGACTGGATGGTCGTCGAAGCCGATGAGAGCGACGGCAGCTTCCTGCGGCTCGACGGCACGATCGCGGTCGTGACCAACATCGATCCCGAGCATCTCGATCACTACGGCAGCTTCGACCGCGTGAAGGACGCATTTGTCGAGTTCGTCGAGAATGTGCCTTTCTACGGCGCCGCGCTGCTCTGCCTCGACCATCCCGAAGTGCAGGCGATCATTCCGCGCGTGCGCGACCGGCGGATCGTCACCTATGGCTTCGCGGCGTCGGCCGACGTGCGCGGCGTGAACGTGACTCCGGTTTCCGGCGGCAATCGCTTCGACGTGGTGGTGCGCCAGCGCGACGGATCGACTCGCACGCTCGAAGGCGTCGAATTGCCGATGCCCGGGCGACACAATGTTCAGAACGCGCTGGCGGCGATCGGCGTGGCACTGGAGCTGGGAATCGCCGACGAGACGATCTGCAACGGCTTCGCGCAGTTCGGCGGCGTCAAGCGCCGGTTCACCAAGGTGGGCGAGATCGCGTTCGCCGACGGACCGCCGGCGCGGGTGATCGACGATTACGGCCACCATCCGGTCGAGATACAGGCGGTGCTTTCTGCGGCGCGCGAAAGCGCCACGGGGCGCGTGATCGCCGTGATGCAGCCGCACCGCTATTCGCGGCTGGGAAGCCTGATGGAAGAGTTCGCTCAGGGCTTCAACGACGCCGACATGGTGTTCGTCACTCCCGTCTATGCGGCGGGCGAGGAGCCGGTCGAGGGTGTCGATTCGGCGGCTCTCGTCGAAACGATCAAGCTGCGCGGCCACCGCTCGGCAGCGACGGTGGAGGATCAGGCGGAGCTGGCGACGGCGCTCGCCGACGCGATCCGGCCCGGCGACAGGATCGTCTGCCTGGGCGCGGGAGACATTACGCGCTGGGCGGCCGAGCTGGCCCCGGCAATCGAGGAGCGAATGGCGGAAGCGGAGGCACGGGCATGAGCGACTGGTTCTCGACCGCAGTGGAGATGCAGCGCGAAATTCTGCGCGCGCAGCAGGCGCAAATGAAAGCCGCGCAGAAGATGGTCGACACGAGCGCGCAGGCGCATCGCGACGCGACCCAGCAGATGCTCGACGCCGGAAAGCAGATGGAAGCGATGCAGCAGGCCGGCCGCAAGGCGGTCGAGGCGAATCTCGACGCGTGGAAGGCCTGGGCGAGCTTCTGGGGGTGGAAGTGAGCGCATCGCCGCACACCGCTGCCGAGGCACGGTCCGGAGTGGCGATTCCCGAGGTGCAGGGTAGCGTCGAGCCGAACGGCAGCCTCGCCGACTTCATCTGGTTCCGCACCGGCGGGCCCGCCGAGTGGCTGGTGCGTCCCGAGAGCGTCGACGCGCTGGCCGATTTCCTTGCTGCATTGCCGGCGGAAGTGCCGGTGCTGCCGGTCGGCGTCGGATCGAACCTGATCGTTCGCGACGGCGGCGTGCCGGGCGTGGTCATCCGGCTGCCCAAGGCGATGGCCAAGCTTCAGGTCGAGCCGGGCAACCGCATCCGCGTCGGCGCGGCGGCGATGGGGATCACCGTGGCCAGCGCGGCGCGTGACGCAGGAATCGCGGGACTCGAGTTCCTGCGCGGCATCCCCGGCACGGTGGGCGGCGCGGTGCGGATGAACGCGGGTGCCTATGGTCGCGACGTTTCCGACATCCTGATCGAGGCGATGGTCGTCACGCGCGACGGCTATATCCAGAGCTGGCCGGCCGAAAAGCTGGCCTATACCTATCGCCATTCGGCGCTGCCGGAGGGCGCGGTGGTGGTCGGCGCGCTGTTCGAAGGCGTTCCGGGCGACCCGGCGACGATCGGCGCCGAGATGGACCGCATCGCCGCCGAGCGCGAAGCGAGCCAGCCGCTGCGCAGCCGCACCGGCGGATCGACCTTCAAGAACCCCGAGGGCGCCAAGGCGTGGGAGCTGATCGACCAGGCAGGGTGCAGAGGGCGTCGCAGGGGCGATGCGCAGGTGAGCGAGAAGCACACCAATTTCCTGCTCAATCTGGGCGACGCTACCAGCGCAGATATCGAAGCGCTGGGCGAGGAAGTCCGCGCGAAAGTGAAGGCGGCGAGCGGCGTCGAACTCGAATGGGAAATCCAGCGCGTGGGGGTAACGAAGTGAGCTGCAACCGTCGCTCCCGCGAAGGCGGGAGCCTATCTCTGGTTGAGGTTTCGCACCGACCGTCACCGCGCGCGGGCGATGTGCCGCCGGCGGTGGTCCGTGACGAAGCAGCCATGGGCCCCTGCCTTCGCAGGGGCGACGGGTTGGGCTTACAGAATCCCGGCGGGTACAAGGCCTGGGAGCCGATTGGCCGGGCCGGACGCCGCGGCCTGCGCAGGGGCGACGCGCAGGTGAGCGAGAAGCACATGAATTTCCCGCTCAACCTGGGCGCGGCGACGAGCGGTATCGCGCTCGAAGGGGAAATCCGGCGCGTGGGGTTGGCCCTAAGCCGCAACCGTCGCTCCCGCGAAGGCGGGAGCCTATCTCTGGTTGAGGTTTCGCACCGACCGTCACCGCGGGCGGGCGATGTGCCGCCGGCGGTGGTCCGTGACGAAGCAGCCATGGGCCCCTGCCTTCGCAGGGGCGACGGGTTGGGCTTACAGAATCCCGGCGGGTACAAGGCCTGGGAGCCGATTGGCCGGGCCGGACGCCGCGGCCTGCGCAGGGGCGCCGCGCAGGTGAGCGAGAAGCACATGAATTTCCCGCTCAACCTGGGCGCGGCGACGAGCGGTATCGCGCTCGAAGGGGAAATCCGGCGCGTGGGGTTGGCCCTAAGCCGCAACCGTCGCTCCCGCGAAGGCGGGAGCCTATCTCTGGTTGAGGTATCGCACCGGCCGACACCGCGGGCGGGCAATGTGCCGCCGGCGGTGGTCCGCGACGAAGCAGCCATGGGCCCCTGCCTGCGCAGGGGCGACGAGGAATTGTGGTGACAGAGTTTGCTCCCCTTCACATCGCCGTGCTGATGGGCGGCTGGTCGGCCGAGCGCGAGGTTTCGCTGATGTCGGGCACGGGCATCGCCGATGCGCTCGAATCGCTCGGGCACCGCGTGACGCGGATCGACATGGGGCGCGACGTCGCGGTGAAGCTCAGCGAGGCGCGGCCCGATCTGGTGTTCAACGCGCTCCACGGCACGCCCGGCGAGGACGGCAGCGTGCAGGGCATGCTCGATCTGATGGGGCTGAAATACACCCATAGCGGGCTGGCTACTTCGGTGATCGCGATCGACAAGCAGCTCACCAAACAGGCGCTGGTGCCGCACGGCATCCCGATGCCCGGCGGCCGCATCGTGCGCACCGAAACGCTGTACGAGCGCGATCCGCTGCCGCGACCCTATGTGCTCAAGCCGGTCAACGAAGGATCGTCGGTGGGCGTTGCGATTGTCACCGACGAAGGCAATTACGGCAATCCGATCGCGCACGACGCGCGCGGCCCCTGGCAGGAGTTCGACGAATTGCTCGCCGAACCCTTCATCCGCGGCCGCGAGCTGACCAGCGCGGTGCTGGGCGATCGCGCGCTGGGCGTCACCGAACTCAAGCCCAAGAGCGGCTTCTACGATTATGACGCGAAATACACCGACGGGCTGACCGAGCACGTCTTTCCGGCGGAAATCCCCGACGAGATCGCCGACGCCTGTATGCGGATCGCACGCGAGGCGCACCGGCTGCTCGGCTGCAAGGGAACGTCGCGTTCCGATTTCCGCTGGGACGACAGCCAGGGAATCGACGGGCTGTTCCTGCTGGAAGTGAACACCCAGCCGGGGATGACTCCGCTCAGCCTGGTGCCCGAGCAGGCGCGGCATTGCGGCATCGACTATGCCGCGCTGGTCCAGCGGATCGTGGAGGAGGCGCTGCAGTGAGCCGCCGTCCGGCCCGACGCACGAACACGCGGCGCAAGCCGGCCACCAAGCGGCGGCCGCAGGCGAAGCGGAAGGCACGCAAGCCGAGCATGCTCGACCAGGCGATCGCCGCGCTGCCGCTCAGCGAAGCGGCGCTGCGGCGGGTGGCGACGGTGGGCATCGTCGGCGTGGTGCTGGCGGTGGCGCTGGGCATCGCGACCTGGTTCGGACTGCCGCAGCGCGCAGGCGTGGCGACGGCCGAGGCAGTGGGGCGCGCGGGCTTCCGGGTCGCGCAGATCCAAGTGACCGGGCTCGACCGGATGGATCGGATGGCGGTCTATGCCCAGGCGCTCGACCAGGAGAGCCGGGCGATGCCGCTCGTCGACTTGGAGGGCGTGCGCGAGCGGCTGATCCGCTTTCCCTGGATCGCGGATGCACGCGTGTCGCGGCGGCTACCCGATACGCTGATGATCCATGTCGTCGAGCGCGAGCCGGCGGCGATCTGGCAGCAGAACCAGCAGCTGATGCTGATCGACGCGAGCGGCGAGCTGCTCGAGCCGGTGCGGCGCGAGGCGATGCCCGATCTGCCGCTGCTGATCGGCGAGGGCGCGAACGAGAAGGAAGCGGCGCGCGAGCGGTTGATGATGGCGGCGCCGGCGCTCAAGCCGATGGTGCGCGCATCGCGCTGGATCGGCAACCGGCGCTGGGACCTGCTGTTCGACACCGGCGAGCGGCTGCAGCTTCCCGAAGGCGAATCGGCGGCGGCGACGGCGCTGGCGAAATTCGCCGAGCTCGACCGCGACCAGCGGCTGCTGGGCCGCGGCTATATCAGCTTCGACATGCGCGATCCGTCGAAGCTGGTGCTGCGGCGGCAGGGCTCGGAAACCACGGCGCCCGGGGCGGGCGTGACGACGATTTCGTAACGGGCAGGACAGGGGCAGGGACATGGCGAAGGCGGCACCCGAAGGACTGATCACCGCACTCGACGTCGGCTCGTCGAAAGTGTCGGCGCTGATCGCGCAGAAGGCCGAGGGCGGCGAGCTGATCGTGCTCGGCACCGGCCAGCGCGAGAGCAAGGGTGTGAAGCGCGGCTATGTCGCCGATATGCACGCCACCGAAATCGCGATCCGCGAAGCCGTGGAGCAGGCCGAGCGCATCGCCGGCACCAACATCGAGGATGTGTGGGTCAGCTTCTCGGCGGGCGGGCTGATCTCGGACATCGTCAAGCTCGAAGTCGATCTGGGCGGACACCGCGTCGAACAGGGCGACATCGACGCGCTGCTGCGCGCCGGCCGCGACGCGATCGACCCGATGGGGCGGATGGTGCTCCATGCCCAGCCGACCCGCTATACGCTCGACGGGCTGGCGGGGGTGAAGCGGCCGCTGGGGCTGCACGCCGACCGGCTGGGAGTCGACGTGCATGTGGTGGCGACCGAGGGTTCGCCGGTGCGCAACCTCGACCTGTGCGTCCGCTCGGCGCACCTGAACGTGCAGTCGATCATCGCCGCGCCGGTCGCCACCGGCCTGGCGACGCTGAGCGAAGAGGAGCGCGAGCTGGGCGTGGCGCTGGTCGAGATCGGCGCGGCCGTGACCAATGTCTCGGTGTTCCAGGGCGGGGTGCTGACCGGGCTCGCTTCGATCGCGATGGGATCGGCCGACATCACCGACGACGTCGCCTCGGCGTTCGGCACCGGCCGCGCCTGGGCCGAGCGGGCGAAATGCTATCACGGCTCGGCCAATATGAGCCCGCGCGACAACCACGACATGATCGACGTGGCCCCCGCCAATGCCGAGGACGGCGCCGAATCGTCGCGGATCACCAAGGCGCAGCTGATCGCCGTGGTCCGCCAGCGGCTCGACCGGCTGATGCAGGAAATCCAGAAGGAGCTGCGCAAGCTCAAGTTCGAGGATCCGGTGGGGCGCCAGATCGTGCTCACCGGCGGCGGCGCCGAGCTGAAGGGGATCGCCGATTACGCGCAACAGGCGCTGGGAAGCGCGGTGCGCGTCGGTCGGCCGAAGGGCTTGGTGGCGCTGCCCGACGCGCATGCAGGACCGGCGTTCGCCACGCTCGCGGGGCTCGCGAAATACGCCGCGTCCGACCCGGTCGATCTGCGCGCGCTCCAGCCCGCGCACCAGCTGGTGACGCGGGCGAGCCCGCGTGCGATGCTGGCGCGGCTGATGGCGGCATTCCGGGCGAACTATTAAAGAATTGCGACGATATTCCGTGTTTGCACTAGAGTCGGCGGAATCGTTCGTGCAGAAGGCGTTTGAACCGCGTTCCGGGGTGCAGCGAACGCGACAGGAGACCAGGCGATGAGTATCGAATTCCTTCCGCCCGAAGTGGACGAGCTGACGCCCAAGATCACCGTCATCGGTGTGGGCGGCGCGGGCGGCAACGCGATCGCGAACATGATCCGTGCCGATGTGCAGGGCGTGGAGTTCCTGGTCGCGAACACCGACGCGCAGGCGCTCAAGCTCAGCGAGGCGGGGCACCGCATCCAGCTGGGTGCCAAGATCACGCAGGGCCTCGGCGCCGGATCGCGGCCCGAGATCGGCCGCGCCGCGGCCGAGGAGACGATCGAGCAGGTGCAGAAGGCGCTCGAGGGCGCACATATGTGCTTCCTCGCGGCGGGCATGGGCGGCGGCACCGGCACCGGCGCCGCGCCGGTGATCGCCAAGGCCGCGCGCGACATGGGCATCCTGACCGTCGGCGTCGTCACCAAGCCGTTCGCCTTCGAGGGCAAGCGCCGGGCGAATTCGGCCGAGGCGGGCATCGAGGAGCTGCAGAAGTACGTCGATACGCTGATCGTCATTCCCAACCAGAATCTCTTCCTGATCGCGAACGCCAACACGACGTTCAAGGAAGCGTTCGAAATGGCGGACGAAGTGCTGCAGCAGGGCGTGCGCGGCATCACCGACCTGATGGTCATGCCGGGCCTCATCAACCTCGACTTCGCCGACGTGCGCGCGGTGATGCAGGAGATGGGCAAGGCGATGATGGGCACCGGCGAAGCCGAAGGCGACGCCCGCGCGATCGAGGCGGCGCAGAAGGCGATCGCCAACCCGCTGCTCGACGGCGTGAGCATGAACGGCGCCAAGGGCGTGATCGTTTCGATCACCGGCGGCGAGGACATGCGCCTGCTCGAAGTCGACGAAGCGGCGAACCACATCCGCGAGCTGGTCGATCCCGACGCCAACATCATCTGGGGCTCGGCGTTCAATCCCGAGCTGGAAGGCAAGATCCGCGTTTCGGTCGTCGCGACCGGCATCGAGGCCGGTGAGGGCACCGAAAGCGCGGCACCGGCGCCGAGCGCCGCCGAACAGCCGCGCGTTTTCTCGTTCGGCACGCCGCGCCGTTCGGCCGAGCCGGGTTTCTCGCAGCCGCAGATGGCGCCCCAGCAGGCCGGACAGAGCGAGCAGCCGGAGACGCAGGAGCGCCAGGCTGCACCGGCCCCGGCCGTGCCGGAGGAATATTCGCCGCCGCAGGCCGCGGCCGAGCCCGAAGCGCCTTCCGCGCCGGCCGATGCCGACGATGGCGAGTCCGACGAGCTGATCCTCGGCAGCGACGCGGCCGTGCCCGAACAGCCGGCACCGACGCCGCAGCAGCCTGCACCGCAGCCGAGTGCCGAACGTGCGCCTCCGGGCGACTTCGGCAGCCGCCGCCGCTGGCTCACCGACGGCGATGGCGAGGAAGAAGCGGCGCCTGCGCCGGCGTCGGCGCCCGCGCAGCGCGGGGGCCGCGCCAAGACCGGCGGGACCTTGTTCGAGCGCATGGCCTCGGCCTCGCGCGGGGGCGGCAAGCAGGACGAGGACGATGCGGACAAGGATCCGCTGGATATTCCGCGCTTCCTGCATCGCCAGAACAACCAGTAAGGGCTTCGTCGCCGTTGCGGCTCGGCTGACCGAGCGCAGCGGCGGCGCCGCTTGCCCGCGGGCGGCGGCGCACCCTAGCCTGGAATCACGCATGAGACGGATTCGCCTTTTCTCCGCGAGTGGGCTTGCGCTGGCGCTCGCGGTGCCCGGCGTGAGCGCGCCTGCGCGTGCGCAGGAAGTCGTCATGCCGCCGACTCCGAACGCCGATCGCCTGGCCCAGGAGATTCGCGTCCTCACCGAAGATCCGCAGGACCTGCGCGCGCTGCTTTCGGCCGGCGCACTGAGCGTACGGCTGAACGATCCTGCCGCCGCGCTGGCCTTTTTCGCGCGCGCCGAGGCAGTCGAGCCGAACGATCCACGAATCCTCGCGGGCCGTGCCGCGGCGCTGGCGCTGCTGCAGCGGCCGGGCGAGGCGCTGCACCTGTTTGCCCAGGCAGAGGCGGCGGGAGTGCCGCCCGAGCGATTCGCGCGCGATCGGGGCTTCGCCTATGATCTCCTCGGCGCCCAGGCGCTGGCGCAGCGCGATTACCGGCTGGCGCTCGAGCAGGAACCCGACGACGAGACGATCCGGCGGCTCGCGCTGTCGCTCGGCATTTCGGGAGAAGCCGGGGAGGCGATGGCGCTGCTCGATCCGTTGCTGCGGCGGAGCGACGGCGCGGCCTGGCGCGCGCGCGCCTTCGTCATGGCGATGAACGGCGATATCGCCGGCGCCGAGCGGATCGCCGAGAATGTGCTCCCGGGCAATATGGGGCTGGCGCTGACGCCCTTCTTCCGCCGGCTGGCCGAACTCGGCCCCGCCGATCGCGCGTTCGCCGTCCACTTCGGCGAGATTTCGGCGACTCCGGAGCGGCTGGCCGATGCGCAGCTGGCGCCTCCGCTGCCGCGCGTGGCCGCTGCGCCGCCCGCCACTTCCGCGCAGGCCAGGCCACAGCCGGCTCCGGCCGCGCGATCCGATCGCAACAGCCGCCGTCGCGCCCGCGAGGCGGCGCGGCAGCAGCGGCGGCAGCAACAACAGAGTGCGCCTCGGGGTTCGGCGGTGCGCGTGGCACCAGCGCCCAGTCCGGCGCCTGCCCCTGCACCAACGCCTGCCGCTCCGCCCGAACCGGTGCCTGCGCAGACAGCCGCCCCGACGCCTGCACCAGCCCCCGCACCCGTGCGGGCGGTAGCCGAGCAGCCCGCGACTTCGGCCGCGGCAGGGCCCGAGCGGGAAGCGCCCGCCATCGGAGCGGCGAGGCAACAGCCCGTATCTCCGCCGGCCGCGACACCGACGCCGACACCCACACCCACACCCACACCGGCCGCCACGCCGCGCGCCGAGCGCCCCGCGGCGCCTCCGGCAGCGCGCCCCGATCCGCGGGTCGAGGAGCCGGCGCGTTACTGGGTGCAGGTGGCCGGCGGCGCCGATGAATCGGCGCTGCCCTTCACCTGGCGGCGTCTGGTACGGGAGGCGCCCGAAGCGTTTCGCGGAATGCAGGCGTGGACCACGCCGCTGCGCGCGACCAACCGGCTGCTCGTCGGCCCCTTCGCCAATGCGCGCGAGGCACAGGCGTTCGTCAATCAGCTGGCGGCCGAGCAGATCGACGCCTTCACCTTCCACAGCGAGGCGGGCCAGCGCATCCGCCGCCTTTCGACCCGGTGAGTCCGCGCGCGCCCTGGGCGTGCGATCCCCACGCCAGCCGCGGCCGCCTTTACGAAGAACAGACCGGGACCACGCGCGGCCCGCGCGACGCGTTCCAGCGCGATCGCGACCGGATCGTCCATTCGATCAGCTTCCGCCGGCTGCGCCACAAGACCCAGGTGTTCATGGCGCCCGACGGCGACCATTTCCGCGTGCGGCTGACGCACAGCCTCGAAGTCGCGCAGATCGGCCGCACGATCGCACGCGCGCTGGGGCTGAACGAGGATCTCACCGAGGCGCTGTGCCTGGCGCACGACATCGGCCATCCGCCGTTCGGCCATGCCGGCGAGCGCGCGCTGAAGAACGCGCTGGAGGGGCGCGGGGGGTTCGACCACAATGGCCACACGCTGCGCGCGCTGATGTGCCTCGAAAATCCCTATCCGCTGTGGGACGGGCTGAACCTCAGCTGGGAGACGCTGGAGGGACTGGCCAAGCACAACGGGCCGGTGCGCCATCCCGGCTGGGCACTGGCGGCGGCGGACGCGGCGTTTCCGCTCGATCTGGGCAGCTATTCGTCGCTCGAGGCGCAAGTCGCGGCGCTCGCCGACGACATCGCCTATGACAATCACGACATCGACGACGGGCTGCGCGCGGGGCTGCTGACGCTCGACCAGCTGCTCGAACAACCGATGGTCGCCGAGGCGTGGCGCGGCGTGGAGGCCCGCTTCCCCGGCGTCGATCGCAAGCGGCTGCTGCGCGAGCTGGTGCGTGCGCAGATCGGCATGATGGTGAACGACCTGCTCGAAACCACGCGGGGGAAGATCGCGGCGTCGGGCGTCGAGAGCGAGGCGGACGTGCGCGCGGCGGGCGAGTGCCTGGTCTGTTTCTCGCCGGGGATGCGCGACGGCGAGCGCGCGCTCAAACGCTTCATGTACGCCAACCTCTATCATCACCCGCACCAGCTCGCCGCGGCCGATCATGCCGAGCGGATCATCGCCGGGCTGTTCGCCGCCTATGCCGCCGATCCGGGGCTGATGCCCGACGGCTGGGACGCCCAGCTGCCCGCCGAGGAGCCCTGGCGCAGCCGCCACATCGCCGATTTCATCGCAGGGATGACCGATCGCTATGCCGTCGCGCGCTATTGCGAGGCGGTCGGCCCCATCGACCTGCCCGAAGGCTTCTGAGCCGGAGCGCCCGGCGGCTGCGCCGGTACGGCGTTCCGGTTCACACCGCGGCGCGCGCGAAGCAGCGCAGCTTTGCCGGTGCGCTGAAAAGCTTTGATTGTCGCGGCTGCGCGACGCGCCTAGCTGCGCATCATGCTCCAGCCGCCCGCCGCCCCGCACAACCCGCCCGTCAGCCGCGCGGGGCTCGCGCAGGGAGTCGCTGCCTATGCGCTCTGGGGGCTGCTGCCTCTGTACTTCAAGCTGCTGAGCGGAGTGGACGCGGGCGAGATCGTGGCGACGCGTATCCTGTGGTCGCTGGTGCTGCTCGCGGTGCTGGTGGCCGCGCTGCGGCGCTGGCGGCGGTTGCGCTCCGCGCTGGCGAGCCCGCGCACGCTGCTGATGCTCAGCGCGAGCGCGCTGCTGATCGCAGTCAACTGGCTGGTCTATATCTGGGCAGTGCTCAACCATCACGTGCTCGAAGGCAGCCTGGGCTATTTCCTCAACCCGTTGATCAACGTGCTGCTGGGCGTGCTCGTGCTGCGCGAGCGGCTCGACCGGGTGCAGACCGCGGCGGTGGGGCTGGCGGCGCTGGGGGTGCTCGTGCTTGCGGTGGGCGCGGGCGCGGGGCTGTGGATCAGCCTGGTACTCGCGGTGTCGTTCGGGCTGTACGGACTGGTGCGCAAGCTGGCGCCGGTCGATTCGATCGAGGGGCTGACGATCGAAACGGCGATCCTCGCGCCGGTCGCGGGGCTCTACCTCCTGTGGCTCGGCGAGCGAGTCGCCTTTGGCGAGGAGCTGACGCTCAGCCTGCTGCTCGCCCTGGCAGGCGTGGTCACGGCAGTGCCGCTGCTGCTCTTCGCCGCGGCGGCCAAGCGGCTGCGCTATTCGACGCTGGGGCTGCTCCAATATCTCGCGCCGACGATGCAGTTCCTGCTCGCCATCTTCGTCTTCGGCGAGCACATGACCCGCGCGCATCTCGTCTGCTTCGTGCTGATCTGGAGCGGGCTCGCCCTCTATGCCGGGCGCGGCACCTGGGAAGCACGGCGGCGGCGCCTGCCGGCATAGGATCGTTTTGCGCAGCGCGAGCCGCTGCGCTAAGCGCGCGGCCATGACGCTCTACGCACGCTATGCCGCCCATCTCGACGCCGTCCTCGACAGCCTCGTGGCTGCGGGCGATCTTCCTGCGGGGCTCGAACGCCGCGCCGTTACGGTCGAGCCGCCGCGCGACGCCAGCCACGGCGACCTGGCGACCAATGCGGCGATGGTGCTCGCCAAGCCCGCCGGCACCAACCCGCGCGCGCTCGCCGAGAAGATCGCGGCGGGGCTGGAGGCAGCGGAGGGCGTCGCTTCGGTCTCGGTCGCCGGGCCGGGCTTCATCAATCTGACGCTAACCGACGACAGCTGGCGCGACGAGCTGCGCGCGATCCTCGACGCGGGCGACGCCTATGGCCGGTCGCAGGCGGGGGCGGGCACCACCGTCAACATCGAATATGTCTCGGCGAACCCCACCGGGCCGATGCACATGGGCCATTGCCGCGGCGCAGTGGTGGGCGATGCGCTCGCCAACCTGCTGGAATGGAACGGCGCGCGGGTGATCCGCGAATATTACGTGAACGATGCCGGCGGGCAGGTCGATGTCCTCGCCCGCTCGGCGCACCTGCGCTATCGCGAGGCGTTGGGGGAGACGATCGAGATCCCCGAGGGGCTGTATCCGGGCGACTATCTGAAGCCGGTCGGCGAGAAGCTGGCGGCCGAACACGGCGATGCGTTCCGCACCGCGCCCGAGAGCGACTGGCTGCCGCTGTTCCGCAAGACCGCGGTCGCGATGATGATGGATATGATCCGGGCGGACCTGAAGCTGCTCGGCATCGAGCATGACGTATTCGCTTCCGAGGCCGAGCTTCAGGCGGCGGGCAAGCCCGAGGCCGCCGAGGCGTGGCTGCGCGAACGCGATCTGGTGTACGACGGCGTGCTCGAAGCGCCCAAGGGCGAGACGCCCGAGGACTGGGAGCCGGTCGAGCTGCCGCTGTTCCGCTCGACACGGTTCGGCGACGACCAGGATCGGCCGATCAGGAAGTCGAACGGCCAATGGACCTATTTCGGCGCCGATCTCGCCTACCATTTCCAGAAGGCGCAGAATGCCGACGCGCTGATCGACATCTGGGGCGCCGATCACGCGGGCACGGTGAAGCGGATCGTCGCGGCGGTGGCGGCGCTGACCGAGGGCAAGACCCGGTTCGACGTGAAGCTGGTGCAGATGGTGCGGCTGCTGCGCGCGGGCGAGCCGGTGAAGATGTCGAAGCGGTCGGGAAATTTCGTCACGCTGGCGGACGTCGTCAACGAAGTCGGCAAGGACGTGGTCCGCTTCACGATGCTGACGCGCAAGGCCGACGCGCAGATGGATTTCGACTTCGCCAAGGTGGTCGAGGCATCGAAGGACAATCCGGTCTTCTACGTCAACTATGCGCATGCCCGCATCGCGTCGCTCCACCGCAAGGCACAGGAGGCGGGGATCGTCTGCGGCGCGGCGGATCTGTCCCTGCTTGGGACAGACGAGCTGGCGCTGGTGAAGCGCGCGGCGCAGTTCCCGAGGCTCGCCGAAGGCGCCGCGGCGGCCCGCGAGCCGCATCGAATCGCCTTTTACCTCTATGATCTTGCAGGTGAGTTCCACGCATTGTGGAACCAGGGCAATGACGATCCCGCGCGCCGCTTCCTGCTTCCGGAGAATCCCGACGTCACCTGTGCGCGGCTTTTCTTGGCGCGTGCGATCGGGCAGATTATCCGCAACGGCCTCCGCATCATGGGCGTGGAGGCGGTGCAGGAGATGCATTGATGAGCAGCCGCGGGGATGCGGGCTACGGCGACGACGATCGGTTGCCGTGGCTCGAGTCCGTCGATGAGGACTATTCCGATGGACCGTCGTTCTGGCGGATCGCGCTGCTGGTGCTGCTCGCGCTCGCGGTCGTGGGGGCGGCTCTCTTCGGCTATTACTGGTATCAGCAGCGGGAAAGGCTGCATGGCTCGGGTCAACTGATCGAGGCGCAGGAAGGCGACTATAAGGTCGAGCCCGACGAGCCCGGCGGCATGCCGGTGGAAGGCGAGGGCGATGCCGTTTTCGCCGCGAGCGAGGGCGATATGCCCAATGCCTCGATCGCGGTCGGAGCCGAACCCGAGGCGCCGGTCGCAGGGACGGTCGCGCCGCGGCCCACTCCCGCGGCGGAGGCGACCGGAGCGGCGCGCGTCACCGTGCCCGTACCCGCGCCCGGCGAGCAATCCCGGGCAAAGACTGCGCCGCGCACTTCGGGCGGAGCCGCGGTGGTGCAGCTCGGCGCCTTCCCGGACGAGCAGGGGGCGGAAGGCGCGTGGAACCGGCTGTCGCGCGAGCACGCGTTCCTGGCGTCGCTCGGCAAGTCGATCGAGCGCGGCGAAAGCGGCGGACGCACCGTTTATCGCCTGCGTCTCAACGCCGGCAGCGCCGAGCAGGCGCGCGACATCTGCGAGCGGCTGCAAGCGGCCGGCGCAAGCTGCTACATCGCCAATTGACCAGGCCGCGCCGCCGGACGAAGTGAGACCGTAGCCGCATGAAACCCGTGATCTACGGCCTCGCCGGCCAGCAGCTCAGCGCCGAGGAGCGTGGCTTCTTCAAGGATGCCGATCCGCTCGGCTATATCCTGTTCAAGCGCAACTGCGGCAGTCGCGATCAGATGCGCGCGCTGACGGACAGCCTGCGCGACCTTTCCGGCCGTTCCGACGTGCCGATCCTGATCGATCAGGAAGGCGGGCGAGTGGCGCGGATGCAGCCCCCCGAATGGCCGGGCTTCCCTGCGCCCGGCGCGTTCGACGCGCTGTATGATGTGGCTCCCGTCTCTGCGATCGAGGCCGCGCGCGCCAATGCGCACGCGCTGGCGCTGATGCTGGCCGAGGTCGGGGTGACCGTGAACGCGCTGCCGCTGCTCGACGTGGTGCGCCCCGAAACCAGCGACGTGATCGGCGATCGCGCACTCGGGGGCGAGCCGATGCGGGTCGCGGCGCTCGGCAAGGCAGTGCTCGAGGGGCTGCGCCGCGGCGGCGTGATCGGCATCGTCAAGCACATGCCCGGCCATGGCCGCGGCAGGGTGGACAGCCACAAGGAACTGCCCGTGGTCGATGCGAGCGCGGACGAACTCGCGAGCGACATCGCGCCGTTCGCGGCGCTTGCCGACGCGCCGATGGGAATGACCGCCCATGTCGTCTTTACTGCCTGGGACAAGGAGCGGCCCGCCACGCTCTCGCCGACCGTGATCGGCGAGGTGATCCGTACGCGGATCGGCTTCGACGGGCTGCTGATGACCGACGATATCGACATGAAGGCGCTGAGCGGGACGGCAGGCGAGAAAGCGGCGGCGGCCGTGGCGGCGGGCTGCGACGTGGCGCTCGATTGCTGGGCGCGGATGGACGAAATGGTCGAGATCGCCGAACGGCTGGGCGACGCAGGGCCCGAGACGCTCGCGCGGCTGGAGCGCGCACTGGCGAGCGTAACGAATGGCGCCGAAGAAGCTGACTTCGCCGAACTGATCGCAAAGCGCGACGCGCTGCTCGCGGTGGGGTGATCGCGGCGATCGGGGTGGAGGTGGACTCATAGGCCCGTCAGCAGCGAACGCGTAGCTTCGGGCGTTCACCAGCCCGGCAGCTTCGCGCCTATAATCGATCATTCAGCACCACTCTGACCGTCGCTGAAACCTGCCGTTCTCTCGCCCGCTCTGAGCGCTCGCCGGACTGGCCGGCATTGGGACAAATTTGCCACCCGCCGCGGCCTCGCCGAACTGCGGGTTCAGCCAGAGCTGTCGTTCGCGAGTGTCCCGATAACGATGCTGTTTCGGGAATTGCAGCCATGGGCTTGATGCCGTAGGACGGCCCTGTTCTTGGGAGTTTTCGAAATGATCCAGCGTCACCGCTAAAGCGGAAAGGCACACGCCAGCGGAGTGATCCGCCGACTGGACTCTGTTTTCGAGAGCATCATGCAAAGATTGATTAACAAGACGTGCGTCGTCACTGGCGCGGCGCGCGGCATTGGCCGCGCCA
This sequence comes from Sphingosinithalassobacter sp. LHW66-3, assembly GCF_050703275.1. Taxonomy (GTDB): domain Bacteria; phylum Pseudomonadota; class Alphaproteobacteria; order Sphingomonadales; family Sphingomonadaceae; genus Sphingomonas. The sequence continues at coordinate 119,219 of NZ_CP193482.1, forward strand.
TTGCGGCGCGCTTCCATGACGAAGGCGCCATCGTCATCATCACCGACATAGACGAAGCGACAGGGGCGGCGGCCGCGTCCGAGATCGGATGTCTGTTCGAACCACTCGATGTGCGCGAGGAAGACCATTGGTATCGGTTGGCCGGCGTCGTTCCGGCGGCCGACGTGATGGTCAACAATGCCGGTGTGACCGGGTTTGAGGCTGGCATGGCATCGCATGATCCGGAACATGCCAGCCTTGCCGATTGGCGCGAGGTCCACCGCGTCAACCTCGACGGGACGTTTCTCGGCTGTCGCTACGCGATCGGCGCGATGAAGGGTGCGGGAACCGGCTCGATCATCAACATATCGTCGCGTTCGGGACTGGTCGGCATCCCCGGCGCGGCGGCCTATGCTTCATCGAAGGCAGCAATCCGTAATCACAGCAAGACGGTCGCGCTTTACTGCGCGCAGCAAGGCTGGAGGATACGCTGCAACTCGATCCATCCGGCCGCGATCCTCACGCCGATCTGGGAGCCGATGCTAGGCACTGGTCCCGATCGGGACGCCAAGATGCAGGCGCTCGTCGCGGACACGCCGCTCAGGCGGTTTGGAATGCCTGATGAAGTCGCGGCCATCGCCGTAACACTGGCCTCCGACGAAGCGACCTATGTCACCGGCACGGAGGTGAACATCGACGGCGGCTTGCTCGCCGGGTCCGCTGCTTCGCCCGGTTAAACTCCTGGGTGGGCGTGCCCAGTCACGCCCACCACCATGCCCACGAACGAAGGTGACGCGAGGCAGCTGGTGACTGCATGTGCAGGCACCAGGTGACAGGCTTGGCTTTCCCGAAACCTGTTCCCGATTGTGTTTTCCCGAAATGACGCATCGGAGATGGAGAAACGGGACGGTGGCGCATCACTTAAGCGGCTGGTTTCGGGAGCGGGGGTGATCGATTGTACGGCAATTTCCGCGGCGCTTACTGTTCGGCAGTTTAGTGGCGCACGTGCGGCGGTTTCCGGCGAAGCGGACGTTCGGGCTCACACAGGTGAACGGCAATATCTGGTCGGTTGCTGCCCACCAATTTGGCGCGTGCAAACGGCAGCTGTCCCGATTGACGCGCCTGAAAGCTGCCAATCGGCTGGCGGCCCATATTGGGCCATCCCGCGAGGTGCCTTAAGAGTGCCCTGATAAACAGCGTCCCGCCATCTCCACCTTGCCGCTCCTTCGGAATCGCCACCCGTCCGCCGCAGACACTCGCCAGACGCCGGGAGACGGAGCTTCCGCCATCTTGCAGCGCCGTGCAACATTCCGCTGTCCTACAGCCCCGGCGCCGGTGTAGCCTTGGGGCATGCGTATCGCCTTCGCCGTCGCCGCACTTGTTGCCCCGATCGTGCGATCCTGCGCGCGCGCGGGGGCGCGCGTGCGCGTTGAGGTGCGACTTTCGTGTGACCTTTGGCGGAAAACCGCGGGTTCGGGGGTGGCGGGTGGCCGCCTGCCCCGGTCGGTCTGATCGCGCGATGGATGCTGCTTCCGACACCGCCGAAACGCTGACGCTCGACATCGACGGGTGGGAAGGTCCGCTCGACGTGCTGCTCGCGCTTGCGCGGACGCAGAAGGTCGATCTCAAGGCGATCTCGATTCTCGAACTGGTCGAGCAATATCTGGCGTTCGTCGAGCAGGCGCGCTCGCTCAAGCTGGAGCTTGCCGCCGACTATCTCGTGATGGCGGCCTGGCTCGCCTATCTGAAATCGGCGCTGCTGCTGCCGCGCGATCCCGAGGAGACGCCGAGCCCCGAGGAGCTGGCGCTGCGGCTTCAGCTGCGGCTCGAACGGCTCAACGCGATGCGCGAGGCAGGCGCGCGGCTGATGGCGCGCGACCGGATGAACCGCGACGTGTTTCCGCGCGGCGCGCCCGAGGGCCTGCGCACGGTGCGCCAGGCGCGCTGGGAAGCCGAGATCTACGATCTGATCGCCGCTTATGGCCGGGTTTCGGCGCGTACCCGGCCGGTGATGCACGTCGTCGCGACGCGGCCGGTGATGACGCTGGAAGTCGCGATCGAGCGGGTCGGGCGGCTGATCGGCACCAGGCTCGACTGGAGCACGATCGAAAGCTTCCTGCCGGGCGACGCGGTCGGCGGCTATCGCAAGTCGGCGCTCGCCTCCAGCTTCGTCGCCGCGCTCGAGCTTGCGCGGCAGGGTCGGCTGGAGATGCGGCAGAAATCGCCGTTCGCGCCGCTCTATCTGCGCGGCACGGCATGAGCGAGACGATCGCGACCGAGCGCGCGGTGGAGGCCGTGCTGTTCGCCGCCGAGGCGCCGCTGAGCCTGGCCGAGCTGCGCGCGCATGTGGGCGAGACGGCGGACGTGCGGGGGGCGCTCGAGGCGCTCGAGCGACACTATGCGGGGCGCGGCGTGCAGCTCGTCCGGCGCGGCGACCGCTGGCACTTCCAGACCGCCGCCGATCTTGCCCATGTGCTGCGCCGCGACCGCGAGGAGAGCCGCAAGCTCAGCCGCGCGGGGATCGAGACGCTGGCGATCATCGCCTATCACGAGCCGGTGACGCGCGCCGAGATCGAGGCGATCCGCGGCGTGCAGATATCGAAGGGAACGCTCGACGTGCTGATGGAGGCGGGCTGGATTCGCCCCGCGGGCCGGCGCGAAGTCCCCGGGCGGCCGCTCACCTATGTCACCACGGCCGAATTCCTCAGCCATTTCGGGCTCGCCAGCCGGCGTGACCTTCCCGGCATCGACGATTTGCGCGCCGCCGGGTTGCTGGACCCGGTCGATCTGGCGATCGAGCAGGGCGAGGTGGAAAATGTCACAGAGGACGACTAGATAGGGCCGGAATCAAGGAGACGTTCCATGGGTGGTTTCAGCCTGATGCACTGGCTGGTGCTGGGTGTCGTCGCGATCCTTCTGCTGGGTGGCGGTCGCTTCTCCAGCATGATGGGCGACGTCGCCAAGGGCATCAAGAATTTCAAGAAGGGCATGGCCGAGGAAGACGAGCAGCAGACGCCGCCGTCGCAGATCGAGGGCAAGCGCGCTCCCGAACCTTCGGCGACTCGCGAAGCCGAGCGCACGCGCGAAGAACAGCGCTGAGACGGCAGGCGTGCGCGGATCGCCGCGCACGCCGCCGCATCTTGCCGGAACAAGGGCCTAGGCCGGTAGCTTCCGGCAGCGTCGGCGAGCAGCGGACTCGCCGGACCTTCTGCAGAACAGGAATCGATGTTCGACATCGCGCCCACCGAGCTGATGCTGGTCGCCATCGTGGCGCTCATCATCATCGGCCCAAAGGACTTGCCCAAGGCGATGCGTTTCGTCGGCCACTGGGTCGGCAAGGCACGCAGCGTGGCGCGTCAGTTCCGCTCGGGATTCGATGCGATGGTGCGCGAAGCCGAGCTTGCCGAGATGGAGAAGAAATGGGCGGAGGAGAATGCGCGGATCATGCGCGAGCATCCGCCCACAGGCGCGCTGCCTGCGCCGGTGCCCGCACCGGCCGCGGCCGATTCGGCGACGCCGCCGCCCGCGCCGGAGACGCCCGCCGAGAATGACGTGCCGCCCGTGATGGTGGAGCAGCCGGTGACGCGGCCGGACGGCGATCCCGCGCCGAGGCCGTCGGACAGTGGCGACAAGAGCGCGTCATGACCGAGCAGAACGAAATCGACGAGAGCCAGGCGCCGCTGCTCGATCATCTGATCGAGCTGCGCAACCGGCTGCTGTGGTGCGTCGGCGCGCTGCTGGTGACGTTTTTCGTCGCTTATTATTTCGCCGAGACGATCTTCGCCTTCCTGGTCCAGCCTCTGATTGCGGCGGGGCAGGGGACGATCATCTTCACCCAGATCTTCGAGGCTTTTTTCGTTCGCGTGAAAGTGGCGTTCTTCGCCGCGCTGATGCTGTCGTTTCCGGTGATCTCGAACCAGCTGTGGCAGTTCGTCGCGCCGGGCCTGTACAAGAACGAGAAACGGGCGCTGCTGCCGTTCCTGCTGGCGACACCGGTGTTGTTCCTGTCGGGCGCGGCGCTGGCCTATTATGTCAGCGTGCCGGTGGCGCTGCATTTCCTGCTGAGCTTCCAGGGCGATATCGGCGGCATCCAGCAGGAAGCGCTGCCCTCGGTGGGCAATTACCTCGATTTCGTCACCCAGTTCCTGTTCGCGTTCGGCGTGGCATTCCTGCTGCCGGTGCTGCTGATGCTGCTCGAGCGCGCGGGGATCGTCACCTATGAGCAGCTCAAGAGCGCGTGGCGTTATGCGGTCGTGGGGGCATTCGCGATTTCGGCGGTGCTCACGCCGCCCGACGTCGGATCGCAGTTCCTGCTCGCGATCCCGCTGATCGGGCTCTACTTCCTGTCGATCGGCGGCATCTGGCTCACGCGCCGCCGTCGAGCGCGCCGCGAGGCGAGCGAGGCCGAGGCCGGCGCCTGACGGAACCGGCCGGCCCGCCAGCGCGCCGGGTCGGGGTCACTTCAGATCGTCGGCCGTTTCGGCGACGGCGTCGCCCGCCGAGGAGACGTCCTGACCGACGCCTTCGACCGTGTTGCACGCCGAAAGCAGCAGGACGCCGGCAAGTCCGGCCACTCCAAGAAACCTACGCATGGGAATATCTCCAGCTTGAACAGCCGCGACCGCGGCTCGCGCGACAATGCGGGGCGGCGCGTTTCGTTCCCCGGCACAGGAGCCGCGGTCCGGATCGAAAGCAAAGCTGGGGGAAAAGTTTAGGCCCGGAAGCGCCACCGGGGGGGGGGAGGGGGTAGACGCTTCCGGGCCCATGTCTTGGATAGCGAGAGCGGGGGGGCAAAAGGTCACTATCCGAAGTGCTGAACGAGCATCCCGGGCCCGGGTTCCTGCCATCGGTGCATTTTTTTCGAAGAAATCACGATTCGCCCGTGATCGCGATCGCCATTTCATAGGCGCCGACCAGTGGATCATAATGCATCTTCGTCCGAAGCTGGCGGGTCAGGCCGCCAATTACGCGTCCGTAGCGATTTTCGAGCAACGATTCCATCGCGGCACTTTCGATCAGCGCCGGCGAGCTGACTCGCAGCTGCGCGCGGTTCGGCTCCTCGCCCAGCCGAACCGAGATCCGGATCTGGGCCGTGGGATTGCAGCTCATTGCGAGCTCGATGATCTCGGTAAGCACGAACGCGACCGCAACCGCCACGTCCTGCGTCACCAGGAAAGGAGCGACGTCGAGCGTGATTCCGAGCTGCGAGGATTGCGGCGGCGCGGTCGCCCGGATGTTCGCGGCAAGCTCGCCGATGACGGATCGTAGTTCGACCCCGCGGTTTTCCTCCAGCTCGGCATAATGGTGGCGGTGGACCACCGCGAGCGCGTCCACCCGGCGCTGGATGGAGGCATAGGCTTCCGCCGCTTCCGGGCCGCGCGCGCTGCGGGCGTGGAAATTGATGAGGCTGGCGATCACCTGAAGATTGTTCTTCACCCGGTGGTGAACCTCGCGCGTCAGCCGCGTCTGGCGCACGAGCCCCTCGGCAAGATCGGCCTCATGCGCCCGAACCGTCCGGCTGATTTCGCGAAAAGTCTCGCCCAGCTCGCGAATCTCCTCGGCTGGAAGCGTCCCGAACCGTTCGGCGTCGATCACCTCGCCCGGCTGATAATTGCCGACGCTCGTGTGCAGCCGGCGAAGCGGACGGATCAGCAGCCGATCGACCACGAACCAGGCGATCCCGGCCGCGGCGATCCACATCAGCAGCGGGAGCAGCATGGCGACGAGCAGCGGCGCCGTAATCGGCGCGCCGGGCATCGCCATTTCCAGTGCGACGCGGTCGAGCCCCAGAGTGTGCCGCACGACCTCGCGCCGGTCCCAAGGGCCGGGCATCACCAGCTCGCGCAGCGTGAGCCGATTGCCATCCTGCACCAGCGCCGCGCCATAATGCGGCATGAAGCCACTCGGACGGCCGAGCGCATCGAGCGCAGCGACCGGATAGAATGCCGTGGCGGTGCCGCCCGAGCGGCCCGCGATCCGCATCGTCAGACCCTCGCCGGGCACGATCGCTGCCTCGATATCGTTCGGCTGGAGCAGGGCCGCTCCCGCAACCGTGAATCGCTCGCCGCACAGCACCCGTCCCTGCCGGTTGGCAATGGCGAACCGTACGCCGCTGGCCGAAAGCGAAGCGAAGGTTCCTTCGAGGCGCGAGCATGCAGGCGCATCGCCGGAGTTCCGCTCCAGCGCCGCCAGCGCGTCCCGGAGCTGAGCGGCGTGGTTGGCGAAAAAGCCGCGAAGCACCGCGGCACTTTCGGTCGCGGCAACATTCACGCGCGCCCGCGCCTCGACATCTGCGAGGCGAGTCGTCTGAAGCGTGGTGAAGAGCGCGATCAGGGCGAGCGGCAGCAGCGCGCCCGAAAGGATGAGGAAGACCTTCGCCCCGGTGGGCATGCGCCCCAGCGCCGCAGCAGCTCTCGGCCGGCGCGGCTGCTGATCCAATTCGTCCATCAGTCGGGGTTAGTCGAGCTTCTTCAGCAGGTCGAGCATCGAATCGGGCACGGCTTCCGCGACCGTTTCGTCATATGCCTGGCGCAGCGCATCGCCGACGTTGCGGCCGGCGCGCTCCTTATCCTCTCGGTCTGTTCGGCTCGGCAATTTTTCCGCCTTGTCTTCCTGCGACCGCACCATTCCCCCCTTCACGTCCCGCGCGCGTCGGCAGGACTAAGAACCAAACCAGCCGCAGGCAAGCCCGCGGTTCGAGCGGCCGGAGAAACCGGCGGCCGTTGCGTGAAACCAAAAACGAGCTCGATTGTTCCGCATGCAGTGCAATTCCGGGGAGGGGCTTCTTCGGGTGCGCAGAATCATTTGCAAAGTCGGCCCGGGCCAGCAAGGCTGGGGCTTTCGCGAAGGAGAATGACCCGACCATGTCGCTTGGACAGCAACTCGCGCCGCATCTTCCATTCCTGCGGCGTTATGCCCGTGCGCTGACCGGCAGCCAGAGCGAGGGCGACCGTTTCGTGCGCGCCGCGCTGGAAACGATCGTCGCCGCCCCGGAGGAATTCCCGCGGGACGTGGAGCCGCGCCTGGGCCTGTATCGCACCTTCCAGGCGATCTGGCAGACGACGAACATCGAAGAGGGCGATGCCGGCGCAACCGGCTCGAACGACAGCGAGGCGATCGCCCGCGCGCGCCTCGCACGGCTCGCGCCGCTTTCGCGCCAGGCGCTGCTGCTGACGGCGATGGAAGGATTCACGCCCGAGGATACTGCCTATCTGATCCAGAAGGAGCCCGAAGAAGTGTCCGAACTCGTGTCCGAAGCGATCGCCGAAATTGAATCGCAGACGCGCACGCGCGTGCTGATCATCGAGGACGAGCCGCTGATCGCGATGGATCTGGAGACGATCGTTCGCGACATGGGCCATGATGTGACCGGCGTGGCCGTCACGCGCGACGAGGCAGTGGCGCTGGCGATGGAGGATCGGCCGGGTCTGGTGCTCGCCGACATCCAGCTCGCCGACGACAGCTCGGGCATCGACGCGGTGAAGGACATCCTCGCCGAGTTCAACGTGCCCGTGATCTTCATCACTGCCTTCCCCGAGCGGCTGCTGACCGGCGAGCGCCCCGAGCCGACCTTCCTCATCACCAAGCCCTTCCAGCGCGAGACGGTGAAGACGACGATCAGCCAGGCGCTGTTTTTCGACGACGCCACTGTGCCGGCGAGCAATTGACAGGGCGCCGCCGCCGCACCGCGCGGCGGCGGTTCCATATGATACGGACCCAAAACGGTTCTCGGGGGTTGAGGCACCATGGCTGAAGAAAACGACCACGTCGAATTGAACACCGACCGCGCCCGCGCCGGCGCGACACCGGGGATGACTCGCTATATCCTTCTATTCTCGATGATTTTGATCGTCGCGCTCTTCGCTGCCTTGCTCTGGGTGTGGTAGCGGCATCCCGGATGCCCCTGGCATCCGCCGACACATCCACCATCTTGGCCTCTCGACAGGGGGCGCGCCACAGCGAACGGAATGGCATGAAACGATCCGAACAGGCCGAGGATATGCGCGCCGAACAGGACGCGGAGGAGAAGACCGAGCACGTCGCGCTCTCCGATCCCGAGTTCAAGAAGCAGCTCGCGATGGTGATCCCGCACCTGCGCGCCTTCGGGCGATCGCTGTCGGGCAGCCGCGACCTGGCCGACGATCTGGTGCAGGAGACGTTGCTGAAGGCCTGGGCGGCGCGCCAGCGGTTCCAGGCGGGGACCAACATGCGCGCCTGGACCTTCATCATCCTGCGCAACCTGTATCTCAGCCAGATGCGGCGCGCCCGCTTCAAGGGCGAGTGGGACGATCTGGTCGCGGATCGGCTGTTGGCCGCGCCGGCGAGCCAGGATCGGCACGTCGAACTTTCGGACATGCAGCGCGCGCTGCTCCACCTTCCGCAGCCCCAGCGCGAAGCGCTGATCCTGGTCGGCGCGGGCGGCTTTGCCTATGAAGAGGCGGCGGAGATCTGCAATGTGGCGGTCGGCACGATCAAGAGCCGTGTGGCGCGGGGCCGCGTCGCGCTCGACGCGCTGCTGACCGACGGCCAGCTCCCTTCGCGGCGCGATTCAGCCGGAAACGCCGACAATCTCAGCGCGCTCGATTCGATCATGGGCGAAGTGGACGACCTCAGCCGCGACCGTTGAGGCCGTCCGCCAAATCCGTGGGTGCGAACCGGTGCGCTGAGGCGCAGTTGTGTCAGTGCGAGGAGTGGGAGTCGTTCCGGCCGTTCAGCTGCCTGAGCAGCGCGGCCATGTCGTCCGGGAGGCCATATTCCTGATCATAGGCGTCGCGCAGCGCAAAGCCGATCGCGTCGCCCGCGCGCGGGGCCCGCACCTGATAGCCGGATGCCTCAGTGGCCTGTCGGGAGTTTGAACGTGCCATGTTCCTGAAAACGACTAAATTCGCGATTTGTTGCTTGACTTGTAAGAAAAGCCGAGTCGCAAGCGTAACCAGTACATGCCGGTGACACCCGTTTCTCCTGCCCTTGCCGATGCCGTACATCGCGCCCGGGAATATGCGCCGTTCCTTGCGGCTACGCTGGGCCTCGAATCTCATATCACTGAAAATCTACCGGAATTTCTAGATGATCCCTGGGTCGCGATCGAGCGGGCGGTGCCGATCGAGCCGATTTCGGCACGGTTGCGAATCGAGCGGCGGCGATTGGCGCTTCTGGTCGCGCTCGGCGACCTGTCGGGGCGCCATGACCTGACTCGAGTGACGACGCTGCTCAGCCGGTTCGCCGATCGTGCGCTCGACCTGGCGATCCGCACCGCGATTTCCGAGCGGACACCCGACGCGGCATTCGGCGGCTTTGCCGCGATCGCCCTCGGGAAGCTCGGCAGCTGCGAGCTCAACTATTCCTCCGACATCGATCTGATCCTGCTCTACGATCCGGCAACGCTCCCCTTGCGGCCGCGCGAGGCGCCCGAGGATGCTGCGGTGCGGATCGCACGCCGCGTGCTCGATCTGCTGCAGACCCGCGACGGCAACGGCTATGTCTTTCGCGTCGACCTGCGCTTGCGGCCCTCGCCGGAAGCCACTCCGATCGCGCTGCCCGTGGATGCGGCGATTTCCTATTATGAATCGCAGGCGCTTCCCTGGGAACGCGCCGCCTTCATCCGCACGCGCGCCGCAGCCGGCGACATCGCGTTGGGCGAGCGCTTCCTCGATGCGATCCGGCCGTTCGTATGGCGGCGCGCGCTGGACTTCGGGACGATCGGAGAAATCCGCGCAATTTCGCACCGGATCCGAGATCACCACGCCCAGGGGCAGGCGTTCGGCCCTGGCTTCGATCTGAAGCGCGGGCGCGGCGGCATCCGCGAGATCGAATTCTTCGCCCAGATTCACCAGCTGATCCACGGCGGGCGCGACCCGGCGCTGCGCGTTCCGGCGACGCGGGACGCACTGGCGGCGCTGGCCGACGCCGGATGGATCGATGGCGATGACGCCGGTGCACTGTCAGCCGCCTACACCCAGCTCCGCACGATCGAGCATCGCGCGCAGATGGTGAACGACCTGCAGACGCATCGGATTCCCGAGGACGGGGCAGCGCTAGACCGGCTGGCGCATCTCGACGGCCTCGCCGATGGGGACGCGCTGCTGGAGCTGCTGCACCCGCATGTCGAGCGGGTAGGCCGGATCTATGATTCGCTGGCTGCCGATGCCGATCCGCGCCTGCCGAACGATCCGCAGCTTCTGGAACTGCGGCTCGGAGAATCGGGCATCGGCGACGTCCCGACGGCGCTGCGGCTGATCCAGGGATGGCGCGCGGGCACCTATCCAGCGCTGCGCAGCCCCGCGGCGCGCGAGGCGCTCGAAGCCGTGCTGCCCGGGCTGATCGAGGCGCTGGCGGAGGCACCGGCGCCGGATCGGGCGCTGGTGCGCCTCGATGCGCTGCTCTCGCGACTGCCCAGCGCAATCAACTTCTTCCGCCTGTTGGAGGCGCAGCAGGATCTGGCGCGCCTGTTCGGACGCATCCTCAGCCATGCGCCCACGCTGGCCGAGGCGTTGGGGCGGCGCGTGGAGCTGCTCGACGGGCTGATCGACGCCAGCGCGCTCGAGCCGGTGCCGCCGGTGGAAACGCTGGTGATCGAGATGCGCGGGCAGGATCGCAACGACTATCAGTGGCTGCTCGATCATGTCCGCCGTGTGGTGAACGAACGGCGGTTCGCGCTGGGGACGCAGATCGTGGCGGGAGTGAGCGATCCGCTGGAGGTCTCGGCGGGTTATGCCCGCGTCGCCGAGGCGGCGATCGAAGTGCTCGCCGACGCGACGATCGCGGAGTTCCGCGAGGCACATGGCCAGGTGCCCGGCAGCGAGCTGGTCGTGCTGGCGCTCGGCCGGCTCGGCGGACGCGCGCTCACCCATGCATCGGATCTCGACCTGATCTATCTGTTCACGGGCGATCATATGGCCGAATCAGACGGCCCCAAGCCACTCAGCGCCGTCACCTACTACAATCGCCTGGGGCAGCGGCTGAGCGGCGCGCTTTCGGTGCCGACCGCCTCCGGTCCGCTCTACGAAGTCGATACGCGGCTGCGCCCTTCGGGGGCGCAGGGGCCGCTGGTCGTCTCGCTGGAGGGGTTTCGCCACTATCAGGAAGCGGATGCCTGGACCTGGGAGCATATGGCGCTGACGCGCGCCCGTGCGGTATTCGGATCGCCCGAGGCGCGCGCGGCGGTTTCCGACGTGATCCTCCGCGTGCTCAACGGCGCCCGGCCCGAGCGCGACATCGTGATCGACGCAGCGCGGATGCGGGCCGAGATGGCCGACCACAAGCCGCCGCAGGGGCCGCTCGACGCCAAGCTGCTGGAGGGCGGGCTCGTCGACCTCGAGTTCGCAGTGCACACGTTGCAGCTGCTCCACCGGACCGGGTTCGACCCGGAGCTCGGACTGGCGATCGATGCGCTGGTCGCGACGAAGCTGCTGGCGCCCAAGATGCGCGAGGCCCATGATTTCCTGACCCGGCTGCTGGTGACGCTGCGGCTCGTCGCGCCCGACTGTCAGCCGCCCGCGCCGGCAACTCAACGGCTCGTCGCGCGCGCCGTGGGCGCCGACGACTGGGATGCAGTGGTTGCCTCGCTCGAAACGACGCGGCAGGAGGTGCGCCAATGCTGGGCGGAAATCCGCCTGGCCAGCGTGCGGAGCGAATGATGGCGATCGAAGAAGGCGAGCCGATTCCGGCGATCGAGCTGACGGCGGTGAACGGCGAGGCGCTGGCGCTGAAGGAACTGACCGGCCAGCCGCTGGTGCTGTATTTCTATCCCCGTGACGATACCTCGGGCTGCACGCGCGAGGCCCAGGATTTCAGTGCGCTGCTGAGCGAATTCGAGGCGCTGGGGGCAAGGGTGCTCGGCGTGTCGAAGGACAGCCCGATCAAGCACCAGAAGTTCATTTCCAAATACGACCTCACCGTCCCGCTGGCGACCGATGCCAATGGCCAGGCGATGGAGGCATTCGGCGTGTGGGTCGAGAAGTCGATGTACGGCAAGACCTATATGGGCATCGATCGTTCGACCTTCCTGTTCGATTCCGCGGGACGGCTGGTACGCGCCTGGCGGAAAGTGCGCGTGCCGGGCCATGCCGTCGATGTACTGGAGGCCGTGAAGGACCTGGTCGAGGGGCGGTGACGAGCGCGGGAGAAGCTGCGCGCGCGGTTCTGCTCGCGGGAACGCCTGACGCCAAGGTGAAGGCGGCCCGCAAGGCGGCGCGCGACTGGCGGCTGGGGCGGCTGGGGCACCGTTTCGACGTGGAAATGCCCGAGCAGCCCGCGCGCCCCTCGACGCCCGAGCTGCTTCCGCCCAACCGGATGCCCAAGCGCGGCAGGGGCGGCTCCGAGCGGGGCCGGATCGCGCTGATCCACGCGCTCGCGCACATCGAATTCGTCGCCATCGACCTGGCGTTCGACCTGGTCGGGCGGTTCGGCGGGCACTTTCCGCGAGGCTTTACCGACGACTGGATGGCGGTGGGCGGCGACGAGGCGATGCATTTCGCGCTCCTCGAGCGGCGGCTGCGCGCACTTGGCAGCCACTATGGCGCGCTGCCCGCACACGCCGGCTTGTGGGACGCGGCATCCGAGACGGCGCACGATCCGCTGGCACGGCTTGCCGTGGTGCCGATGGTGCTCGAGGCGCGCGGGCTCGACGTCACGCCGGCGACGATCGAACGCTTCGCCGCAGCCGACGACCAGCAGACGCGGCGCATCCTGGAGCGCATCCTGAAGGACGAGGTTCGCCATGTGCGGGCCGGAACGACCTGGTTCGAATCGCGGTGCAAGGCCGAGAATCTCGTTCCGCACGCGCAATGGCAGTCGCTTGTCACTAGGTATTTTCGCGGAGTGCTTAAGCCTCCGTTCAACGACTCAGCGCGCGACTCAGCCGGTCTAACGCGCGACTACTACCAATCGCTTGCCCTACCGACGGGCTTCGTCCCATGAGACTCCCCACGTTCTGACGCGGAGGGGCTGCTGTCAGGCATTTCGGATTGAGGCACGCGCGAGCGCATCGCCGCGTATGCGTCTATGGTTGCCGGGGAATTATGACCAACGCTTCGACCACCAAAAACGCGAACCTCGCTGCACGGTTCCGCAATTTCTTCACTACCCGCGATTTCATCTTCCACGACGGCCGCGATCTGCGCCGGTTCAGCGTCGCGGGGCGCACTCAGGCACTGCTCGCCGGGATCGCGACGATCACCGTCGCCTTCTCGGCCTATGGCGTGTCACAGGCGACTGCCGGCGCGATTTCGATCAGCGGCGTCGCCGGCGTCCAGCTGTCACCGGAAATGCAGGTCGAGCAGATGCGCGCCGAAGTGGCGCGGATGCAGGCTGATGTCGCCGCCGCCAAGGAAGCGGCGCGGGCGCATGCCGCACGGGTCGAGCAGCGCCAGGCGCTGATTTCCGCCGTGCTTTCGGGCAAGGGCGATCCCGAGGTTCTGAACCGGCCGCTGCCTCAGGCGCCGGTGACCGGTGCCGTCACCAGCGAAGTGATCGAGCCGCTGCGCCGCATCGAGCAGCGCCAGCTGGTCTTCGCCGCGCGCGCCCAGGCGGCCGGCGAAGCGCGCTATCAGGAAACGGCGCGCCACCTGCGTCGCCTTGGCCTGCGCCCCGAGCGCTATGTGAGCGGCGCGATGGGCGGCCCCTATGAGCCCGCCGCCGGCGGCGGAAGCGATGGCGAGGCGTCGGGCGGCGAAGCCGAGGCGCAGTTCCGCTCGCTGTTCCGCACCTGGAAGAAGCTCGACGTGCTCGAGCAGTCGGTGATCTCGGTGCCGTCGATGCAGCCGGTCGAGGATCTGGTGTTCACCTCGCGCTACGGCGTCCGCTCGGATCCGTTCCGCGGCACTGCCGCGATGCACTCGGGCGTCGATATTCCCGGCCCGGTCGGCACGCCGATCTACGCCACCGCCGATGGAGTGATCTCGCGCGCCGGACGCGCAGGCGGATACGGCAATCTCATCGAGATCAATCACGGGCGCGGCATCCAGACCCGCTACGGCCATCTTTCGCAGATCCTGGTGCAGGACAATGCGCGCGTGCGCCGTGGCCAGATCATCGGGCTGATGGGCTCCACCGGCCGTTCGACCGGCAGCCACCTTCATTATGAGGTGCGCGTCGACGGCAATGCGGTGAATCCGATCCCGTTCATGCAGTCGGGCGAGTATTTCGCGGCGATCCAGGATCGCACCCAGAACGCAGTCGGCGGCCCCGCCGACTGATTCCCGCGAAACGTGCCAGGAGAGGAGAGGGGCCGCCCAGGCAGGCGGTCCCCTCAGCTGGCGACGACGCGGTTGCCGAGAGCGATCGTTCCTCCTATCTCCGCCTTATGGCGACGCAGACCCATTTCGACATCGCGTTGACGGACGCTGCCGCGGCCCGCGTCGCGGCGATCGCCAAGAAGCAGGGCAAGCCCGCCATCCTCCGGCTATCGGTGGAAGGCGGCGGTTGTTCGGGCTTTCAGTACCGGTTCGGCTTCGCAGACGCGGTGGAGCCCGACGATATCGTCGCCGAGACCGATGGTGTGCGGCTCGTGGTCGATTCGGTCAGCCTCGACCTCGTGCGCGGGTCGCACGTTGATTATGTCGAGTCGCTGGGCGGTGCGGCGTTTCGCGTCGAGAACCCCAACGCCGCCGCAGGCTGCGGCTGTGGCTCCAGCTTCTCCGTCTGACGCGCGCCAAGTTGCGGATCGTCACCTACAACGTCAACGGCATCAAGGCGCGGCTGCCGCGCCTGCTCGAATATCTTGCCGAGCAGAAGCCCGATATCGTGTGCCTGCAGGAACTGAAGGCGTCCGACGAGACCTTCCCCGAGGCCGATATCCGGGACGCCGGCTATGGCGCCGTGTGGCACGGCCAAAAGAGCTGGAACGGGGTGGCGGTGCTCGCGCGCGACGCCGATCCGGTCGAGCGGCAGCGCGGGCTGGCCGGCGAGGATGAGGACGAGCACAGCCGCTATCTCGAGGCGGAGGTGAACGGGCTGGTCGTCGCGTCGATCTATCTCCCCAACGGCAATCCGACTCCGGGACCGAAATTCGACTATAAGCTGCGCTGGATCGAACGGCTTTCAGCGCGCGCGCGTGCCCTGCTCGCCGAGGAGCGGCCGGTGGTGCTGGCCGGCGACTATAATGTGATCCCGAACGACGACGACGTCTATTCGGTGCGCGCGATGGCGAGCGACGCGCTGATGCAGCCCGAGAGCCGCCAGGGCTATCGCCGCCTGCTCGCCCAGGGCTGGACCGATGCGCTACGCACGCGGTTTCCCGGCGGCGGCGTCTGGACCTTCTGGGATTATCAGGCGGGTGCCTGGCAGCGCGACGCCGGGTTTCGCATCGATCATCTGCTGATGAGCGCACAGGCCGCGGACCGTTTCGTCGATGCCGGAGTCGACAAGGAGTATCGCGGCCGCGAAAAGGCAAGCGACCACGCGCCCACCTGGGTCACGCTGCGCTAGGCGCCAATATCTGGCGCGTTTTACCGTGCTATATTAGCAATACACATCGTGCGGTGCGCTAAGCCATTGAGATAGCGTGATCCAGTGTATGGCACGCATAATGCACCTCTGTCGTCGCAGGCGAGACAAGCGCTCGCCTGCGTCAAGGAAAGCAGAGGAGGATCGCATGAACATTGTCGTACGTAGCGTCGGAGCCGCCGCAGCATTCGCTCTCGCGCTGGGAACCAGCCTGCCGGCCGCCGCCGGTCCGCACGATCCGACAGGCAGCGAACGCGGCACCGCCGCCGCGCCGCGCGCGGCCGCAACACCCGCCGCCGCCGGGTCGCGCGAGCCGCAATTCTGCGTCGTCAGTCGCAAGGTGAATGGCGTGACGCGCGAATGCCACAGCCAGCGTGACTGGCGCTTCCTGAAGGGCTGGGATCCGGTGCGTCACTGCAACGCCGAGCCCGCCGGCACCTGCACGCGCTCGGACGGTTCGGACTGGCGCGACTGACAAGCCATGCCGGGGCCGCTCCGGTGCGGCCTCGGCAGCTTCCCCGCGTTACGTCTGATTGAGTGTGCCCGCAGCGATCGGTTTGGCGTAGATCAGATACTCGCGGTTGACCCGGCTGCGGATCGCGTCGGCAATCGCGACCATCCCCTGATTGTCGTCAAGGATCCAGCCGATCTCGCCACGCGTCGCACCATATTCGGAGACGGCGGCGCGGCGGATGTATTCGATCATCATGAAGGCCAGCTGGCTCGCCATGCGCGAGCTTTGCAGGTGCTTGACCACTCCCATCAGCGGCACGCGCATGCTGCGCACCTTCGGCCGCCGCAGCCACAGCAGCAGCTTCGCCCAGCCGAAGGGCAGCAGATTGCCGTTCAGCGGCGCGATCGCCTCGTTGAGATCGGGCAGGGTGATCATGAACGCCACCGGCTCGCCGTCGAGTTCGGCGATCATGATCAGATCCTCGAACACCAGCGGCTTGAGCTTCTTGCCGACGTCGGCGACTTCGGCATCGGTGAGCGGCACGAAGCCCCAGTTGTCCGACCAGGCATCGTTGAGGATGCCGAGGATGATCGCCGCTTCCTCGGCGAAGCGCGACTTGTCGACCCTGCGGACGTTGATCCGCGAATTCTTTTCGCCGGAGGCGATGATCCGCTGAATGATCGGCGGAAACTGCTGCCTGACGTCTAGTTCGTAGGTGAGCAGCTTCTTGGCCGGGGCATAGCCCATGGCTTCGATCCAGCCGGCATATTCGGGCCGGTGATGTCCCATCATCACGACCGGGGCATGATCATGGCCGCGCACCAGCAGCCCCGGCTCTTCCCACACGGAAAGGCTGACCGGCCCGAGCACGCGTGTCGTGCCGCGCGCGGCGAGCCAGGCTTCGGCTTCGTTGAGCACTGCGAACGCCGCGTCCCAGTCTTCGGCCTCGAACAAGCCGAAGAATCCGGTGCCCGGCCCGAATCCCTGCTCCGGCGGCTGTTCGAGCGCGAGACGATCGATGTGCGCGGAGATGCGCGCGACCGGGCGCCCGTCGCGCTCGGCAAGGAAAAGCTGGGCCTCCGCATGGCTGAACCAGCCGTTCTTCTTGGGATCGATCGTGCCGGCGACTTCGCTTCTGAGTGGCGGCACCCAGTTGGGATCGTCCTGATTGAGGCGATAGGCGAGGTCGATGAACGCCTTGATGTCGCGCTTTCCGGAGATGGGGCGCACGCGCGTCTGAGTGGTCAAGCTGGCCTCGCTTTGATGGAGCGCAATGCAGTTCCGTCTCGTCGGCGGCTTGTCAAGCAAACGGCTTTTCCGATCACTGTGAACGGCGCAAGCCCCTGCAAATGCCACCATCGTGCCACTATCTGGTGGGAAAAGAGGTGATGATGAAATCGGTAGCACTCGATCTGCGCGAGACGGCGGATCTACCCGAAGCCGTCACGCCGACGGCAAAGCAGCCGCGAATCACGCTTTCGGGTGTGCCGGACGACCGCGCCATGCTGCGTGCGGCCGCCGAGCTGACGCGCGACCTGCAGAAGCCGAAGCCCTGGATTTACTGGACCGACTGTTTCGTCTCGGCCGCGGTCGGCTATGCGGCGCTGATCGGCGCGATCCTGGCACCCTCGCTCGGCTGGGGGCTGCTCGCCGGATTCGTCTCGGTGCTCGCGCTCTATCGCGCGACGCTGTTCATCCACGAGATCACGCATCTCAAGCATTCGCTGCTGCCGGGCTTTCGCGTCGCGTGGAACGTGCTGGTCGGCTTTCCGATGATGCTCCCGTCGTTCATGTACGAGGGAATCCATGCAATCCACCATTCGCGCACGCGCTATGGCACGGCGGAAGACCCCGAATATCTGCCGCTGGCACATATGAAGCCGCATACGCTGCCGGTGTTTCTGCTGGTCTCGGTTCTGATGCCGGTCGGGTTGCTGCTGCGCTTCGGCATTCTCGCGCCGCTCTCGATGCTGTCGCCCAAGCTGCGCCGCGTGCTCGTCGCCAAATATTCGGGGCTGCAGATCAACCCCAGCTATGAGCGCCGCGCCCCCGAGGGCGAATTCCGGCGCCAATGGGCGTGGCAGGAGGCGGGGACAAGTGTGTGGGCGATCGGCGTGATCGTCGCCGTCGCGACCGGGCTGATGCCGCTCCACGCCTTCGCCATCTATATGGGCGTGATCAGCGCCGTGGCGGTGATCAACCAGGTGCGCACGCTGGTCGCGCATCTCTGGGAGAACGAGGGCGAGCCGCTGACGGTCACCGCGCAGTTCCTCGACAGCGTGAACGTGCCGCCGCCGTCGGTGCTGCCCTATCTCTGGGCGCCGGTGGGGCTGCGCTATCACGCGCTGCACCATCTGCTGCCGAGCCTGCCCTATCATGCGCTCGGCGAAGCGCACCGCCGGCTCACCGCCGCGCTGGAAGGCGAGTCGGCCTACCATCGGGCGAACTATCCGCATCTGCCGGGGCTGGTCGGCCGCCTCGCGGCGAGCACGATGGGCGGCGCGCGGCGGGGGTGAGCCGGGCGGCGGCGCCCGGCGGATCGAGCCGTGTAGCGCCTGTCGCTTGAAGCCGATCGTCTGGATCGGTGCCGAACCACCTTCCCCGAGACTGGGGAACTGCGCCACAGGCTGAGGGTCGGGCTCCAGAGCGCGCGGGCCTGTCGGTTGAGGCGACTGCCCCTCCACTGCCTTCCGCGGTCTCCCCCTCCCCTCGGGAGAGACTCGGGCTTGGCGCTATTCCTCGGAGCGGAGCAGCACCGCTTCGCCGATCATCAGGAACAGGAAGAAGGGCGCCCAGGCGGCGAGGAGCGGGGGATAGGCGCCGAGATTGCCCATCGCCAGCGCGAAATTGTCCGCGACGAAATAGAGGAAGCCGAGTGCCATCCCGATGACGGCGCGCAGGAAGAGCTTGCCCGAGCGGGCGATCCCGAACGCCGCCACTGCGCCGAGCAGCGGCATCAGCACCGAGGAGAGCGGCCCCGAGAGCTTGTGCCACAGGGCGCCCTCCAGCGCCTTGGTGGGCCGTCCGGCCTCCTTCAGCTCGGAAATGGCGGCGGAAAGCGCGCCGAACGACAAGCCTTCCGCATTTACCGAAGCCAGGGTGAATCGATCCGGGCTCACGCCTTCGGCAACGCGGGCGGTGCCGACCTGCGCGGTTTCACCCGAAGCTACGTCGAAGCGCTGCGCACCCTGCACCTGCCATGCGTTCCCGACGAATTCGCCCTGCTCGGCCGTGAGGATGGAGCGGAGCTGGTTGTCGCCGCGCTCGTAGATTCGGATGCCGTTCAACTGCGCCGCTTCGCCGCGGCCGCGGATCTGCTGCACCTGGATGAGATCGCCCGCGCTGCGCACCCACACGTTCGAGCGATCGCCGCGATCGATGGGGATCTGGCCGAAATCGACATTCTCCCAGGCCTCGAGCGTAGCCGTGGCGCGCGCGACGATCCGATCGTTGAACGCGAAGGAGATGATGGCGACGCCGAAGCCGGCGAGAATGAGCGGTGCGAGCACCTGATGCGCCGAAAGACCGGACGCCTTGAGCGCGATCACTTCGCTGTTCTGATTGAGCGTGCTGAGCGTGATGATCGTGCCCAGCAGCACGGAAAAGGGAAGAAACCGGGAGATGATCTGCGGCACGCGCAGGCTCACATAGCGCCAGATCTCGGCCTGGCCGTTCTCCGGGTTGGCGAGGATGCGCCCCGATTCGCTCAGCAGGTCGAGCGCCTGGAGCACCAGCACCAACGCCAGCAGAATGGCGAAGCTGCGGATGAGGAACATCTTCGCCAGATAGACCGAGACGGTCCGCGAGGGGAACAACTCGGCCCCGATCATGCCTTCTTCCTCGACAGGCCTGGAATGCGGGAAACGATTGCCTTCACTCCCTTGGCAAAGACCCGTTCGAGCGCGCCGATCGGCTGGCCGCCGGGGACATAGGCCACGGTGTAGTACATCCACACGATCAGCGCGCCGAACAGCGCGAACGGCACCCACAGCGCCAAAGCGGGATTGATCAGCCCCAGACTGCCGACCGATTCGCCATATTCACAGACCTTGTGAAAGGTCACGACGATCACGACCGAGAGGAACACGCCCAGCGCCGAAGTCGATCGCTTCGGCGGGATGCCAAGCGCCGCGGCCAGCAACGGAAGCAGGAACATCATGGCGACTTCGGCGAGGCGGAAGTGGAGCTGCGCGCGGCTGGTGGCGCGAAGCTCGTCGTTCGCAGCCGGATCGCCGCCGATCTGCGCCAGTTCGGGCAGCGTTCGCTCGAGATTGTCGTCACCACGCTGCCGGAAATTCTCGAACTGCGGCAGATTTATCGGAAGGTCGTGCGCCGTGAAGGTCAGCACGCGCGGCACGGGGGATTGGCTGCTGTGATGCGCCAGCGTTCCATTGGTGAGGCGGAAGATGATGACGTCGGGATCGTCGGTGCGCAGGAACGTGCCTGTCTCCGCAGTCACCGCCAGCCATTCGCCATCGCCCCTCGTGGCATGAACGAAGATGCCGGAAAGATCGCGCCCCTCGTTCTGGCTGTCCTCGATGCGCAAGGTCATCTGGTCGCCGAACTGCGTGAACTCCCCGACCTTGATCGATGCGCCGAGCGCGCCCGAGCGCAGCTCGTAGCGCAGCTCCTCGTAGTTGTAGCGGGCGTAGGGCTGGACGAAGCCGACGATCACGAGCGTGAGCGCGGCGAGCGCGACGGTGTACATGTACGGCACGCGCAGCAGCCGCCCATAGCCCATGCCGACCGCGCGCATCACGTCGAGCTCCGACGAAGTGGCGAGCCGGCGGAAGGCGAGCAGCACGCCGAGCAGCAGGCCGATCGGAATGCCGAGGCCGAGATACTCGGGCAGCAGATTGGCGAGCATCCGCCAGACAACGCTCACCGGACCGCCCTCGGTCGCGACGAATTCGAACAGGCGCAGCATCCGATCGAGCACCAGCAGCATCGCCGTGATCAGCAATGTCGAGATCAGCGGAATCGCGATCAGCCGCGCCATATAGCGATCGATCGATTTCATGCGCTGCCCAGGGCACCTTTTGCAGGGAAACGGAACGCACGCCGCGCGCATCGCGGCGCGTGCAGAAGTGGCAAGCCTATAGCCGGGGCAGGCGAGGGCGTCAGCCGGAAAATGGCCGTTGCCGTGCGGGGTCGCGGCTCAGCCATGGGCAAAGCGCCGGCGTGAACCGCGCGTGGAGGGGACAGCCTCTTCGACCGCGCGCGCGAGCGTGGCCATCGTATAGGGCTTGCGCAGCACCGGGCGCCCGCCGAACACCGCGGGATCGGTTTCGCCGGCGTAGCCGGTGACGAACAGCACGGCCGCTCCGTCGAGCCGCCCTTCGGCTTCCAGCGCGGCGATCATCTCCGGACCGGTGCGATCCGGCATCAGCACGTCGGATACGATCAGGTC
The DNA here is from genome assembly GCF_050703275.1 of Sphingosinithalassobacter sp. LHW66-3. Lineage (GTDB taxonomy): Bacteria > Pseudomonadota > Alphaproteobacteria > Sphingomonadales > Sphingomonadaceae > Sphingomonas. The sequence goes on from NZ_CP193482.1 coordinate 140,506, forward strand.
GAGCGCTGCCATTTCCGCGAGCCGCGCCGGAGCTTCGATCGGATTGTCGCAGCCGATGGCGCGGTGGCCGAGCTCGGAGAGCGCCTCGACCGTGGCGGCAAGTACGCGCGGGTCATCTTCCACGACCAGAATGTCGAGCGGTCGCACCGCCGCGACCGGGTCGACAGCGGATTCGGGCGTCGCCGGCGTTGCGGTGCCGAAGTAGCGCGGCAGATACAGCGTGACCGTCGTACCTCTGCCAGGCTTCGTTTCGATGCCGATCTCACCGCCGGACCGGCGCGCAAAGCCGAAGATCTGGCTCAGTCCCAGGCCCGTTCCCTGGCCGACCGGCTTGGTGGTGAAAAAGGGTTCGAACACGCGCTCGAGCACTTCCGGCGTCATGCCGCATCCGGTGTCGCTGACGGCGATGCTTGCGTAATCGCCGGCCGCGCAGCTGCCGATTGCGCCCGCAGCAAGCGTCGCGCCCGCAGTAGCGATCGTCAGCGTGCCGCGCCCCTCCATGGCATCGCGCGCGTTCACGGCGAGGTTGAGCACGGCATTCTCGAGCTGGTGGCGATCGACCCAGACGCACCAGCCGGAGCCGGCATCGTGCGTCTCGACCGAAACGGCATCGCCGAGCGTACGGTCGAGGAGATCGGCCATGCCGCGGATGAGCGCGCCCGGCTCCACCGCTTCGGGCAGCAGCGGCTCGGACCGGGAGAAGGTGAGCAGACGTCGGGTGAGCGCCGCAGCCCGATTGGCGCCTTCCATCGCATTCTCGATGTGGCGCTTCGCGGGGGATTCGTCGCGATCGAGTTGGCGCCGCGCGAGTTCGAGGCCGCCGACAACAACTGCCAGCATATTGTTGAAATCATGCGCGATCCCGCCTGTGAGCTGCCCCACCGCTTCCATCTTCTGCACCTGGCGCAGCCGCGCCTCGGTCTCCTCGCGCTCGCGCGCCTCGGCGCGCAGCTGCGCAGTGGCGGCGGCGACGGCCTCCTCCAGTTCGGCCGAACGGACCCGCTCGGCGACGGCTTCCGCATCGGCTTCGCCACGCTCGCCGAGCACTTCGACCATGAACCATCCGAGCAGCACCGCACCCAGCGCCAGCAGCAGGCCGAAGGCGGCGAGCGCCCGAGTGGCGGTGCTCGCCCGGTCGATCGCGGCCACGGCCTCCCGATTGCTGCGAAGAAGCCTGGTGCGCTGCCGCTCGAGCAATTGCTCCAGACCCTGGTTCAGCCGAGTCAGTGCCGCGCTGGAGCGGATCGCGTAATAGCTCCCCAGCGCATCGCTTCCGCGGCGATGCGCCAGATAGCTCGCCGTTTCGGAAAGTTCGGTGCCGCGTTCGTGAAAGGCTTCGCGGACCTGCGCGATCCGGGCGGACTCGGCCGGATCACCGCGCGAAAGCGTCGCCAGCCGGTCGAGCTGATCCCGTGCCTGGTTCCAGGCGTCGCCGAAGCGTTGCCCCATCGCGCGGTCGTCGCTGATCACATAGCGGCCGAGCGTCGCCTCTGCCTGGGCGATGCTGGCCGACAGCGCGGCGGCCCGGATCACCCGCTCATAGCTCTGCGCCTGGGCGGCGATCGCTGCGTCGCGCCGGATTTCGCTGCGCACCTGAAGCACGAACAGCGCCACCAGCAACGCCGTGCCCGCAAGCGCGATCACCGCGAGCGTGGCAATGCGCCGGTTCCGATTGCGAACCGCGCCGGCTTCCGATCCGTGGCTCATCGCTGCAGCAATCTAGATGCTCGCACGACTCCTGAAAAGCCGCGCGCCCCGGTTCAGCCGATCACACCCACGGCATGGCCCGCCGCCTGGAACATGCCGAGGATCTGCTCGACCTGTTCGGCGCTGTGCTCGGCGCAGAGCGAGCAGCGCAGCAGATAGGTGCCGGCAGGGGTCGCCGGCGGGCGTGCCATGTTGACGTAGAGCCCCGCTTCCAGCAGCGCCTGCCACATCATCACTGCCTGGGTCTGGTCCTTGAGGATCACCGCGATGATCGCCGACTGCGGCGTTTCGGTACCCAGCGTGAAGCCCATCTCGCGCAGCCCGGTGTGCAGCCGTCGACTGTTCTCCCACAGATGCGCGCGCTTCTCGCCCGCGTGCATCAGCTTGCGGATCGAGGTGGCGGCGGTGGCGACCACGCTGGGCGGCAGCGACGCGGTGAACACATAGGGGCGGCAGACGAGCCGCATCACGTCGAACTTGGGATGGTTCGACACGCAGAAGCCGCCGACGGTTCCGACCGACTTGGAAAAGGTGCCGACGACGAAGTCGATATCGTCCTCGCAGCCCATCTCCTCATAGACGCCGCGGCCGTTGGGGCCGAAGAAGCCCATGCCATGCGCTTCGTCGCACAGGATCATGGCGCCGTGCTTCTTGGCCACCGCCACCATCTCGGGCAGCGGTGCGACGTCGCCGAGCATCGAATAGACGCCTTCGAGCACGACGAGCTTGCCGGCGTCGGCGGGCAGGCGGCCGAGGCGTTTGTCGAGATCCTCGACCGAATTGTGGCGGAACCGCACCACTTCCGCATTGCCCATCGCGCAGCCGTCATAGATCGAGGCATGGCTGTCGGCGTCGAGGATGATGTACTCGCCCTTGCCGGCGAGGGTGGAGATCATGCCCAGATTGGCCTGATAGCCGGTCGAGAAGACCATCGCGTGCTTGGTGCCGTAGAACTCCTTGAGCGCGTCCTCGCAGTCCCTGTGCCCGCCATAGGTGCCGTTGAGCACGCGGCTGCCGGTCGTGCCCGAGCCGAATTCGTCGAGCGCGCGCTTGCCGGCGGCGATCACGTCCGGATCGAAGGTCATGCCCATGTAATTGTAGGTGCCGAGGAGTATCGTCTCCCTGCCCTTGATGATCGCGAGCGTGGGCGACTTCACTTCGTCCATCACGATCGCGAACGGATCGCGAACGCCGCTGTCGAGCAGCGCCTGGCGCTCGGCGATCAACGGATCGAATTTGGAGAAGAGATCCCGCTCGGGAGCGACGTCCTGCGGCTCGCGAGGAAGTTGATGCGCGGTCTGGGCGGCTTCGGTCATGTCATATGTCCCCGATCCGTTCATGTGGAGCGAAGTCAGGACCCGCTGGCGTCGCGCCGGCGGCCGTCCCGCGACTTCGCTCGGGACGAACGGTGGTTATGCGTTGTGCTTGAGCTTCTGAACGGCATCGACGAGCTGACCGACGGTCTCGATCTCGGCCTGCATGTTCATCGTTATCAGAATGTCGAACTCGTCCTCGATCGCGGCGACGAAATCCATCACCGTCAGACTGTCCCATTCGAGATCGCCCGCAAAGGTCGTGCTTTCGCTCAGCGCGACGCCCTTCTTGTTGAAGGGCTCGATCAGCCGCGCAACGGTATCGAAGATTTCCTGACGATCGCTCACATCGGTTCCTTGAGACAGCGAAGCACCGCACGTGCCAAGCAAATGCGGCCTCTTTTCGGCGCTAACGAAAGGCTGCCTATAGCAGCCCCTGCGCGCGATACCATGCCGCAGTCGCTGCCAGCCCGTCCGGCGTGGCGACCCGGGGCTGCCACAGCTGCATCGGCGGGCGACGCGCGGCATCGGCGACCCAGTCCCGATGGCAGAAATAGGCGACACGATCCGGAGTGAGTTTGGCGTCGCGACCGCGCACCAGCCGGTCGAGGTGCGCGCCCGCCATCATCAATGGACGGGGGAGGGCGATCGCCGCCACTCGCTTGCCGATCGCAGTGCCGATAGCCTGGGCGAAGTCGCGGTGGCTCCAGCCCGTCTCGGTGCCGTCGTCGGCATCAAGGATGATGCGGCCGGGATCGGAATCGGCGAGCGTGAGCAGAAGCCGTGCGAGATCGCTCACTTCGATGACCGAAAGGCGGCCGCCGGGCGGCAGCAGGGCGAGGCCGCGCCGGGCGAGCTTGAACAAGTCGAGCATTTCAAGATCGCCCGGACCATAAACGGCGGGCGGGCGAACGATCGTCCAGGCGAGCGGCGAATCCTGCACCAGCGCATCGGCCTCGGCCTTCGAGAATCCATAGGCCGACATGCCCGGCTCGCGCGCGGCGAGCGACGAGACATGGACGAAGCGCTCGACGCCGGCCTTGCGCGCGGCAGCCAGCATGTTGCGCGTGCCATCGATGTTGCCGCGCACGAAGCCGGATTTGTCCGGCGCATTCACCACGCCCGCGACATGGATCACGGCGTCGGCGCCCTCGGCGAGCGTGGTCAGCGCCTCGACATTGTCGAGCGCGCCGCGAATCCAGGTGATGCCTTCGCGCTCGGCCTGTTTGCGCCGAGTGAGTGCCCGCACCGCATGCCCTTCGGCGAGCGCCAGTTCGATCAGCTTGGTGCCGACGAAACCGGTGCCGCCGGTGATGGCGAGCGTGAGCGGCTGCATCAGAGCAGCGCCATATGGTTGCGGTGGACGAGCGCCGAGCGCGGCGAATAGCCGAGGATTGCCGGCACTTCCTCGCTGCGGCAGCCGACGATGCGGCAGGCGTCGCTGGCGTCATATTCAGAGAGCCCGCGTGCGATGCGGGTTCCCTTGGTATCGACGATCAGGACCAGATCGCCGCGCGCGAAATTGCCTTCGATCCGCAGCGTGCCCGCCGGGAGAAGACTGTTGCCGTTCTGCAGCGCCTGGACCGCGCCCTTGTCGATCCAGATCGTCCCTTCTTCGGTGAGGCCGCCCGACAGCCACGCCTTGCGCGCGCCATGGGTGCCTTCGCCATAGAAGACAGTGCCGTGCCCGGTATCGAAGAAATGCCGGAGCGCATGTTCCTTGTGGCCCGAGATGATCGCGAGATCGATGCCCGCGCTCGCTGCGATCCGCGCCGCCTCGATCTTCGAGACCATGCCGCCCGAGCCCATGCCGGAGGAGGACTTGCTGTCGGCCATGCCCATGATCTTCTCGTCGATCTCGCGGACGACGGGGATCAGCCTGGCATCGGGATTGGTGTGCGGATTGGAATCATAGAGGCCGTCGATGTCCGAGAGCAGAATCACGCCATCGGCTTCGGAGGCCTGCGCCACACGCGCTGCCAGCCGGTCGTTGTCGCCGAAGCGGATGCGCTCGGTCGCGACGGTGTCATTTTCGTTGACGATCGGAACCACGCCGAGCGACATCAGCCGCCCCAGCGTGGCCGATGCATTGAGATAGCGGCGGCGGTCCTCGAAATCGCCGAGGGTCACCAGCACCTGCGCCGCCTGAAGCTCTTCGTGGTCGAGCACGTCGGCCCACACCTGGGCAAGCGCGATCTGGCCGCGCGCGGCGGATGCCTGAGCATCCTCCAGCGTGTTGCGGCCGCCGCCGGAGAGGCCCAGCCGCCGCGCGCCGAGCGCGATCGCGCCCGAGCTGACGATCGCGACCTGCTGACCCGCGCGGAACCGCGCGCCGATATCGGCAGCCAGGGTTTTCAGCCATTCCTTGCGAACCTCGCCATCGGGTCCGACCAGCAGTGCCGAGCCGACCTTGACGATCAGCCGCGGGCACCGTTCGGGGGAGAAGCGATCCGCTTCGCTCACAATACCTCCAATATCTCTGTTCTGGCGTCTTTCTGAATCATAGCGGCGACCATTCCACCGGCTCTTCGCTCGAATCCTCGCCGGTGTCGGGAGCGCCGCCCTCGGCGGGGCCGATCGCCTCGACCAGCCGGTCGAGCACTGCCTCCAGTCCGGCGCCGGTCGCGCCCGAGAGCGGCAGCACCGGAGCGCCGCTCGCTTCCGCAAGCTCCGCCGAAAGCGCGTCGGTGAGCTCGTCGTCGAGCAAATCGACCTTGTTGAGCGCGATCACTTCGGGCTTGGCGACGAGATCGGCGCCATAGGCCTCCAGCTCGTCGCGCACGATGCGGTACGCCGCTGCCGGATCGTCGCCATGGGCATCGACGAGGTGCAGCAGCACCTTGCAGCGTTCGATATGGCCCAGGAAGCGATCGCCGATGCCAGCGCCTTCGGCCGCGCCCTCAATCAGCCCCGGAATGTCGGCGAGCACGAACTCGCGGCCCTTGTGGCTGACCACGCCGAGCTGCGGGCGCGTGGTGGTGAACGCATAATCGCCCACCTTCGCCTTGGCGTTGGAGACGCGATTGATGAAGGTGGACTTGCCTGCATTGGGCAGGCCGACGAGGCCGGCATCGGCCAGCAGCTTGAGCCGCAGCCACACCCACGCCTCGTCGCCCGGCCAGCCCGTACCGTGCTGGCGCGGCGCGCGGTTGGTGGATGTCTTGTAGCTGGCATTGCCGCGACCGCCGTCGCCGCCGCGCAGGAAAACCTCGCGCTGGCCGGCCTTGGTGAAGTCGAGCAGCACATGCTCCTTGTCTTCGGAGATCACCTGCGTGCCGACCGGGACCTTGATGACGAGATCGCGGCCGCCGCCGCCGGTGCGGTTGGCGCCTGCGCCGCCCTTGCCGCGCTGGGCGCGGAAGTGCTGAGTGTAGCGAAAGTCGATCAGCGTGTTGAGGCCAGGGACCGCCTCGAACACGATGTCGCCGCCCTTGCCGCCGTCGCCGCCGTCGGGCCCGCCATATTCGATGAACTTTTCACGCCGGAAGCTTACTGCGCCGGGGCCACCGGTACCCGAGCGAACGAAGATCTTGGCCTGATCGAGGAAATGCATGCAGGCCATATAGGCGATGCCGCGCCACAGTCACCCCGTGGCGGCATCGGAGCAGGGGCCGCGACAGCGAAGCGAGGCCTCGCCGCGGTGTCGACTCTCGGCCGCTGGAAGCGGCGGCGCTAAGGATCGTTGGCGCCGCCGAGGCATTCGAGGCCCTTTTCACGCAGCAGCGATTCCCGGAGCTGACGCGCCGCGATCTCCCGCGCCGCGGTGCGCGGAAGCGACAGGGCGCTCGCCATCGGGCCGCCCAACAGCGCGTCCCCGAGCGCGGTCAGCACCAGCGCGAGCGTATCTTCGTGGAACGTGCGATCCTGATGGCCTTCGAGCGCCAGTTCATCGACCAGCCGGTGAATCGCGCCGAGAATCGGGTCGAGCGCGTCTTCGTTGCCGGACAGGATCATCCAGCTCGCCAGCGCGCCTGCGCCTTCCTTGCCGAACGCATCGAAGGCGAGGTCGACGACTTCGCTCGGATCCTGATTCTCGTCCTGGCGCGCCCGGATCACCGCTTCGCCGATCTTGGCGCAGACCGACTCCGCGATCAGCGCCGCCAGCGCCTTCTGCAGCCCGGCCGCAGAGCCGAAATGGTGCAGCAGATTGGCATGCGTCCTTCCGATGCGCGCGGCGACCGCCTTCAGCGTAACGGCTTGTGGGCCAGCCTCGATCAGCAGCGTTCGTGCAGCCTCGAGCGCGATATCGCGCGACTCTTCCGGGCTGAGGCGTTTGCGAGATATTGACATCAATGTCAGTATTAACTACTTCGAGGAATGCGAACTCTGCGTAGTGGAGGAAACTCATGGCGAAAGCAAAGACTCCCGCCGATCTGACGATCACGCCGCGCGATCGGCGCTTCGGCCGTACCGCACGCCGCGAGCGCTGGTGGATGAACGGAGATCCGATCGCGACGGCATTCTTCAATGCGCTGTCGGTCACCTTTCCGAAGGGAGAGGCCTTCTTCATCGAATCGGTGAAGGCGCACCGCGACGGTGTGGAGCCCAAGCTGGCGCAGGAAATCCGCGCGTTCACGCAGCAGGAAGTGATGCATAGCCGCGAGCATATCGTGTTCAACAAGGCGGTGGTCGACGCCGGCTACGACATTTCCTCGCTCGACGCGCGGGTCGACGAGATGCTGGCGATCGCCAACGCGCGCCCCGCGGTGGTGCGCCTCGCCGCGACGATGGCGCTCGAGCATTACACGGCCATTCTGGCGTCGCTGATCCTCGAGCACCCCGAACTGTTCGAGCAGACCGACGCCGAACAGGCGGACATGTGGCGCTGGCATGCGATCGAGGAAGTCGAGCACAAGGGAGTCGCCTATGACACCTGGGCGCATGCGACCAGGGACTGGAGCGGCTGGAAACGCTGGAAGACGCGGTCGCTGGTGATGTTCCTGGTGACCGTCAACTTCTGGCGTCACCGGATCGAAGGCACGCTCGAGCTGCTGCGCCAGGACGGGATCACCGGCTGGTCGGCGAAGCGGCGGCTGGCGCGCTATCTGCTCTGGTCACCCGGGATCGTGCGCAAGATCGTGCCGAGCTGGCTCACCTATTTCCGCCCGGGATTCCATCCTTGGGATCACGACGACCGCGCGCTGATCGGCAAGGCCGAAAGCGATTATGCGGCGGCGGCGATGCCGGCGACCGCCTGAGCGCCGCCGCCGGCAAATGCCTCACGCCGCCATTCGCGTTCGCGCAGGATCGTCATCGCATGCCGGCTGATCGGCCAGTTCGCGCGTGAAGCGGACCGTCTCGACTTCGCCGCCACGGCCGCGCGATTGCGTCATGCGCAGCTCGCCGGTCGGCACGAAGCCGAGCTTGCGCAGCACGCGGCCGGAGGCGGGATTGTCGACGAAATGGCCTGCCTCGACTCGGCGAATGCCCAGTGCATGTGCTGCGGCGAGCGCGCCGCGCGCCGCCTCGGTCGCATAGCCGCGGCCCTGGGCGTCGGGGGTAATCCAATAGCCGAGCTCGTGCGCGGCGCTCGCGAGCGGCTCCACGCCGACCATGCCGATAATGCGGACCGAACCGGCGGCATGCGCGCAGATCACGAACCTGGGCATCTCGGGACCGCCGAAATCGGCGAGGAACGCCTCGGCGTCCGCCAGCGCATAGGGCCAGGGCGCGCGTGCCAGATTGCGCACGACGCCTTCATGGCCGATCGCCTGCGCCAGTTCGGGAGCATCCTCCGGCCAGCCGGGCCGCAGGGTCAGTCTTGGGGTACGCACGAACATGCCCGACTCTCCTCGGTCGTTGCGGCGTGCGTTGGACGAGCGATGTGTCGTCCAGATTGCAGCCGCAGGTGAGGGAGCATGAAAAAAGGGAGACCGGGGCGACCCGTCTCCCTTTTGCGCTGGTCCGAATGCGGACCCGGGTCGCCCTGGTGGGCAACCCGGCCGGTTGCCCGATGTTACTCGGCTGCCTCCGCAATCATGTCTACCGAGCAGAATTTGCGGCCGAGGCGGCCTTCCTTGAACGACACGCGGCCGTCGGTAAGCGCGAAGAGGGTGTGGTCCTTGCCCATGCCCACGTTCGTGCCCGGATAGAATTTGGTGCCGCGCTGGCGCACGATGATGTTGCCGGCGACGACTTCCTGTCCGCCGAACTTCTTCACGCCGAGACGCTTGCCTGCCGAATCGCGACCGTTGCGCGACGAGCCGCCTGCTTTCTTATGTGCCATTGCCCGTTACTCCTCGTGTCTCGATCAGGCTTCCGCGGCCGGCGCTTCGGCTTCCGCCGGAGCTGCCTCTGCCTTGGCGGCCTTCTTCGCCTTCTTCGCTTCGCCGCCGATCGCAGTGATCTTCAGGATCGTGTGCTGCTGACGGTGGCCGTTCTTGCGGCGATAATTGTGACGGCGACGCTTCTTGAAGACGATGACCTTCTCGCCCTTCGCCTGCGCCACGATCTCGGCCGAGACGGTCAGGCCGTCGGTCGACTTCAGATCGCTGCCTTCGCCGGCGAGCAGAACGTCGTCCAGCGTGATCGAATCACCGGCTTCGCCGCCGAGCTTCTCGACGACGATTTTGTCTCCTGCGGCGACGCGATACTGCTTGCCGCCCGTGCGCACGATAGCGAACATGGGTCTAGTCTCGTTTTCTAAATGCATGTGCCCCGCGCACGGCGAACCGGCTCGGGAAGAACGGCGCAGCTAGGGGAAAGGGCGGGTCAAGTCAACCGCGACTTGCCGTTTTCGCGGCCGATCGCCTGTCCTCAGTGCCGATGTTCACGCTTGAGCCGGTACCGGCCCTTGGAAAAGGCATCGAACAGGCCGCCGATCGCGGGATGATCGACCGGCTCCTCGCTTTCGTCGACCACCAGATTCTGCTGGCTGACATAGGCGATGTAGCTGGATTCCGTGTTCTCCGCGAGGATGTGATAGAAAGGCTGGTCCTTGCGGGGCCGCACGTCCTGCGGAATCGCCTCGTACCACTCGTCGGAATTGGCGAAGACCGGATCGACATCGAAGATCACGCCGCGGAAATCGAACAGCCGGTGTCGCACGACATCGCCGATCGTGAAGCGGGCATGGCTGACGGGGGGCATCGGCACTCCCGCGTCGAACGGATCGGGCGAGGTGGTGAGGCTGGACATGTCTCCAATCTAGTGGTTTCGCCGCGCGGCACAAGCACACCGCTTGTGCGGCCCGAATCTTTGGGCTAAGGGCCCGCGCTCAGTCGACCGGCGCGCGGTTCCGCGAGGAACAATCCAGTGCGCCGCCCCTCGCGGAGAGGTGCCGGAGTGGTCGATCGGGGCGGTCTCGAAAACCGTTGTGCCCTTGCGGGTACCGTGGGTTCGAATCCCACCCTCTCCGCCAATTACCAATTCCCTATACTTCCCGGATTGTCTCTAAAAGCGGCGGATTTCCGCCATTTTCTGGCTTGCTGTCATCTCAGTTGTTCTCTATATGTTTCACGACATCTCCCGCATGGTGTGGGGAAGAATGTGGGGAAAGGAGTGTGGCGGACGCATGGGAAGCCTAACCGCAATCAAGGTTAGAAACCTCAAGGATGCCGGACGCTATTCCGACGGCAGCGGGTTGATCCTTGTCCTCAACCAGTCGGGCAAGGCTAGCTGGATCGTGCGTGTGCAGAATGCCGGACGCCGAAGGGATATAGGAATCGGCTCCTATCCTGAAATTTCATTGGGCGAGGCGCGCGAGACCGCTGCGGATGTGCGCCGACAGGCCAAGGCCGGGATCGACGTGATCGCCGAGCGCAAGAAGGAAAAGAACGTCATTCCCACCTTCCGCGGCGCCGCCGTGAGAGTCCACGAAGAGCACAAGGCCAGTTGGAAGAACGGCAAGCATCAGGCCCAATGGTTGGCGACGTTGCAGACCTATGTATTTCCTCACATTGGCGAGCGGCTCGTCTCGGAGATCGAAGGCCCGGCAATTCGTGATGCCCTAGCACCAATCTGGCTCGCTAAGCCGGAAACCGCCCGCCGGGTTCGGCAGCGAATAGGCACGATCCTCGACTGGTCCTATGCGAAGGGTTATCGGACTACCGAAGCACCAATGCGCTCAATCGCGAAGGGATTGCCAAGGCAGCCCAGGAAGTCGGGCCATTTTGCGGCGATGCCTTTTGAAGAGGTCCCTGCGTTTCTCGCGAAGTTGCGTAGCCGCACCTCAATCGGCCGCTTGGCCTTGGAGTACCTGATCCTCAACGCTTCGCGCTCGGGCGAGGTGCGGGGGGCATGTTGGTCGGAGATCGATCTCAAGGCAGCGGTTTGGACGATTCCTGCCGAGCGCATGAAAATTAACCGCGAGCATCATGTTCCACTTACGCCCCAAGCCCTGGATGTCCTTGAAAGAGCCCAGGTATTCCGCTGTGAGGCGAGCGACCTTGTCTTCCCTGGGCAACGACCGAAGCTTCCGATGTCCGACATGACATTGCTGAAGATCGTGCGTGACATGGATCTCGATTGCACCGTCCACGGCTTTCGCTCCTCGTTTCGCGATTGGGTCGCCGAGGAAACTGATTATCAGGGAGAAGTGGCAGAGGCGGCTCTCGCCCACACAATTTCGAACAAGGTTGAAGCCGCGTATCGGCGAACCGATTTCTTCGCGAAGCGCAAGAACCTGATGCGGGATTGGGCGGATTTCTGTTTAAGCAGGGAGCAAAGGTCAATGGGCCGGAGAACCGATCCAGGCGGCCCGCAGCCGATCGAGTCCTGAAACTACGCCTTCGGCAATGATGTCGTTACCCACAAGAGCGCTATCGGGTGCGCAATCTTCGAGGATCCAACGTTCACCTGCATCGGTAATGACCGCGAATCCGCGGGGAGTGTGTTCAAGGCGTCCGGTGATGCGTTTGCGATTCATGTCGATTAATTTGTGTATGCCATCCAACGACCGAGAACGTTGCGCACATAACCCGGCGTCTCGCGATTCCTTGGAATCCCGCCTGCCTTCCTCACGGCGCCGGGTCCAGCGTTGTATGCGGCAAGGGCGAGATGTACCGATCCGAACCGATCTAGCATCTGCCTGAGGTAGCGCGCACCACCCTCGATATTCTCCCTCGGATCATGCCGGTTTGCGACGCCGAGTTCGCGGGCGGTGGCCGGCATCAGTTGGGCCAGACCTGCCGCCCCTGCGGGACTGACCGCAAGCGGGTTGAACCGGGACTCCGCCCAGATCAGAGCCTGAAGAAGCCGCGGCGGTAGCCGATACCTTAACTCGGCGTCGCGGATGAGCGGCAGGTAGATCGCTTCCCGATAGCCGGAAACGACTGCGCGAAACGCAAGTGTACTTTCCGTCGAGCGCGGACTGCTTTCGCTGCCCAAGCTTTCCGCACTGGGCCCAACCGACGCTCCATAGTCGTGATCGAAAATTCGAAATTCCTGAGCGATTGCTCCTTCGGCAGCCGTCAGGCTCGCTGCACAGATCAAGCCTGCAATGAACCGGCTTACCATTTCGCGTTCTCCTCGATTACTCCGAATCACAAGAGAACATAAAAAGAACATCAACCTGTAGGAAAGCGATTAAACACCGCAAAGAGGAGAGGCAGCGCTAGGGACGCGAGCAGACGATACGGAGTCTTCCGATGCAGGTCCGAAGTGAAGGTCAGAACACACAATCCCTCGAAGCAACTGCTCGCCAGCTCTGCAAAAGCCGCGGCGGGCGCTGGTCCGGTTCCAAGGGCATGGCCCGGTGCCCGGCTCACGATGATCGCACTCCCTCGCTCGGCGTCACGCTGGGCCGACGTGCTATCCTGTTCCATTGCTTTGCCGGGTGCGACCAAGCGAGCGTGATTGACGCTTTCAGAAGGGAGGGGCTTTCGCCCGCGCAGCTGTTCGGCGGCCTTCCGCCGAATGCCGGAGAATCGACGGTTGAGCGGTTGCCCTCGCGGGGTGCGCTCCGGACATGGCATGGCGCCTCGCCCCTGAACGACAGCCCGGCCAAAGCTTATCTCGAAGCGCGGGGTATCACGGCTGTCTCGCCCGCGCTGCGCTTCAACTCCCGAACGCCTCTAGGGCCCAAAGGCCGCGCGCAATTCATTCCAGCAATGATTGCAGCCGTCAGCCTCGACGAAGGGCCAATCGCTATTCACCGAACATTTCTCGATGCGGAGGCGCCCAGCCTCGCTGCATTCGACGGCCCGAAGCGTGCACTCGGTGCGCTCCGATCAGCCGCCGTGCGACTGTTCCCTGCGATCGATGGAGTGCTGGGCATCGCCGAAGGTGTTGAAAGCGCGCTCTCAGCTCGCGCACTCACCGGCGTCCCGTGCTGGGCAACGCTTGGTAATGAGCGCTTTGCGCTCGTCTCGATCCCCGAGAGTGTCACCGAGCTCCATCTCTTTGTCGATTACGATGCAGGCGGCCAAGTGGCGGTGGAACGCGCGCTCCAGAGCCATGCGCTCGAAGGCCGGACCATCCATGTCCGGCGTCCTTCAAGGCGCGACACCGACTGGAACGACGAACTGGTGAACTGGCTCGCCCGCAAGCGGGCTTCGTAGAGAAGAGAAAGCTTTGGCCTCGTGATCGGCAGAAGGCTTCGTGCCCGATGCCTCCATCAGGAGGACCAACAATGCTTCAGTTCGAACTTTTAGAACCCGATGCTGAACCTCGTGCCCAGCCCTTGGCGGTGACGATCGGCGAACGGATAGCCTCTCGTCTGGCCGACGGCTGCCATCTTACGCGTAGCTCCATTTCTGCGCTCTTTGCCGAAGAGACCGGGATCCAGACCTGGGGGACGGGTTGGTCCATCGACGACTACAACGATGCGATCGAGATCGGCGCGCTCGTGTGGCTGAAGTCTCACGGCTGGATTACGCTCGGTACCGCGATTCATGAAGCGGACGCGCGCTTTGAATGGCTCGAAACCGCCTTGCCTCCCCGCCATGTGCGTAGCGAAGGTCAGATCGAGCTGCAGCAGTTCTCGACCCCGCCCATGCTGTCCTGGCTCATGGCGCGAGCGGCTCAGCTTCGCTCATCCGATCATGCCCTCGAGCCTTCGGCCGGCAACGGCGCACTTGCCCTATGGCCGGCCATTCAAGGCTCCGACCTCACGCTCAACGAGATCGATCCTGCTCGCCGACAGTCACTTGCCCATCTGTTTTCCGACGCAGCAGTGACCGCTCACGACGGTGAGGTCATCGAACATCTCCTGACCCACAGGCCGCCAACCGTCGTCCTCATGAATCCGCCGTTTGCGCGCAGTCGCGAACGCGGGGCCAGTGCGGCAACGGCGTTGCGCCATCTTCGCAGCGCGCTCCGACTCTCGAAGAGAGGCGCACGGCTCGTCGCGATCATGCCGGAAGGATTCGATGCTTCTCGCTTCGCCAGCTCGTTGAGCGATGCCAGCCTGCGGCTCGATGTGCGCATCACCGGCGCGTTTCGCAGGAACGGCACAGGCATTCCCGTGCGCATGGTGGTGTTCGACAAAACCGTCGTCGACCAGCCGGTGGTCACTGCGGAAGCGGACGATTTGTCCGATCTGGCAACGCTGATCGGCCAACTCCCGCCGCGCACTCGCGATACTCCGGAAATTCCCGTGCTGACCGCGCGGCCCGCGACCGGCACTTTGAGAAAGCCAGCGAACGCCCGGCCCGCGGCTCCGTTTGGAACTCGCCCTGCACCTGGCGAGCCGTTCGAAGAGCTCGGCTATGTGACGCTCGATGAGCCCGCGCCCGTCCCGGAGCAGACAGGGATCTATCTTCCCTATCGCCCGAGCCGGGTTCAGATCGGAGGCGCGCCCGTCCATCCGACGCCGCTTGTGGAATCCATCGCGATGGGGTCGGTCGCGGCTCCGAAACCCACCGTGCGCCCAAAGATACCCGCCGACTGGCGAACACGCGAACTGCTTTCCGAAGCCCAACTCGAAACGCTCGTCTATGCCTGCGAGGCGTTTTCGCACGATCTGCCAGGGCGCTTCCGAGCCACTCAGGAAGGAACCACGCTCGAGCAGGCGGATGATGGAGCCCGTTATCGCCAGGGCTTTTTTCTCGGCGACGGCACCGGAGCGGGAAAGGGGCGGCAGATTGCGTCGGTGATCATGGATCGCTGGCTTGACGGCGAACGCCGACACATCTGGATTACCAAGAATGAGGCGCTGCTCGAGGATGCCCGCCGCGACTGGGAAGCACTCGGCGGCATGCGCCTCGACATTCAGCCACTCTCCAGTTGGAAGCTGGGAGTACCGGTTTGTTGGTCCCAGGGCATCCTCTTCATTACCTATCCGACGCTTCGCTCGGGTCGCGCAGACGATACGCGGCTTGACCAGATCCTCGCTTGGACTGGCGATGATTTCGACGGCGTGATCGCGTTCGATGAGGCCCACGCGATGGCCAACGCCATAGGCAGCCGTAATGCGCGCGGCGCTTCCAAAGGCTCCGAACAGGGCATGGCTGGACTAAGACTGCAGAACCGGCTTCCTCGCGCCCGGATCCTCTACGCCTCGGCTACCGGCGCTTCGGACATTTCCAACCTCGGATATGCGACCCGCCTCGGCTTGTGGGGGGCCGAAACCGCTTTCCCGACACATGAGGCGTTCACGACCGAAATCCGGGCAGGCGGTGTCGCGGCGATGGAGCTCGTCGCCAGGGATCTAAAGGCTCAGGGCCTCTACCTTTCCCGCGCTTTGTCATTCGCGGGAGTCGAGTACGAAATCCTCGAGCACCGTCTGACCGATGCGCAGATCGCCATCTACGATGCTTATGCCGAAGCCTGGGCAATCATTCATCGCAATCTCGACGAGGCGCTTCAGGCGACGCGGATAGTCGATGAGGACAGCGGCGACACACTCAACCGCAACGCTAAGGCTGCTGCGCTGTCCATTTTCGAAGGCACCAAGCAGCGGTTCTTTGCGCAGCTCCTGCTCTCAATGAAACTCCCGAGCCTAGTTCCCGCGATGGAGGAGTCGCTCGCGACCGGCCACTCGGTCGTCGTGCAGCTGGTCTCGACCGCCGAGGCGATGCTCGACCGCCGCTTGGCCGATCTCACTCCCGAGGAACGCGAAGCGCTCGATATCGACCTCTCGCCGCGCGAGTATGTCATCGACTATCTCGCAAAGAGCTTCCCCACTCGCCTGATGCAGATCTTCACCGACGAAGACGGCAATCTGCGCTCCGAACCGATGAGCAACGACGATGGCAATCCGGTCATGTGTCCACGCGCCGTCGCCGCGCGCGATGCGCTGATCGAACAGCTCTGCGCCCTGCCGCCGATCGCAACCGCGCTCGATGCGATCATCGAACACTTCGGAACCAGCATCGTCGCCGAAGTTACGGGCAGGACGAGACGGCTGGTCCTGGGGCGGGACGGACAGCAGCGGCTCGAACGCCGCGGCGGGTCTGCCAATGTTGCCGAGGCTCAGGCCTTCATGGATGGCGCCAAGCGCATCCTTGTCTTTTCCGACGCCGGCGGGACGGGCCGGTCCTATCACGCCGACCTCAATTGCCAGAACCGGCAGCGGCGCGTGCATTTCCTGCTTGAGCCGGGGTGGCGCGCCGACAATGCGATCCAGGGCCTGGGGCGGACCAACCGCACCAACCAGGCTTCGGCGCCGCTGTTTCGTCCCGTGACCACCGATGTGAAGGGTGAGCGGAGGTTCATCTCGACGATCGCGCGGCGGCTCGACAGCCTCGGCGCGCTCACCCGCGGACAGCGGCAAACGGGTGGACAGAACCTGTTCGATCCGGCCGATAATCTGGAAAGCGATTACGCCAGAGACGCGCTGACCCGCTGGTTCCACCTGCTATACGACGGCAAGCTCGAGGCGACGAGTTTCGCCCATTTCGTCCGCCAGACCGGCCTACGGCTCGAAGGTCCCGAGGGCGGTCTTACAGACGACCTGCCCTCGATCCAGCGCTGGCTCAACCGCGTGCTCGCGCTGCCGATCGGGATGCAGAATGCGATCTTTGACGAGTACCTTGCCCTCATCGAAGCGCGCATCGAAGCTGCGCGAGAAGCGGGAACACTCGATCTCGGGCTCGAAACGGTCAAGGTCGACAGCTGTCGAGTTATCTCGGATCAGATCCTTCGGACCGACCCGTTGACCGGCGCCGAAACCCGCCTCCTCTCGCTGGAGATCGAGCGGCACTTGCGGCCACTGCGCTTCGGGCGGCTCGCGCGGCTGCATGACATTGACTCGCCTGGTGCCATACCACTCCACAACGCCCGTTCGGGCCGGGTGGCTCTCAGCGTTCCCGCGCGCCGTTTGATTGCCGACGACGGCAGTGTGATCGAGCGGCGGCGTCTGCTGCGACCGCTCAAATCCGACAACTGGACCCGCGAGGCGCTCGCCGAAAGCGCCTGGGAGGCCATCGATTCGGCTTCGTTCGAACGTCTCTGGCGCGCCGAAGAGATCGAAGCCGCCAAGGAGCCGGTCCGCGAACGCGTGCACCTTGCAACCGGGCTGCTACTCCCGGTCTGGAAGCGCCTGCCCGACGATCACGTGCGCGTGACCCGTATCGTCTCGGCCGACGGAACCTCCATCATCGGCCGCGAGGTGGCGGCCGCGGATATCGCCAAGGTGTCGCAGACCTTCGGCCTCGGCAACCCGGTCTTGCCTACTCCCGGCGAACTGGCCGCTCTCGTCCTCTCGAGCGGCACCGCACAGTCCTTGCAGAGCCATGATCCGCTGACGGTCAAGCGCAGTCTCGTCGGCGGCGAGCAGCGCATCGAGCTGACTGGCTTCGCGCCCGACCGGCTCGACTGGTACAAGGCCAAGGGCTGCTTCTCCGAGATCATCCGCTACCGGACGCGCCTGTTCGTGCCTGTGGCCAATGGGCCGGCCATTCTCGAAGCGCTTGTTCCCTGATCGGTGGCAGTACGTCCCACAGCAGAGAGAAGAGAGTGCCTTGGGCTGGCGAACCTTGTGGGATGCACCCGCACCGGTTCGTTCAATCCATCAGGAGACGATCGATGATCCAGTCTATTCCCTTGAAGAAGCTCGTCCCGAGCCCCCGCAACGTCCGGAAAGTAAGCGATGCTACCGCCGATGCCCAGCTCAAGGCCGATATCGCCGCTCGCGGCCTTCTCCAGAATCTGGTCGTGCGCAAGGCGACGCGCGGCAAGTTCGAAGTCGAGGCCGGCGGCCGGCGGCTTGCCGCATTGCATTCGCTTGCCGAGGACGCCGCAATTCCCACAACCCACGAAGTGACCTGCCTCGTCATCGAAGGCGACGAATGCGAAGTGCGCGAAGCAAGCCTGGCCGAGAACTTCCAGCGCCTGGCCATGAATCCCGCTGACGAAGCGCAGGCCTTCGCCGCAATCATCGAAGCGGGCGCCACCACGGAGGACGTCGCCCGGCGCTTCGGCCTGACCGTCCGCTTCGTCGAGGGCCGACTGCGGCTCGCTTCGCTTGCGCCGTGCGTCTTCGAAGCGCTGGTGGAAGGCGCGATCACCCTCGACATGGCCAAGGCCTATGGCGCGGTCTCGGATACCGAGCGGCAAGCTCATGTCTTCGCCGAGCTGCAGGACGCCTGGTATCAGGTCACGCCCGACACGATCCGGCGAATGGTGCTGGACGCGACCGTGCGCGGCAGCGACCCGCGCGCGATCCTGGTTGGCCGCGAGGCCTATCTTCAAGCCGGCGGGCGGATCGAGCGCGAGCTTTTCGACGACGATGCCAGCGAGAGCTGGGTCGATATCGCGCTGCTCGAGGGTCTCGCTCAAAAGAAAATGGAGGAGGCAGCGAGCGTCAAAGCGCGGGAACTCGGCCTAGCGTGGGTCCGTCCGACACTCGGGGCCTATGTCTGCCACGAACTGATCGAGGGGCTCAGCCGCCTTTCCGCCGAGCCGGCCCCGCTGAATGAAGCGGAAGCCGAGGAGCTGTCGATACTCGAGGCAGACTACGACCGTGAAGCGGCAGTCCTCGAGGACGAGGACAGCAGCGAGGAGGAGGTCGCCAGAGCCGAGGAGCAACTGGCCCGCATCGATCGGGCCATGCGAGCGCTCAACGATCGCCCGCCGGTGCTTGCCGAAGATCTGAAGGAAGAAGCGGGAGCCTTCCTGGTCCTGTCGCGCGGTGGCGAGCCTACCCTTGTTCCGCAGTACTACACCGCAAGTGAGGTAGCACAGTCCGACGAGGGCATCATCGAGCCCGTCGAAGATGGCGGTGATGCGTCGAGCAAGCCTGCAACTTATTCGCAGCGACTCCTCGACGAACTGGCGATGCAGCGCCGCGATGTCCTCGCCATCCATCTCGTCAACGACCCAGGCCTGGCGCTCGACCTTATGATCTTCACGCTGGCCGATGCCGATGGTCACGACTGGCGCGCCAAAACGGCAGTCACGATCTCTGGGCCGGCTGCGAGCGGCCCGGTCTCGGGGTTCGAAGCCAAGGATGCTCCGGCGAGTGCGGCGCTGGCGGAGTTCACTGGTTCGCTCGACGAAAGTTGGCGCGCCGGCGCTTCGGAAATCGAGCGTTTCTCAGCGTTCCGAGGGCTTCCCGATGAAGCACGGAGCCTCTGGCTTGGCTTCGTGGTCGCCCGTACGCTCATTGCCAGCCTCAATACCGATGGTGAGCGCGGACTCCCGCTCCACGACGCGCTGGGCGCCTTGCTCGAGATCGAGATGGCGCATTGGTGGAGGCCGACGGCGGCGAACTTCTTCGATCGCGTGCCCAAAGCGCGCATCCTCGAAGCCTTCGATGCCGTGGGCGGGCCCGAGCTTGTCAGCCGCTATGCCGGTTCCAAGAAGGCCGATCTTGCTTCGGCTGCCGAACGCATCTTCTCGGGCGAGTTCATCGGCGAGAAGGACGTCAAGGAGCAGGCATTGGCTTGGCTTCCGGCCGTCATGCGCTTTGGCATTCTTAAGGAGGAAGCCGCTAGCGACGAAGAAACGTCTGCTGGGTCGGAGGACGCTGGCAACGAACTGACCGAGCAAGCTGCCTGAACCTCCTGACAGGTGGTTTTGCGCGGTTGGCGGCCCGTCCATTCCGGACGGGCCGCCTTTAGTCGTTTTGACCAAGTCTGAACCGTCAGTCGTTCTACCTAGTGGATGAGACGTCTTCGCTAGATATTCAGCAGGAACGCCGTTGCGAACGTCTGCCTGGAGCTCCATGATGAGCAGCGAGGGGATGCGAGATCGATCACGCTACAGCCAACCTGCCGTCGAGGGATTTTGAGGTCACCTCAAAATTTTTCGCCAAGTTGGGGTTCGGGCAGGACTGGCGGGATGACGGCTGGATGATCTTGAAGCGTGACAGCATGATACTGGAGTTCTTCCCACATCCAGACCTGAACCCAGCCGAAAGCTGGTTCAGTTGCTGTCTTCGGCTTGATGACGTGGCCGCGTTTTACTCGGTTTGTTTAGACGCTGGAGTGCCAGAGCAATGTTGGGGTCACCCCCGGGCTCAGCCCCCGCAGCAGGAAGATGGCGGTCTCCTGATCGGAGCCCTGATCGATCCGGACGGAACCCTCATTCGCCTTATCCAAAACTGATTGCCGCGCCGGCCTTCAAGGTCACCAGAAATCGACGAGCGCATTGATTGTCAGCGGGGTCACATCCCAGTGGACAGCCTTTGATCCTCTTGGGGAACCCGTACCAACTACAGCATCGTTCTCCTATTGAGGAGCGCGCAAATGCACTACGATTTGATCATCATCGGCACGGGCACGGCGGCAATGGTCGCAGCGATGCGGGTGCGCGATGCAGGCTGGACGGTTGCTGTCGTCGACGAGAAGCCGTTTGGTGGCACCTGCGCCTTGCGCGGTTGCGATCCCAAGAAGATGCTCGTCTCCGGAGCGGAGGTCATCGATGCGGAGCGCCGGATGAGCGGACACGGCATCGACGGTGATTTGCGGATCGACTGGCCGGAATTGATCGGTTTCAAGCGCACCTTTACCGATCCCGTGCCGGAGAAGCACGAGCACCGCTACCGCAATAAGGGCATCGACACTTTGCACGGTGCGGCCCAGTTCACCGGCCCGAACACCCTCAAGGTCGATGCAGCAGAGCTAAGCGGCCGTCATGTACTGATCGCCTCCGGCGCCGCTCCCGTGCCGCTCGGGATCGCAGGTGAGGATCATCTGGTCGACAACGAGTTCTTCCTGGCCATGGAGCAACTGCCACGGCGGATCGTCCTGGTCGGCGGCGGCTACATTGCAGCGGAGTTTTCCAACATTGCGGCACGCGCTGGCGCTAAGGTGACGGTGATCCAGCGCGGTTCGCGCATGCTGACGCATTTCGAGCCGGAGCTCGTCGGCTGGTTGACGGAGTCGTTCGACAGTATCGGGGTGCAAGTCATGACCGATACGACTGTGGTTGCGATCGAGCGCAACGACAGCGGATTTGTCGTGCATGGCGAAAGACGCGACGACAGGATCACGGTGGAGGCCGACCTGGTCGTCCACGCCGCTGGCCGCGCCCCTGCTCTCGACCGACTGAACCTCGAAGCAGCCGATGTTGCTGTCGCTCAAGGTCGGCTCAAACTCAACGAGTACCTGCAGAGCGTCACCAATCCGACAGTTTATGCGGCCGGCGATGCTGCCCAGCAAGGACCGCCGCTGACGCCTGTTTCGAGCCATGATGCGAAGGTGGTCGCGGACAACTTGCTCGGAGGCAACCAGCGAACGCCCGACTATCGTGGCGTGCCGAGTGTCGCCTTTACACTGCCGCCCATTGCCGCTGTGGGAATGGGCGAGGAGGAGGCGCGCAGATCGGGAGCGCAATTCCGGTTGAAATGCGAGCGTGCTTCGCGCTGGTACACTGCGAGGCGGCTTGCCGAGCCGGTTTACGGATACAAGACGCTGGTCGAGGAAGGCACGGGTCGAATTCTGGGTGCGCACCTCGTCGGTCCTCACGCGGACGAGGTCATCAACATCTTCGCCCTGGCTATCCGGCACAATCTCACCGCCGATGATCTGAAGAGCACCATGTTTGCTTATCCTACCGGGGCATCGGACGTAGGCTACATGCTCTAGGGGGCAACGCCGTCCAGCATGTCGATGACCGGACAGTCGGGCACGTGTCCACCCGAACAGCGCTCGACCGTCGAGGCGAGCAGCCGCTCCAGTCGCTCGAGGTCCGCCATTTTGCGCCTGACCTGGTCCAGATGATGAACCGCGATTTCGCGAACTTCATCGCAGCACGCCTCTTCGGGGCCGCCCAGTTCAAGGATGGCGCGCACTTCGCCAGGCGTGAAGCCAAGCTCCCTCGCCCGCTTTATAAAGCTCAGGGCCCTGACATGCTGGTCGGTAAAGACCCTGTGGCCGCCTTCTGTTCGATCGGGCTCGGCGAGCAGGCCAACTTTTTCGAAGTAGCGAATTGTCTCGATATGCACGCCTGTGCGGCGGGCGAGTTCGCCTATCGAAAGACCGCCCACGCATAAACTCCTTGATCCTGTAGCTACTACAGGTGGCACATAGCGCCGAATCGCGCTGGAGACGAGACCTGACTGATCGAAGTGCCCCTCCCGTTATCCGATTGCAGGGACCCGAGCGAGGTGTCGCTGCCGTGGGAACGGCGGCCAGCTTGACCGCCCTGTTCTCTGCTGCTGCGTGCTGCGTGCTGCCTCTCGCGCTCGCCGGACTAGGGCTCGGAGCAGGCGGTCTCGCTGTATTCGTCCCCTACCGATGGCCGATGACAATCATCGCCTCGGTTCTGATCATTGCGGGTTGGATGCTCTACCTGCGCAAGCATCGCGCTTGCTCTGCTGACGCGGACTGCGCGGTGCCGGCGCCAGGTCGAGCCACGCTGGCGATGCTCGTGGGTGCGACGGTGATCGTCGTTATCAGCGCGTTGTGGGGTTTTATCGAGCAGCCGCTGATGCGCGTGCTGGGCGGCGCGTGATGCAGACCACCTCTACCATCACATGTCCCAAGTGCGGCGGCACCTCAGTCGAAACGATGCCGACCGATGCCTGCTGGTTTTTTTACGACTGTCACCATTGCGGCGTGAAGCTTAGACCGCTCTCCGGCGATTGTTGCGTCTTCTGCTCCTTCGCAGATGTTCCGTGCCCGCCGATTCAGGAAGCCCAACAATCCGGTTCGCCGTCCGGATGCTGCGGGGCTGGATAGCAGATATTCCCCGCGCCGCACCGCTCGAGGCGGAAGACGCCGGCCGCACCTATGCGACTCATGGGCGAGATCTACAGGCTCTCCGCAGCAGTCGTCGCAGAGCGCAAAGCTGACACGACGTCCAGATGAGAGGAAAGAAGGCTTCTTCTGATTGCCACGGGACAATCTCGTTCCGGCAATCGGGAGACACCTCATGTCCAAGTTCAAACGCCGCAGCGGCGGGCAATCCCCTGCTGCACAAATCACCTCCGTGATTATCGAGAAACTCGAGCAAGGAACCAGACCATGGGTAAAGCCATGGCGCGGGGTTCCGGTATCACGACCCCTGCGCAGTTGCGGCACGCCCTACCGGGGCATGAACACCTTCTGGCTCTGGATGATCGCCGATGCTGCCGGGTTCCTGTCGCCCTACTGGATGACGTACCAGCAGTGCCAGAAGCTCGGTGGGCAGGTTCGCAAGGGCGAGAAATCGACGATCGCGATCTTCTACAAGAGCTACGACAAGCAGGTGGAGCGCGAAGATGGCGAAGATGGCACCGAGAAGCGGCGTGTCCTGAAGGCCTATGCGGTCTTCAACGCCGACCAGTGCAATGACTTGCCCGAAATGTATCGTGCCAAGCATGAACTCGAACCAGTCGAACCTGCCGGGCGGGAAGAGCGGCTCGACACCTTCTTTTCAGATGTGGGCGCCGACCTTCGGCATCAGGGGGCCGAAGCCTACTACGAGCCTGTCCTGGATCGGATTACGATGCCAACGGCGGCGCTGTTCGACGGCTATGACCACTACTATGCAACGCTGGCGCACGAACTCTCGCACTGGACCGGGCATGGTTCACGTCTGGGTCGGGATCTCAAGAACCGCTTCGGAAGCGAATCCTACGCGGCCGAAGAACTGGTGGCGGAGCTGTCCGCCGCGATCCTTGGCGCAGAGCTCGGTCTTCCCGTCACGCATCTCGACCACCATGCGAGCTACATCGCGCAATGGCTTGAGCTTCTGAAATCCGATGATCGAGCCATGCTCACGGCAGCCGCGAAGGCAGAAGAGGCTGCGAGCCTCATCCTGAGGCTCGGAGGGCGTTCGGGTGCCGGTAGCGAGGCTGCGGCAGCCGATCTCGCCGAAGCGGCTTGAGGGAGGTGCATGATGGGACGTTCCGTTAGCTATCCGTCCGGCGCAATCGTCGCCTTCCGCACTCTGGAGATCGACGACGAGGACGATTGGGAGTGGGAATATGAGTGTCTGGTAGAGGAGGTGACCGAAACTGCACGCATCACCTTTCCCTCACTTGAAGCCTGCAACGGGTGGCGCGGCCGCGAAGATCGAATCCTGCTACGCAACGCCTTTGCCGATTGCGGGATCTCCACCTACTGCGACCTTGTCGCCATCTGGCTCGCCGAGCGCGACGACGGTGGTTACTGGGATGCCGATGCCTATCACCCGCGATCCGGGCGGGCGCAGCGCTGGCTTTCGCAGGTGGCGAGCCGGTTCGAAGCGAAATTCGGCGAGCTCCGCATGATTGGGCGGTTTTCGAATGGCGAGGCCATCTTTGAACGCAGACCTGTTCAAGTGAGTAGCTAGGTGCTATATTGTGCATATGAAAGGATGCGCCGATGGCAACGAGAGCCGCTGAAGTCGAGGAGGGAGATGGCAAGGTTCTGACCAACGCAATCTCCCGAATTGCGGAATTCTGGGGTCTGACCAATGCCAAGCTTGGATCGATTCTTGGGCTGTCTCAGGCCACCGTCTCGCGTTTGCGCGCGGGCAAATCCGAGCTCGATCCGGCCAGCAAGTCGTTCGAAGCCGGCCAGTTTCTGTTGCGCCTGTTCCGCTCGCTCGACGCGCTGCTCGGGAGCGACGATCTGGCTGCGCGAGCCTGGCTCGCGACCCCAAATCTTGACCTCGAGGCGCGGCCCCTTGAGCTGATCGACAGCTTCAAGGGTCTCATGACGGTTTGCGACTATGTGGACGCCCACCGCGCTCGCGTCTGAGCTGCGCCGCTACCGCAGGACCGTCTGGCGCGTGGTCGAAGCGCAGCACCGAATCTCGACCAACCGGCTCGCCGCCAATCTCGCTGGCCAGAAGCGGCTCGAGGAGCTCGCCGATGCAGCCAAGCCGGATCTGCCCAAGTCAGCGCGCGGTCTTCATTACCTGCTCGCCTCGCCCTTTCGCTATGGCCACGGCGTGGCCAGCCGCTTTCGGCGTGCGAACGAGCGGCCCGGCATCTTCTATTCCAGCGAAAGCGAGCAGACCGCGATCACCGAGACCGCCTACTGGCGGCTCCGTTTCATCAGCCGCTCACCGGGCTTTCTTCCGGGCAACCGGACGAGCGAACACCTGAGCTTCTCCGTTCCTGTCTCGATTGCCCGGCTGCTCGATACCACGCGGCCGCCGCTGTCGCGCGAAAGCGAACGCTGGATCGACCCGGCCGACTATTCGGCGTGTCAGGATCTCGCCGAAGCTGCTCGTGCCGCGGGTGGACAGGCGATCCGCTCGCCTTCGGCGCGCGACCCGCAGGGGATCAATCTCGCGTTGTTCGATCCCGCGTGCTTTGCCAGGGCCGAGCCCGATCACGGACGCGGCTGGCACCTGCGCCTCGAAGGCCGGCGACTCATTGCACTGGCTGCGTTTCCTTCCGGCGAGGTGCTGGAATTCACGGCCGAGCGGTTCGGACTGCCTTCGCTCGGCTGAAGCTCGACTCGCGTAGTCCCTCTTTGCGCGGCCTGCCGGAGTCTGATTTCCTGCCTGTCCTGTTCGCTCGCGCGGGCCCTGGACCGGTCCGGTTCCGCCGCAACCCGCGCAAGGCTGCGGCCCGTGTGGCCCGCGCCAGCCTTGCCTTGCGGGGTTTCCCGCTGCGCGGTGCGGCGGCCCCCTCGACCCGGTCCCTTTTGGGCCCGGCGAACAGGCCGCAGGAAACTTCTCTTCCCCTGCGGCTGTCGCCTTCGCTCAGGAGGAATGACCCATGTACGACAGCTTCACCGCCCAGCTTGCCGGACTCGATCTGACCGGCTTTTCGGTTCAACCCGCACCTTTCAACGAAACAGATTTTCCCGCCGAAGAGGCGAGCGAGCAGACCCTCTCGGCCGTCTGGTCGGACTTGTTCGCCCTGTTCGCCGACACCGCGCTCGAGGCCGACGCCGAGGACATCGCCTGGGGCTTCGTCAATCTCTTCCACCGCACGGCGACCCGCAAGTCTGCGCAGGTCGATCGCGCGAGCGACGAGATCCGTGCGCTGCTTTCGGCGGCTGATGGCTCGGAAGTCCACTCGAGCAACCTCGAAGAGCAAGTGGAGCGCGCGCAGGCTTCCGAAGCCAGCATGCTCGCTTTCGAGCACATGCGCGAGGTCGCGGCGATGCTCTACCGCGAAGAGACCGGGGCATCCTGGAAGCCGATGACGGGGTCGCGCGTAGCGCACGGAAAGAACCTCACCTCTGCGGTCATCGATGCGCGCGATTTCCTAAAGGTCCGCTCAGAACGTCGGCGCGCCGCGCTCACGCCCGAAGGCACCGCCGTGGTCTTCGCCGGAGGCCGCGCCAGCTTCGCCACGACCGACGAAGCGACGAGCTATGCGAACAACATCTGGGCCACGCTCGACCAAGTGCGCGAGCAGGTGCCTGATATGCTCCTCGTCCATGGCGGCGACGGCAAGGGCGCCGATCGGCTTGCAGCCGCCTGGGCCGAACGCCACGAGGTACAGCAACTGACCTTCGGTCTCGATCGCAGGTTGGGTGCCCGGGCCGGGTTCAAGCGCAACGAGCAGATGCTGGCGATGGCCCCGCGCTACGTGATCGCCTTTCCCGGCAATGGCGTCACCGAGCGTCTCGTCATCGAAGCCAAGGCACGCCGCATTACGGTGGTCGATCGCCGCGGTTCGCTGGGCACTAAGCCTGGCGCTGGCTGAGGCCACGCCCTTCGAATGCGCTGCGGCGGCTAGGAGACCGCTGCCTGAGTGTCCCGCATCTTTGGAGTGGCCTCGGCGTGCAAGAGTCCCTTGTGCGCACCGGAAGACTGGAGGCGAGGCAATTCACCCGCTGTTGCGCCATTTCGGAAACCCGATCGCAATCCGCCGTCCTCATTTCCTCTTTCGCAGCGCCAACCACAGGAGCGCCGGAAACAGGAGCAAACTGAATGAATATGCATGCAACAATCGCCGCGGTTCGCGGCCCGACCGCCACTAGCCTTTGGGATGACGCGATGTCGGCCTACCAATCGGCACGATCCGATTTCGAGCGCTTCGATACAGTCGTCTGGCAGCCGCTTGCGGATGAACTGGACCGGATCTCTCCTCGGCCTGACCTTTGGTTCGAGGTCGTGGCGCAGAGCGGGCAGAAGGCCCGTTATCAGGTCCCCGCCAACGATCTGCATGCATGGGACGATCACATATCCGCTGTGTTCCGCACCAAAGCCGCCGAAGTCCGGCAGGCATGGCTCGACCACAAGGGCGCGCAGGAGCGGCTCGGGTACGACGCGGCTAGCGATGAGGTCGAGCGACTTTGCAACGTGATGTGCGATCGGGAGCGCGACCTGCTTCTCATGCCCGCGACGGATCGCTCCGCACTCCTATGGAAGCTGGAGCGCCTGTTCGGGTCCGAGGTACGCAGTGAGAAGGAGTTCTGCGACAGCTGGTGCCCGGAATGGATCAACGCTGTGATGCACGATGCCGGGCGACTGCTGTACGATGATGAGGCCGGGCACATAGTTCCGGCGCAGGCTCTCGCCGCTTAGAGACTGGTTGGTCTTGGCGAAGCCGCGCATCCAGCGACCACGGCCTCGCCGGCCATACCGCGACTCTATCGTGCACTTCACGCGGCTGTCCCGAATGCCCGGGTTCAGACTCCGCGAAATGACGCTATGTCTTCGTCATGGACCTCGACGACCTGCTTCGACGCTACTTCTCATCCACCGATCTTGCGGCGGTAAGTCCCGATGTGCTGGCCGCGGGCTTGGAGCGCTGTCAGGTCGATCTCGGCCTCGAAAAGGACCGCGGCAAGCGCTTTGCCCTGTGGGCGCTGCTTTACATGCTTGGCTCCGCGCCTGACCTTGAGGCGGCGTTCAAAGATGCTGACGACCGGGAGGCGGCCCGCAATTTCATGGACCTGCTGGCGGCCAGCGAGGGCGAGGGACAGGGCGGATAGGAGAGCGGGGTCCAGGGCGCCTTCGCCAAGCCACCCGAACCCAATCCGGCTTCTTCGCGAACAGTCCTGAATCAGGTCAGCTGAGGCCGGCAACGCCTTTGCCTTCGGGCCGTGTTGGCAGCTGCGCTGCCTGCCCGCACCACCCCTCGCAAAAGCGTTTCCCTTGGGCGCGGGCGCGCCCTGCGGTGCAGTCCTCCCATGCCCTGCTTCTTCTGGATGTTCGCAAGCCGGAAATGGTTTCCGGTTTGGCACACCGAAGGACCAGTCACATGACCAATCTCGTAATCCTCACCGGCCGTCTCGCCCGCGATCCCGAATCTCGCGAGACCAAGGGCGGAACCTCCGTCACCGGCATCACCGTCGTCACCGACCGCCCCGCGCGCGACAAGGACGGCAAGACCTACAAGGACGAAAACGGCTACACCGCCAAGGACAGCGAATTCCACCGCGTGACCTGCTTCAACGGCCTCGCCAAGACCGTCGGGCAGTTCTGCACCAAGGGCCAGCTGGTCTCGGTCCAGGGCCGGCTCCACTACACCCAGTGGGAAGATCAGGAAGGCGTCAAACGCTACGGCTGCGAGGTCCTCGCCGACAAGGTCGACTTCCTCTCGCGCGGCAACACCAGGGATGGCGACCGCGACAACCGCGACGCGCCCGAGATCGACTGACGTCATCGATCAACCGGCGAGCGACGAAGGGGCTCTGCCGCAAGCGCGGCAGGGCTCCTTCTCGTGTTGCTCAGGAACCAGCGGGCGTACCGCTGCGACCGGATGCAGCCGGTTCGCTTCCCAGCCGCCGGAGCGCTTCGGCTTCACCGAGCTTGCCGAGCATCTCGCTGGCCTGTTTGAGGCCCTTCCTCGAGAACGCCTCGACACCTGATCCGAGGATCAGCTGCCCCAGCTCTAGAGCGGCTTTCTCTTCCAGTTCGCGTTGCCGCTCGTCGAGAGCTTGACGCTCGGCTTCGAGCTTCCTGAGCGCATCGACCGCGCTTCGTTTCGTGGGCATACGTGGGGTCCTTTCTTCGTCCCCTCGTCGATGCCTCCGTGGTCCAGTCTGCCGGGGCCACCCGGGTGTAGGAAAGAGCTTTTTTGCGCTGCTCGATGGGCCCTAGGTTCATCCGAGAGGTTGGGAATGGTCCTGGCTCACGGATCGTCCATGGTGATGGCCTTGCGGCTCCCGCGTCAAGGACGGCGGGGCCCCACCATTTTGCCTCCCCTTCGCTGCGCTGCGGTCCGACAAAATCGTTGCCCCCACCGCCGCTGACGCGGTCGCCCAAAGGGCGATCCTGGACCCGGGATCCGCAAGACCATCGGCCGAACTCCTGTCGTCTCGAGGACAGACATCAGGAGGATATCATGGCTTCACTTGCTCCAATCGCGTCGAACGCGGATAGCTACTTCGAAGCACTGGCGGTTGCCGAACGGCGCGCGCTGCACAGCTACTTCGACCAGCATATCGTCGAGGACGATGATCTGGGTTACTTCGCGCTCGATGAAGGTGACTACAACGCCCTGCCGGCGCACCTGACGAACCGGGTGGTCCACACCGTGCGCGGGGGAATGCTCGACGAGTTCTGAGGGCGAAGAGAGGGCGGGAACCGGCGACGGTTCTCCGCCCTTTTTTCATGCTCACCGGACGATGGGTTCAGGGGATGCGGAGCGGGGCTGTGGACGCGCTCTGTCCCGCGCATCTGGCGATGCGCTCCTGAGGGCGCGGCTTTTTTGCGTTTGGCCCCGCGCGCACTTGCGAACCGGCGGCGGGTCGGACCAGCGCGCGCGGGCCGAAACGACAAGCCCCGTTCCAGCCGCTTCGCACATGGTCCTTTGCCGCCGCCTCTTTCGCAGGTGCGATCTATTGTCGGGGAGAAGCCGAACATCGTTCCCTTCTGCCTGAAATCTCGCCGGCGAGGGATTGCTCGCGCTCCTTAGGCGAAAGGCGGCAAATGCCCCCGGGAACACAACGTCTTCGGTCACTGGCACTCGCCGCGCAATGGGGAACAGTGGGCACACCGTACGCAGCGGTGCTGCCGGATGTTTCATTGTCTCTTCAATGGGATAGATCTTCATTTCGCGAGATGCAGCAACTGATTTGCCTGTGATGCATGAAGCGGATTCGCGATTTGCGGGTAAATCACATGGCTACAAGTGCTTGAGGAGATTGGCGAACTTTCCGTTTTCCTACAGGCTGTCCGTGATTTAGTCTGATCCTCGCCTTCCGCAGGGTGAACCAGGTTCCTTGAAGCACAAGGAGCTTGGAAAACGTGCAACGTCATCAGAGCCTACAGAGCTACGTCCCGCCGCTGATCGCGGACTGGGTCAGGGACCAGGCGCGGCTCAAGCAGGTCAGCGTCAGCATAGTCGTTCGCGACCTGCTGGTCGCCGCCTGGACCCGCGACAACGATGCACAGCTGCGCCTGACCGGGACCGATCCCGAGCGGCAGCGGGTGTTTGCAACCGTCGCGCTCGATGCCCTGCTCGCCCACCATCCCGACGCGACACTGAGGGAGCGAACGCTCGCCGCCTATCACCGCCGGCTCGAGCGGCTCGGCCTCATTCCGGCTTCCGGCAAGGGAGGTGAGGATGAAGCATAATCTGGTCAACTTCACCCGCGGCAGCCAGCTCCTCGGGCACTTCGGCTTCATGTTCGCAGCGGGCCTCAAGGGTCCGCTGATCGTCACCGTTCTGGTCGTCCTCGGCCTGGGGTGGTGGGAGGTGAAAACCTCGCTCAGCGACCAGCAGATCTACCTCATCTGGATGCACCTCTATGCCTCGGCCTACGGCTTCATGGAGTTCGATCCCGACAAGCTCGTGAACCTCAAGCTGGGCGATGGCGGTACCGCCTCATTCCCGATTTCGGTCGTCGTCCAGTACCCGCCGATGCGCGAGGCGGTCGCTGCGTTGCGCGAGGCGCTGCGGGCTACGCTGGTGGTTGCGGGCGTGGTCCTCTTCCCACTGTTCGTCGCCTTCTGGTGGATAGCCGAGCGCTTCGGCGAGCGCTCCAAACAGAAGAAGCACGTGCGCGGATCCTCGCTCGCGAGCCTGCCCGAACTCGAGGGCGAGATCGCCCGCCACAACGCCCGCGAGCGGGCGCGCGAATACGGCAGCGAGATGGGCTGGACGTGGCGCCTGGCCGGCCGCGCGGCGCTGCGCGAGGCGGGACTGCATACCCCCGCGCATCTTGCCGGGGTGAGCTGGCCGTGGCGCCGCGAGCAAAGCCACACGATGCTGGTCGGAACCACCGGCACGGGCAAGACCGTGGCGCTGACCGAGCTCGTCGACGAGATCCGCGAGCGGGGCGAACGCGCGGTGATCTTCGACCTCACCGGGGCCTTCATCGAGACCTTCTACGAAGCGGATCGGGATATTATTCTCAACCCGCTCGATGCGCGTTGCCCGGCCTGGAGCGTGTTCAACGACTGCGCCTCGCGCGCCGAATTCCACTCCGCCGCCGAGTCGCTCGTGCCCCACGACGGAGGCGGCTCGGAGCAGTTCTGGGTCCTCGCCGCGCGGACCATGTTCGTCGAAACCTGCATCAAGCTCGCCGAGGAAGGGAGGGGCACCAACGAGGCGCTCGCCGACGAGCTGATGAACGCCGACCTCTCCGATCTGCACAGGCTGCTCGAGGATACGATGGCCGGCCCGATCACCACGCCGAGCGCGGCCAAGATGGCGGAATCGGTGCGCGCGGTGTTCAACGTCAACGCCAAGGCGATGCAGATGCTGCCGTCCGACGGCGAGCCGTTCTCGATCCGCAAATGGGTCCGGGGAACGTGCGAACGGGGCTCGCTGCTGTTCCTCTCGGCGCGCTACGTCGACATGAGCGTACTCTCGCAATTGCTCACGCTCTGGCTCGATACCGCGATCAACACGCTGATGACCGGCCGGCGCACGCGCGACCTCAAACTGTGGTTCTTGATCGACGAATTGGGCGCGCTGCACCGGCTGCCGTCGCTCGAGAAGGGCCTGCAGACCGCGCGCAACTTCGGGGGCGCGATCGTCACCGGCGTGCATGCCTTCGCCAAGCTCAAGGAGGTCTACGGCGAGAACATGGCGATGACCCTGTCATCGCTGGCCAGGACCAAGCTGATCCTCGCCACCGCCGACCGAGAGACCGCTACCTGGTGTTCCGACGTCGTCGGGCATCGCGAGGTCCGCGAGATGGAAGAGGGCTACAGCTATGGCTACAACAACGCCCGCGACGCGGTCAGCCTGACGCCGCGCCGGCAGGTCGTTCCGCTGCTCCTTCCCGATGAGTTCATGGAGCTGCCTAGCCTCACCGGTTTTATCAAGTTTCCGGACGGCTTTCCGGCCGCGCCGGTCACGCTGCTTCCGTGTGATCGGCCCCGACTGGCCGAAGGCTTTATCGCCCGCGAGCTGCCGTCGCGGACCCGCGTGGCACGTTGCAGCGATACCGATCCCACGGAGATCCGCGAGGGCGATGATGACCCTACGGAAGGCGATGACGAGGGCGGCGAACCGCGCCGTCTGGCGCGCAAGGAGCGGCCCGCAAGCGACCCGCAGACAGCGCGGGTAAGGGGCAAGCGAGTGGCACAGTCAGGGGTGTCGAAATCGGGCGTGCCTGCCAAGCGAGCAATCGAGAAAGCGCCCTCGCCAACTGACCCGGCGCCAGATGCGCGGCTTGCAGCTCGCCCGACCGAGAAGACCGAGCGACAGCATCACGCGCAATCCGAATTGCCCCTCGACGACGCGAAGGAAAACCCGAAGGAACGCGGCAATCCGAGCGACAGGCTTGCGCGCCCGGACCTGCCCGATCCGCAAGCCGCGCAGGATGCGGAAAGGGACCGCAACCGTGCCGATCGCAGGCTGCAGGAGGACCAGCAGCGCGCGCTGCTGGGAGGTGTCGCGCGCGACCGGCAGGAGCGCGACATGGGCGATATCGACCCGGACATCTGATCGCTTTCGCGGGAGGCCTGGAGGGGCCGAATGGGATCGCCGCCGATGCTTTCCGTTGCCAATGTTCGCTCGCCGTCGGCCGCGGCGAGCTACTTCGCCGCCGACAACTACTACGCCACGGTCGATGCCGACCGCTCGGGCCAGTGGATCGGCAAGGGCGCCGAACTGCTGGGCCTGAAGGGGCGCGTCGAGACCAGAGCCTTCGACGCGCTGCTGCGCGGCGAGCTGCCCGACGGATCGATGGTCGGCAACCCGGGGCAGAAGCACCGGCCCGGCACCGACCTCACCTTCTCGCTGCCCAAGAGCTGGTCGCTTCTGGCTCTCCTCGGCAAGGACGAACGC
Organism: Sphingosinithalassobacter sp. LHW66-3; assembly: GCF_050703275.1. Classification (GTDB taxonomy): domain Bacteria; phylum Pseudomonadota; class Alphaproteobacteria; order Sphingomonadales; family Sphingomonadaceae; genus Sphingomonas. The sequence continues at coordinate 173,917 of NZ_CP193482.1, forward strand.
ATCGTCGAAGCCTATCGCGCGGCGGTCATCGAGACGCTTGCCTGGGCGGAAAAGAACGCCGCCGAGACCCGGCTCGTCGAGAAGGGGCAGGTGCGTACGGTCGCGACCGGCAACCTGGCGATCGGTCTGTTTCAGCACGACACCAACCGCAACCAGGAGCCCAACCTGCATTTCCATGCGGTCATCGCCAATGTGACACGGGGATCCGACGGCGTTTGGCGCACGCTCAAGAACGACCGGCTCTGGTCGTTGAACACGCTCCTCAATTCGATCGCGATGGCGCGCTTTCGCACCAGCGTCGAGAAACTCGGTTACGAGACCGGACCCACGCTCAAGCACGGCAACTTCGAGGCGCGCGGGATCGGTCGCGAGCAGCTGATGGCTTTCTCGACCCGGCGCCAGGAGGTGCTCGATGCTCGCCGCGGTACGGGACTGGAAGCAGGCCGCATCGCTGCGCTAGCCACCCGCTCGGCCAAGGAGGCGATCGAAGATCGCGGCGCGCTTTCCGTCCACTGGGATCAGGCGGCGAAGGACATCGGTCTCGACCTCAAGCCATTGGTCGACGCCTCGCTCTTGCGCGCCGAGCGGCAGGATCGCGATGCCGCGCGTCCGGCCACGGTGATCGAACGCGGACTCGCCCGTCTCCGGGACTTTGCCGCGCGCGTCCGGGGCGACGAGCGCGACCCGCTTGTCCCGCGACACGTCCTGAAAAAGGATGCCGAAGCGATCGCGGCGGCGCAGGCGGTTGCTTCGGCCGTCCGCCATCTCTCGCAGCGCGAGGCGGGCTTCGAGCGCGAGGCGCTCTACAAGGCGGCGCTCGATTTCGGGCTGCCGACGTCGATCGGCCATGTCGAAATCGCCGTCCGCTCGCTGGTCCGCTCGGGTCATCTCCTGGAAGGGACAGGCGAGCACAGGGGCTGGGTGGCGAGCCGCGAGGCCGTCGAGCTCGAGACGCGCATCCTGGCCTGGGCTGCCGAAGGCAAGGGCGCGATCGAACCCGGTACTGCGGAAGGCGAAGCCGAGAGCCGCGTACAGGCTTCCGCCGAGATCAATCACGGGTTCAGGCTCAACGAGGGACAGCTCGCCGCCGCGCGGCTGATCCTTTCCTCGCCCGACCGGACGATCGCGATCCAGGGCGTCGCCGGCGCGGGCAAGTCGAGCGTGCTGAAGCCCGTCGCCGAAGTGCTGCGCGAGGAAGGCCATCCGGTGATCGGTCTCGCGGTCCAGAACACACTGGTGCAGATGCTCGAGCACGACACCGGCATCCGCTCGCAGACGCTCGCCCGCTTCCTCAAGGACTGGGGCAGGGTGATCGATGAGCCGGGAGTTGGCGCCCACCTCGCCGATGCTAAGGCGGTTTTGAAGGACCATGTTCTCGTGCTCGACGAGGCCTCGATGGTCTCGAACACCGACAAGGAGCAGCTGATCCGCATAGCCAACCTGGCCGGTGTGCACCGCCTGGTCCTGATGGGCGACCGCAGGCAGCTCGGCGCGGTCGATGCCGGCAAGCCGTTCGCGCTGCTCCAGCAGGGCGGCATCGCCAAGGCAGAGATGAACACCAATCTGCGCGGCCGCGATCCGGCTCTGCGGCAGGCGCAGGCGGCCGCGCAGGCAGGTTTCGTGCGAACAGCGCTCCACCATCTCAGGGATCACATCGTCGAAACGGAAGGCGATGGCGCGATCGTCGCGGCCGAGCGCTGGCTCTCGCTGTCGCCCTCCGAGCGCGCGCACACGGCAATCTATGCGTCGGGCCGAAAGATCCGCTCTGCTGTTAACAAGGCGGTCCAGCGCGGCTTGCAGGCGAACGGGGAGATCGGCCCGAAGACGGTCGCGCTCGAGGTGCTCGATCGCGTGAACCTCACCCGTGAGGAACTGCGATACCTCGCCGCTTACCGGCCGGGCATGGTGCTCGAGGCCGCGAAGACCGAGCGTAGTCTGGGCCTAAAGCGCGGCGAGTATGCCGTCCGCGGGATCGATCAGGCGAAAGGCGTCGTTCGGCTTGAGGATGAGCGCGGCCGGCAGCATGCGTTCACGCCCGCCCGGATGCGCAAGACCGCCAAGGACGACAATCTGGCGCTGTACGAGCGGCGCGAGCTCGAGGTTCATCGGGGCGATCGGATCCGCTGGACCCGCAACGATCACCGGCGCGGACTGTTCAACGCCGACCGCGCCAAGGTCGTTTCAATCGAGCGGGATCGCGTGACGATCGAGACGTCGAAGGGCGAGGAGCTCCAGCTGAAAGAGGGGGACTCGATGCTGAAGCGGATCGATCTCGCCTACGCGCTCAACGCGCACATGGCGCAGGGGCTGACTTCCGATCGGGGGATCGCGGTGATGGACAGCCGCGAGCGCAATCTCGCCAACCAGAAGACGTTTCTAGTCACCGTGACGCGTCTGCGCGATCATCTGACGCTGGTGGTCGACAGCGCGGGGAAGCTGGGAGGCGCGGTGGCGCGCAACAAAGGCGAGAAAGCTTCGGCGCTGGAGGTAACGGAACGCCTACGAGGTGCCGCGGCTATCGGAGTGTCGAAGGGACGTGGCGCGCACCCGGGGCGCGACTCCGAGCGTGAATTGTCGCGCGAAAAGACCCGGGTAATCGATATCGGGATCTAACTGTAGCTACTCGCAACCTACGCCGTCGTTGTCGCGATTTAGGTGGCGCCGGTAGCCAGACTGCCCACGACGCACCGGGGCGGCGCCGGCATTCCGTGCGGCGGTGCAGTTCGGGTAGTACACCTCGCCGCCTGCGCGTTGAGGACTGGCCGGTTGACCAGAATTCTGCCCGCGATGGCAATGCCGGCCGCCATTCTTGCGGTCGTTGTGGCAGCCATCGGCCGCCAGACCTCCGGGGTGCGCTGCGACTGGCACGCTCGGCAAAGCTAGGAATGCTGCCCCCAGACAGGCAAGTAGCAAAGGAACGATGCTGCGGCGTCCGGGCATGTTCTCTTCCCTCCCGTCCTTACATATGCTGTGGAGTAGCACGGCTTCCTGAATGAAGTGTTCTGACTCCAACTCGATGGAATCTGCGCAGTCAAACCATTTGAGCGCGCCTACACCCAGTCTGCGCTACCGCGCCGGCAGGCACCGTAGGCGCTGGGGCCGAGCGGCTAGGCGGCGTCTGCGTTTGACTTGATCGAGCATTGTGCGCAGCCTCGGAGCATGTGCAATTTGTACCGCATGACGAAAGCGCCCGATGAGGTGGCGCGGCTGTTCGGGGCGGGCCTCGGCAGCATCGGCAACGCCGGAGGCGAGGTCTATCCCGGTTATCCGGGTCTGGTCGTCGCCGAGGGTAAGCTGCAGTCCATGGTCTGGGGTTTCCCGCTGTCGATGAAAGGCGCGAAGGGACAGCCGCTCAAGCCCAGGCCGGTCAACAACGCGCGGGCGGACAAGCTCGACAGCTTCATGTGGCGCTTCAGCTTCGCCGAACGACGCTGCCTGATCCCGGCCACCGAGTTCGCCGAAGCCGAGGGCGAGAAGGGCGCAAAGACGCGAACCTGGTTTGCGCTGCCCGACGAGCCGGTCTTTGCGGTCGCCGGTCTCTGGCGCGACACCGGCGAATGGGGGCCAGCTTATTCGATGGTGATGAGCGAGGCCTGCATTCATGTCGCCGACGTTCACGACCGCATGCCGGTGATCCTCAAGCGCGAGGAATGGCGCGACTGGCTTGACGGACCGCCCGACGCAGCGGGCCTTCTCTGCCGGCCCTATCCCGATGTGATGGTGGTGAACCGCACCGCCGATCCTTGGTCGAGGCGAGGCAGAACGAACGCAGAACAAAAGGCTTGACCCGACTCGGCCTGGAAGCGTCATTGGGGCCATGGAACGCATCGACCCCGCCATCGTCGCGAACACGATCCTCACCGCTCCCGATTGGGCCCGAGCAGGTCTGACCGCCCCGAAGGAGCAGCTGCGCCACGAGGCAGCGAGCGAACTCGCCCGCGCTATCGTCGACCAGGTGTCGCCCGCCGGTGACGAGCCGGATCCGAACCAGCTCGGCCTTGCGCTGTGACGTGGCGCGCTGGACAGACGATGCGGTTCGGCAGGCCACCAATCTCACGGAGGCGGCGTGCTGGCACACTTCGATCGAGGTAGTCTGTCGCTGCGGACATAGCGCGACGTTCGATCCACACGGCCTTTGGTGGTGGTTTCAGCAAAGAGGATGGGACAACGGTTTGACAGCGGCGATCAGGCGCTTTTGGTGCCGCCGCAGGGACAGGAGCGGTTACCGTGTCCGCCCCATTCGCCTCAACCTGGTGCGCGGCAATGATACCGACGTGCAGCTGCCGATGCCTACGCCACGAGAGTGGAAGCGAGTGGTGAAGCGCATGCGGTATTGAGAGGCTTGGATTTCCAGTGCTGGGGCCTGAGATCTATAGGCGCAGCGGCGCACCGCCATCGCGATCCCTGCATAAAGTTCCATCCGCTTGCCTCGCCGTTTGCTTGCCCCTGCGAGTTCGAACCAACGTGTTTCACGCGCTCGCGGATTTGCACGCCAGATCGCGAATCTGATTGACTTCCGCAGCAACTTCCACGAACTTCCAACTCGATTGGAGGATGCGGTTTGGCGAACACTTTCAGCTTTGAGGCAATTCGCGGTATTCAGGCGCGAACCGCTTACTACACGATCATGGTTCCCTTGAAGATGGTGCCCAGGCTTTTCCTCTTTGATGAAGGGGATCTGCCAGCAGACCTCCGTGCTCAGCGCGTTCTCTCGAAGGCCCGTGTCCCGCAAATCGCTTCCTATCTCAGCGGCAATTCTGGCGAGTATATCCTCAGTTCGCTGTGCGCCTCGATCGATGGGGACTTGATATTCGAGCCCGCTTCACCCGACGGCCCTCTGCGGAACGTTGGGCTTTTGAGCTTCCCGATGGACGCGAAGATCTTGCTGAACGACGGCCAGCATCGTCGCGCCGCGATCGAGGAAGCTCTGCGCGAGTGCCCCGAACTCGAGAGTGAGACCATTTCCGTTGTGGTCTTTGCGGATCGGGGCCTTTCACGCAGCCAGCAGATGTTCGCAGACCTCAACAAGAATGCTGTGCGGCCCTCCGGATCCCTCAGCGTGCTCTACAACCACCGCGATCCGCTTGCGCGACTGACATCTGACGTGCTGTCCCAAGTGCCGTTCTTCGGGCGCTTCATCGAACGCGAGAAGACCTCAATCTCGAACCGCACGAACAAGCTCTATACCCTATCGAGTCTCAACCAGGCGCATGAGTGGTTGGCGGGTCCCGCCGCCGATCGCTTTGGCGTTGAAACGACGCAGTTGACGAGCCTGTTTTGGAATGCGGTCTACGATCGCATGCCTGATTGGCAGAGGCTTGATGCTGGCGCGATCTCCGCATGCGAATTGCGACACGAAACTGTCCACGCTCACGGCGTGATGCTTCAGGCCTTGGGTGTTGTCGGTGCTGCGGCGATCGAGAAGGACGCGGTTGCTATTCCGGAAATACTCAAGCCCCTGTCCGAGGTCGATTGGTCCCGGCGTAATCTTCACCTGTGGGAAGGTCGGGTGCTGAACGGTGCCCGAATTGCCGGCCAACGCAGAGCTGTCCTACTCGGAGCCGCCGCACTGTTTCGGACCCTTGGCCTGCCGCTCGATCAACGCGTCGTGGCTGCCGAAGAGTCGTTCGATGACACCGCGATGCAGCAGGATGCTGCATGATGGGAGGTGCGAGCAACCCGCAGCGGGTCACCTTCACGGACCTAGAGGCATCGATCAGGAGCGCGTATGTGCGGGACGAGCGCCCCTGGGTGATCGGCTACAGCGGAGGCAAGGATTCGACTTGCGCTCTGCAAATGGTCTGGCGGGCACTGGCAGGCCTTCCGCCAGCAGATCGCATCAAACCGGTTTACGTCTTGAGCTCGGACACGCTGGTCGAGACACCTGTCATCGTCGATTACATCGATCGGGCGCTCGCCGACATCAACGCCGCAGCAGAGGCCCAGAAAATGCCGATCTCGGCACACAAGGTCTCACCCGATATTTCAGACAGTTTCTGGGTCAATCTCATCGGCCGCGGCTACCCCGCTCCATCCCGCCGTTTTCGATGGTGTACTGAACGCCTGAAAATCGATCCGGCCAATGCCTTCATCAAGCGCAAGGTGGCCGAATTCGGCGAAGTAGTGATGGTGCTGGGAGTCCGCCGCGCGGAATCGGCTACACGCGCGCAGGTGATGGCGCTTCACAAGCATCACAACTCGGAATTTTCGCGGCACACGCGGCTTCCGGGCGCGCTTGTCTACACACCGATCGAAGACCTCAGCCTCGATGATGTGTGGAGTTATCTCTTGCAGGGCGACCGCCCTTGGGGCGGTGACAACAAGGAGCTCGTGACCCTCTATCGCAATGCGCAAGCAGGCGAATGCCCCCTTGTCGTCGATACTAAGACCGAGAGCTGCGGGAAGTCCCGGTTCGGCTGCTGGGTTTGCACCGTCGTCACCAAAGACAAGGCGATGGAGGCGATGGTCGACAATGGTGAGGAATGGCTCGAACCCCTCCTTGAATTGCGGGATTTTCTGGCGGCTACGCAGGATCCCGAGCGCAAGAAGGAGGTTCGGGATTTTCGCCGTCGAAACGGCAGCGTGACCTTCGTCGAGGCTCGCGAGGCTCCGATCCCGGGACCTTATCTATTCGATTTTCGCAAGGAGATTCTTTCCCGTCTTCTCGCGGTGCAGAACGAGGTCGCCCAAAATGCCCCCCCGGGCGAAAAGGTCGTGCTCATCCAGGAAGCCGAACTGCTCGAAATCCAGCGCATCTGGCGCGAGGAGCTCGGCGACTGGCAGGACACCGTGCATCTACTTGTTGCGGATATCATGGGCTGTGAACTCGAGCGCAAGCAGTCATCGGACTTTCGATTTGATGCAGATGACGCGGCCGCACTGCGCATTGTCTGTGAGCATCACGACCTGCCGCCTCAGCTGTTGGCCGAACTCTTGAATGCCGAGCGTGAGGTCGCCGGGCAGAAACGCCGCAGCTCCATTCATAGGAGGATCGAGACCATCCTTTCCAAGGAATGGCGTGATCTCGATGCAGTGATGGATGAGCGCGAAGAGCGGGCGCGCGTAGGAGCGCAATTCTCATGATCATCGAGCGTCTCCGGCTTCGCAATTTCGGGATTTATGGCGGCGACCACGCTTTCGATCTGGGCCCCGACGAGCGGGGCGGGAAGCCAATCGTCCTGATTGAAGGCCACAATGGTGCTGGCAAGACGACCTTTCTCGAGGCGATCCGCTTGGCGCTCTATGGCAAGGCTGCTCTCGGAAACCGCGTGTCTCAGAAGGCATACGAGGCCCATCTGAACGATCGCCTCCATCGCGGTCTTCCGGAAACCACTATGGAAATCGGTCTCGATTTGCGGCGTCACGAAAAGGGAGAAGAGCTTTCCTACGCCATACGGCGTCGCTGGAACGTGAAGGGCAACGGCGTCGAGGAAATGCTGACCGTGTTGGTGAACGGGGCCTGCCGAAACGATACGAGTGTTGAGGAATGGCAGGACATCCTCAACGACATGATACCTCCTGGGGTTTCGCAGCTGTTCTTCTTCGATGGCGAAAAGATACAGGAGATTGCCCAAGGGGATGCGTCGGCCGGACTCCAGCAGGCTATACGTCCGCTGCTCGGTCTCGACATAATCGAGCAGCTACGCAGCGACCTTGCCCTTTTCGTTGCCCGACAGAAGTCGGGCGAGGGAGCGGATGATCTCAAGGCGGCGACACGCGATTTGAAGGCGGCCGAGGGTGAACTGACACGCGCTGAAGAAAAGAGGGCCCAGCTGGCGTCCGAGCGTGATCAGGCCAATGCCCGTCTACATCGCGCCGAAGCGGCATTTCGAAAGGAAGGCGGCATGTCCGCTATGGATGAGGTCGGAGCGAAGCAGGACAGGAAGCGCGTCGAAGAAGAACAGCAGGCGCTCCTAAGCGAACTTCGAGAAATTGCAGCAGGGTTTGGCCCGCTCATGTTGGCCCCAGCCACGCTGCGCCGCCTGCAAGATGCCGCGGGGGAGGCTGAACTTTATCAAGCCAAGATGGCTGCCAAGCGCCTTGTCGACGAGTTCGAAGCGCAAGGGCCAAAGCGTACGGGACGGCCCCCAGCGGTGTGGGAACAGTTTCGCGAGTTTGTCGCTGCGGAGACCAAGACGCTGCCGCGCTGGGCGCTAAATGGAGCAGGCGCGCTGCGACGCAGGGTGGCTGACATAGAGACATTCGATCGGGGCCGCTGCCGCGAATTGGCAGAACGCCTCGACAAGAATCTCCTCGCCGCTCAGGCCGCCGACGATCAGCTGGAAGCCTTTGCCAAAGGCGTTGGCGACGTCTCGCTCGACGCCATTCGTAAGGCCGAATTCGAGCGAGGACGATTGGGCGCGGCGCTGGAAGAGCAGGATGGCCTGGTCACGCGTCTTCGAAGCCGAAGGGATCACCAAAGGGCTCGACTAGAGCGTCTGCAAGATCAGGTCTTCACTACCGCGAAGCTCGGCCGGAGCGCGGCGCTTGCAGGCAAGGCACGGGCCGCGCTGGTTGATTACGAGGAGCGGGTCCTCGAACGGCGTATCGCGGCCCTGGAAGAGTATGTCCTTTCATGCTTGCACAAGCTCTTGCGAAGGCCAACGCTAGTGGGAAGGGTCAAGCTTGATCCCGAGAGCTTCGAAATCTCCCTGATCGGCAGCGAAGGGGAAGTGATTGCGCTCGACAGCCTGTCGGCGGGCGAACGCCAGCTGTTCGCCGTTGCACTTCTGTGGGCGCTCGCCAGGACCAGCGAACGTGCCTTGCCGCTCGTGATCGATACTCCTCTTGGCCGGCTTGATCGACTGCACCGAGAACGGATCGTTGGCCAGTATCTCGCCGGGGCCAGTGAGCAGGTCGTCCTTTTGTGCACCGATACCGAATTGACTACGGAGGTGGCGGCGCAACTGGAGCCATTCGTGAGCCGGCATCTCAAGCTCGGAGTGGGCGAAAGAGACTTCACCACAGGGGTGACGGTTCTGAATGAGCCTATGGTGGAGGCCCGCGCCTATGCTGCCCTCTAAGATTTCCATTTCCAAGGATGCGGGCGGCGTGTTGCGGGCATTGGCGCAACGGGCGCGGCTGACACCCAACCTTCTTGCGCGGATGGCACTAACCACCAGTCTGGAAGGTGGCGCGCTCGGGCAGCTTGCGAGGCCTGGGGAGGGGAGTGGACAGGAATTCAACACCTATACGCTTTTGGGCACCGACCAAGATGTCTACCTCGCGCTTGTCGAATTGGTTGAGGGCAATGCCTCGATTGAACTCGATTCCGACCGCCTGATCGACTGCATGGTTGCGCATATCGAACGGGGGATCTCGCAGATGGCCCTCAGAGTAAAGACGCCGAGTGATGTTGCGCGATTGATGGCTGGCGCACCAGCGTGACACAACCGATCTATCTCGATCACAATGCATCGACGCCTACAGACCCATTCGTGATCGAGCGCATGATCAGTTCCATGCGTGCTCATGTCGCCAATGCGTCCTCGGTCGATCATGCATGGGGAAATGCTGCTCATCAAGCAGTCGAAACCGCGCGGAGCAACATTGCCGCACGCTTGGGAGCGCGACCGAGCGATCTGGTTTTCACGAGCGGCGCCACCGAGGCCAACAACATCGCCATAAGGGGGGCTTTCCGCGCCGGGAGTTCAGCCAATAGACGCCAGATCCTGACCGCGGCGAGCGAGCATCCCTCGGTGCTTCAGACGGTTCTGTCACTCGAAGCCGAGGGCGCAGAGGTGGTGGTCCTGCCGGTCGACGAAGAGGGTCGGATCGACCTCAAAGAATTCCGGGCTGCTCTTGTCCGCGAAACGGCGCTCGTCACGATCATGGGTGCGAACAACGAAACAGGCGTCATTCATCCCGCCGCCGAAATTGCGGCGATCTGCGCCGAAGCGGGCGTGCCGTATCATTGCGACCTTACGCAGCTTGCAGCGCACCTGCCGGTCGATCTGTCGGCGCTCGGAGTAACCCTTGCGAGCCTGTCCGGGCACAAGATGTACGGGCCCAGAGGCATCGGAATTCTTTTCGCGCGATCCCGGCGACCGCGCGCTCGGCTTGTGCCGTCATCGACCGGCGGAGGGCAGGAACGCGGGCTTAGGCCCGGGACACTGAACACCGAGGCGATACTCGGGATGGAAGCAGCATTCGATCGGCGGGCGGATTGGTTGCCTGGTATTTCCGAACTCGAGTCAAAACGGGACGCACTCCAGCAGGCGCTCATTTCTATCCCCGGTCTCAACATCAACGGAGGCGCTGCCCCACGTATCCCCAACACCTTGAATGTCAGCATTGCCGGCGTCGATCCGCATGCCCTCCAGCATCGGCTGCGCGATCAGCTCATCTTTTCGACTGGAAGCGCATGCGCAACCGACAAGGTGCATTCCTCCACTGTCCTGTCAGCAATGTTCGGACCGTCGGATCGCACCCGGACCGGCTTCCGCCTGGGCCTTGGCGTGGCGACGAGCGATGCTGACGTCGCCCGTGCTGCCGAACTCATCAAGGCGGGCGTCTCGATGCTGCGCAGTGGTCAGATGGGTGCACTCAATGAGGTGGTTTCGGCCTAGCCTGGACCTTGTTGATGATGGTCGAGCGAGAAGACTCTCATTGCCTGCCCGATGAGGGCCTCCTGGCGCGCGGTGGCGAGTTCGGGTGTCCATTCGTCGTGCGCGACCAAATCCTGATTGAGACGGAGATTGGACGCTGCAAAAATAGCCTTCTTCTCGGCGAACTCCTTGTTCGCGGCGTCATCATTGGCTTTGCCCGCCAGGAGCGTAAGGTTGCCGAGCCTGTGAACAAGCGGCCTTAGCAAGGGATCGGCGTCGGCCGGGTTCTGGGGGCCTATGTGTTCGATCGTTATCTTGCTCAGATCGATCGCCTGATCGGGCGTGAGATATTGCGGGCGACCTTGGGCACCTGCGTCGAACCATTCCCTTGTGAATTCGGCGACCGCGAGCAGGAACCGGATGGCCTTCTTGTTCCTGCCGTAATCGAGCTCCTTCAGGCCGTTCGCGAAGGCTTCATCGTTCGCGTGCTGCAGGAGCAGATCGCGCAACCTGGTTTCCAGATCGCCGATGTTGAAGTTTCCGGGCTCCTCGAGCAGGATCACCTGGGGCATCCGCATGGCCTTCTCGAACGGGGCGATGGGAGCGCGGACCACCACGCCATAGCGGAAGCCGAACAGGACAAGATCGAGCAGGATTCGGCTGCGCACTTGCTGGTTGGCAAGGCGCGCGTTGTAGAGCAGGGGCAAGATCCAGCCCTGCTTTTGTTCCCCCAACAAGGATTGCGCGAGGCATCGTTCGACGGCTGAGAATTCTGTTTCGAGGGCCGTATGGACGTCGCCTTTTGACAAGGCCTCGATGGCCCGGATGTCATCCCGGCGCTCGCGTACCGATTGCAGCAGCTCGCGCGCATCGTCGGGAGTGAGCTGTTCCATCCCCTCGAGCTGCGGAAAGAAGCCGACTTCGAATTTTGCCGACGTTTGCGCAACCGGATCGGACCCTGGAAGGCGCGCCTTCTGCGCCATCTGTAGGGCATCATCGGGGGAAGGCTGCTCAATCGAGGCGATCGCGAGCCATGCATCGCGCAGTTCCGCGAACTCCGCGTCCTGCAATTTCCCTTCGCAAAGCTCCATCGTCGATGCGCGCAGCAAATCGCAGATGCTCACCGGGATTCCCCGGTTGTTGAGCACCCGAAAGATCTGGCTTGCATGGCGCGGATCGCCAGCCTCGATATGCACGATCTCGAGGTCGGAGACGAGGAGCCGGTAAAAGCCATTTAGAACTTCTGGCTTGTCTGCCGCGGCGTCACGTTTGTTGGCGAGGAAATCGGAAATCCGCTTATGGGCATCCTGCAGGCGTTCGTGGGATTCCGAGTGAACATCGGGCGTCTCGCCGCGAAGCAAGGATTTGAAGAACGCGTCGTCGGCTTGGTTGAGGCTTATCGAAAAGGTTTCCTTGATCTCCATCAGCTGCACGTCTTCAGCCATGATGTACTGTGACCAAATGAAGTTGGCACGGCTCTTGAGGGCCTGGCGGATGGCCGCATCGGCGGGAAAGTCCTCCGCAAGCTTGCGGTACTCATGGACGAGAGTGGACATGAAGAGCGCAAAGGTGGCCAATCGCTGCTGGCCGTCGAGCACCTGCCTGTGCGGCTGCACCGAGTTGCCTGAACTGGCCGGGCCGGTGACGATCGATCCGAAGAAATGTCTCTCCGGCTCATCGTCGCGCCGCTTGAGGTAGCACCGCTCTATGTCCGCGAGGAACGCGTCGACCGCTTCAGCGTCCCAGGAGTAGACGCGCTGGAAGGCCGGAACCTTGAACACCGTGATACCGCCGAAGAGCGCCGCCAGGGTGTGCGCTGTTGCGCGCTGGCAAAGCATGTCGCCGCGTGAAAGGACTGGTGCCAGCGCCATGACTATACGTCCGAAAGTTCGGCCAGGAGCGCTTCATAGCGCTGCATGAAGCTGGAGGCGTCCGATGGTCTGGGGCGCATGCGGTCCGCGAGTATCTTGAAGCCTCCTGCTGCGTAGAGATTGAGCAGTTTCAACCCGTCTGGGGATAGACGTGTGGGCGCCGATACCTTGAGCAAGCGAGAAATGGCGCGTTCGAGCTGTCGCTCTGTGTAGTCCTCGGTGTGCAGAGTGGCGAGCTCAGCTTCGACGAGAAGGCCGGCGATATATTCAGCAAAGGGTTCGTAGTCGTCGGGATAGGCGGCGAGGAAGCGATCGCCTTTGAGGCTTTCTGCATCTCCCTGTTTTCGTGCGAGGAGGCCTACTACCAGGCTCGCCCAAAAAGCGTCGAACATGATCATGTCGCGCTGTTCGCCCGCGGACCGCGAGAACTTTCCGAACAGCTTCTGTGCACTGTAGTCGAAGAATTCGCGCGCGCCTTCCGGGAGCACGAACCCGGTCGCCGTCGCCCCGCTTGCCCCTTCGTTCATCGGGCGTCCCCGCTTTGAAAGGAGAAGAACGTATGCGGATCGTCATGAACGACGACTTCGCCCGTGTCGCGTTCTAGGGAGATCGTCTTAAATGCTGCCTTGGGATTCTCCTTGAATGCGTCAGCAAACCCCTCCCGTTCGCTCGAGATTACGAAAACGATGAGCTGATCAAACAGGGGAGGAATGAGTGAACCCACCGTCGCCCGCAGTGTGAGGTCAAGCGACACTGCCGGAGAATCGACGATGAACGGCATGCCGAAAGGGGCCTCGGAAAGCAGTGCCGTGAGGAAGGCGTAGCAGACCGCCAGTTTCTGGCCTTCGCTCGCGCCGCCCTTGGGCATGTCGCCTTCGCCGCGCAGATGCAGGCGGCCTTCGATCCGATCAACGCGCAAGGGTTCGTTGGTGAGAATGGCGTCGAGGTTTTCGTTTGTCCTGCCCTTGATCCTTTCGCGCAGGCGCGCCTTTGCTGCCTGCCTTGCACTGCTCGCGGCCCGGATGAGGAGATCGGCCGCTTCCATGTAATCGCGCGTTCCGGCGGCGGTTTCGTAGCGTTCCTGAAGCTCCTTGAAGCGGCGTCGGCAGGCATGGACGTTCGTGCGCCAGTCGACATCTTGCCCGCTACTTTGGGTCAAGAACCTGAGCGCATTCTCTTCCAGGACAAGTTTATCGGCAATCTCGTCGCGTTCCTTGGTAAGCGCCTCGATTTCCTGCCGACCTACCTTCCGCGCCTCCTCGTTCAGGCGGTCCTGCTCCTGATCTGCCTGGCGCAACCGGGCGTCCGCGTCGCGCAGGTCTTCAACAATCGCGTGGAAGGATTTTACCGACGGCATGACCGTAGGAAGGAGATAGCGGATCTCGTTGATGACCGTGACCTCTTCCTCGCCGAGATAGTCTTCCGCATGTTCGAGGATGTGGGCGCGATCCTTTTCTTCGAGTTCGCGACCGCAGATGCAGTCCTTGCGGCCCGCAATGATCGTGAAGAAGGTGCTGGAAGACCGGGGAAGGTTACGGCTCTCCAGCGTTTCACTGAGGCGCGCCAGACGGTCCGGGAAAACCGGGCTGATTGAAAGCGGCGATCGAAAACTTTCCAGGGCGAGATCGCTGGCGGTCGCCTTGTCCGTCTTGGCCTTAGTCCGCTGGTCGATGACCTTCTGCTGGCGAGCCTTGAAATCGTCGTCGTCCAGCCCGAGCTGTTCGATCCGAGCGGCGATTTCCTTCAATCTCTTGCGCTTGTCCGCTATTCCCTTCTCAAGCTTGCTTTGTTCGGCTTCGAGCCGCGCCAACGCTGCTTTCGCTTGGCTGGCTTCCTTTTCTGCTTTTTCAACGCTGTGCTTCGCACTCGCCGTGGTTATGTCTTTGACGCGTTGGCGCCGCTTGTCCTTGAGCCGCTCGACGGTGCTCGCGACATCGCCGAGCGCGTCGAGTCCATAAAGGACCTCGAGCGACTTGTCGGCATCGCCGGCACCGTCCTCGATCATCTTGGCAGCCAACTCGCCATCAAAAACGAACAGTTCGGTGACGCCCCTTCGAAGCGTGTCTGTAACGAGGTTGGGAAGATTGTGCCCATGCTCGCGCCCTTCCAGTCCATCAGTGTAGAAGAAAGCCTCGCGCGTGTTGAATTCAAAGCGGATACCAACTGTGTAGAGATCCTCATCCAGTTTGAGACGGAGCTCGAAAAAGCCGTCGCTGACGCTGTCGCTTCCGCGGTAGGAGGCGATGTCAACCGGCCGCCGCCCACTCAGCACCGTACGGATCAGCGACATGGTCGTCGTCTTGCCGGTACCGTTCGGCATTTGCAGCAGGGTTATGGGTGAAGAGTCGGGATCGAGACGAATGTCGGCAGAGCGCAGATAGCCCCGCAGGTTGCGCGCCTTCCATCCGAGAATCCGTAGCTGCAGAGCCATTAGGAACGCTCGACCTTCTGGTGCTCAAGTAGTTCGTCAATCATCCAGGTCGTCTTGTCCTGGGAAGGAAGAGCGGTGCGCGCGCCAATGAGGAACTGTGCCAGTGAGCGAGCGAGCTCCTGGTCTTTGACGAGCGCGCCGACGGCCGCGCGCACCGCCTCGTCGATTTCCTCGTCGGCGCCGACCATTGCTACTTCACTTCCTCCCGCTTGACCTGGCTTAGCCGGGTGAACCATTCATGACGATCCCGGTCCGCCCCACCAGCTGACTTGTCGTCCTCCCCAAGGTCGACGAAGTCCAGCACATGGGCTCGCTTGGCGGGATCATTTGGGTCGACTCTGAGGCATCGACCGAGTCGCTGAATTGTTTCAAGCCTCGCTCGCGCAGAAGCAAAAAGGACAATATTGCGGACCGACGGAATGTCGATGCCCTCCGATAGTCTGTGACAACTTACTAGGCATTGTACTCTTCCCTGAATGAATTCTTCTAGCCGATCGGCGTCGGCACCCTCGTAGTAAGTGCCAAAGACGATCTCCCTATCCATCAACTGGCGCTGCACAAGCCTGCCATAGTCTCGCGTTTCGACGAATATAAGTGCGCGCTCGTAGAGATCGGGCCTTTCGGCAAGATGCTGCTCGAATGGCGGGAGTTTTGAGAGTGATGTTTTGCGAACCGCGGCGATGTCGCGGTAAAGCGCTTCGTCGCTCCACGCTTCGCCTGCCGCGCGACGGGCGTGATGCCGCCGGACCGCTTGCCGAATGGCTTCCTTGTCGTCGTTGGACAGTTCGTAGGGGAGGGGGGTGTAGTCGAACTCGCACAGGATGCCTTTTCGGATTGCGTCCTCGAGCGTGAATTCGAAGATCTGCGGCCCGACCTCGTGTTCGATGAAAGCCTGACCCTCGGTGTCGTAGATGCGCTCCGGCGTCGCACTGAGCCCGAGACGGTAGCCGAAGGGACTTACTTTGCCGGTCAGATCGCGCACCATCGACGGCGATCCAAAGCCATGGACCTCGTCGCCAATGAACATCGCCTTTGCGGCCACCTGCGGCGGGAAGCCGCCAAGGACTTCCTGCAGGTAGGATTGCGCGACGAACAGTATTTTCGGTCCGCCGGCAGCCTGAAAACGCGAGGCTTCCCGATGCGGCCCAAAGTGGCGGAACAGCGACCAGCTGCGTTCATTGAGAAATCCGGTGTACCATTGCTCGAGCAGGTCGAGACTGCGGGTCGTGACGAGAACGGTATCCAGCCCGACGTCGTGAGCAAGGCGAGCGATTATCTTCTGGGCGGTGCGGGTCTTGCCGGTCCCGGTGGCCATTTCGAGAACCCCGGCGCGCTTCTCAAGGAAGCGCTCGACCGCTTGGTCCTGATGGACCCATTTGCTCTCCTCAGTTGCTTCGTCCTCCCGCGGATAGGGTCGAGGGCGCGCACGAGAAATGCGTACGAGGCGATTACGTATTGCGTCGGGTAAGCTGAAACTTGCGACATGGGGGTCACGTCCCGCCCAGATGCGTTCGAACCGCGACTCATGCCGGGCAATTCGTTCCGCGTCGCGCTCGCCCTGCCAACTGCAGAAGATGTCGAGCGTTTCGAAGTTGCGAAACCCACGCTCGGTTTCATTCTGCGAGCCATGGAACACCACGGTGCTGCCGCTGCTGTCCGAGAAGAGCCCCATCTTGGGATGATAATCGCCGTCGAGCTTGCCCATCGGCACCGCTAGGCGAACTTCCAGCAACTCATCGGCAATCATCCAGGCCAGGACCTGAACGGGATCGTCACGCGAATGAGCCTCGAGATTATCGACCTCGATGCGCATTGTATCGGCTAGTTCGCGATCAACCCGCGCACGGTCTCCGTCTCTCAACGCGGCCCAGTCTTTGGCAGAAAGGATGGGGCTCGTGAGAAGCCGCATGCGACCGCCATGTGCGGCAAACACCGCGAGTCCATTTGCAACCCTCCGGAGCCACGACGACGAGAAATAGCCAACGCCACGATCGTAGGTCGCGCTCAGCCTAAGGCACGGGTTATATAAAACCGCATCGATGTCATCGACGGAGGTATCGAGGTCCGCCGGCAATTCTAGGTCGCTTAAGCCTCGCAATAGCTGCCCACCCGTCAAAGACATTCGAGAGAAATCCTAATCCCCTTCGGATGCCATAGAAGCTGGGGGAACGGATGCACTAGCGTGACGTGCGATGCAATGCCGCGCGCCTGCCCATTTTTGCTCCCCTGCCTTGGTGGTAAACTCTGTTTTGGTGCGAGGGACGCTTTCGCTTGCAGGCGACGCTGAGCCGAGGCTCATAACCTTGCAGTCCGCAATCGGAAAGTCAGCGGGACGTTAGCATCGAGCAATCAGACAACCGAAAGCGGACAGTCTCCATTCGGCCCGACTCCTGCCTACGGGCTAGAGCGCCCGTCCAAACCAGATTACTCGTCCGACCACGTGCACCTCGGAGCGGTCCATGTCGTTCCAGGTCGGATAGGCCGGGTTGTCGCTCGCGATGGTGATCTGCTTTCCGCCTGGCTTGATGGCGATCCGCTTCACAACAAGCGCGTCGTCAGCGCGCAGGACGTAGATGCCGTCCCGCAATCGCGAAGCGTGATCCGAAGCATCGACGAGCACTTCGTCGCCGTTGCTGAGCGTCGGCTCCATGGAATCGCCCGTCACTCTCACGATCGACAGGCTAGCGCTTTTCGCGGAAGTCAAACTGCGAAGCCAGCGCTCGTCGAACCCGAACCTGGTCTGCGCATTTTCACTCGCTGCAACAGCACCAAAGCCAGCCGAGGCTTCGACGTCCAGAACCGGAATTTCGACCATGCCGTCGAGGACGGCATTGGCCGGGCCGCCAAGAACCTGCTCGTCGACGCCGAAGAAGCTCGCAAGCACCTTGCGATCCTCATTGTCGAGCTTGCGCGGCGAGCCGCGCTTGATGAATTGCTGAACGTAGCTCGGATTACGGCCAAGCATGCGCGAGATCGCCGCGTAGCCATAGTTTCCCTTGGAGATGAGGCGGTCGAGCTCTTCCCTCACATGTTCCATCAGTCGTGTCCTTCGAAAGCCAACCTGTAGGAGTTTTCCTAGACGCGCGGATATCTTCCTACTAAGAACATAACAAGAACGCAAGCCGATTCGCAGTCGAAGTGAGATGCACATGACCCTGCTTGAGCGCATCGAGAACCATCTGAAGAAGCACCGCATTTCAGCGACGCGCTTCGGCAGACGGGCCGTCGGCGATCCCCGGTTTGTGCTTGATCTCAGGATGGGCCGAAAGCCGCGCCGGCGGACGATTCTGCGGCTGGAAGGCTATCTCGCCAGGTTCGAAGTCGATCCCTCGAAGGGCGGCGAAGCGGCCATCAATTCTCGATCTCGGTACGTTCGCTCAACTGCTCGAAGCGACGGGCCACGTCCTGCCAGAGTGCAACCCCGTCTTCTTCGCCCCGGCGTCGAAGCCGTGCAATCGTTTCGGCAATGAATTGCGCGCCATCGGAGCCATGGGTTTTCTCAACCCACAGCGCCATGCCCCAAAGCTCCTGATCGCGGCTCAACGTCAAAACAGCGCCCCGAACGCCGCAATCAATCCAAATAGCACCAAAGCACCCACGATCATCGCTTCGAGCTTCAGCATCCAGCTCGTGGACCGAGCGTCATCGTGGTGGTCGTTCCAGTCGCGCATCAGCACCACGGCTCCCTTCGCCCGGTCCAGGTGCGTGCCAGTCCCTCGCCGACGAGCTGGTCGCCCAGTGAACGTCCATCGCGCGTGACGACACGCAGCTTGCGTCCGTACTGGTCCTCGTCGCGGTTGCCGATTGGCTGCAGGTCGAACTCGCCTTCATTGAGCAGCACCACAAGCCGATCGCGCGCACGAATTCCTCGCTCGTACTCGGCATCGCATTGCGGTGAGGAAATCTCCGGCGTGTCGATATCGGCAATGCGTATCTTCACACCCTCGATCCAGATCGTGTCGCCATCGACCACGCAGGTCTGGCGGATCGTCCCGCACACGGCAAATGAGTGCGCCTGACCCGCTTGTGCGCTCGCTATACTGGTGGGCCAGTTGATTCCAATGAGCCCGCCGACCGCTCCCGCCAGAAGGCCGCCGCCAACAAGCATCGCCAGCGAGCGACGCCTCGCCCGCTTCTGACGTTGTAACTCCTGGCGGAAGTCGAAGACCGGCGCACCCGGCTTGCCGTCGCGCTGCTTCTCCGATCTGCGCCGGAACATCACGAACAAGCCAGACTGGTCGTGATGAGGAGTGCGCGGTTCATCATGATTGTCTGCCATCACAGCCGGAAAGGGCCAAGTCCTGCATATCGCATTGCGGAGCCTTTTGGGCTAACCTGCATGCAGCGCCTCTCCAACCATTTGCAGGAAGAGCAGAGGCTGGCGGGGCAGGTCGTTGAAGGAGATAGTCGATGAGCGATCCAGACAAATCCCGGAGCTCCGGTAGTCAGGATTGGCAGGGCTTTCGCGAAATCGACCGGGCCATCGCCGAGAACCGATTGACCGCTTACACCTGGAAGAAGACTTGGGCCGATCCGTGGGGCCGTCTCAAGCTAATCGTGATCTTTCTGGCCCTGGTAGCGTTCGCAGCCTTCGTGATCGTGCAGGACGTAATTCTCTAGCGATCACCATTTCTTGACCTCATCAGCCGCTTCTTCCGAAGCCCCCCGAGCATCTCGGGTGCGACCATCTAGATAGCCAGTCACCTGATCCAGGCGCTGAGAACCTCGACCTTGCGCTCGTTCGACTTCTCGCTCAATCTCCTCGCGCTCGCCGGACGATTCTGACAAAGCCCGGGGAGACCCTCCAAGCATGACCGAACCGCGCACGTCGCCTTGGGAACTTACGCCTGGGCGAGAGACCGGCGAATAGGGAGGCAGGACAAGCTCGTCGGCGATCTCGCCATGCAGCCGATCCGCGTAGCTCTCGACGAAGCGCGCCTGCAATTGCTGGCCCTGCGCGCTCATCTGGAACTCGATGTCGTCGAAATGGACGGGGCCATAATAGTCCCGGTTGGCTTCGATCTCGGCCATACCCCATTCGCGGTAAGCCTGGCTGAGATTGAGCGAGCCCGCCGCATTGGCACTTTCGTACCAGCTCGCCTGGTTCTCGAGACGACTGGCAAGCTCTTCGGCGCGGCGTGCTTCTACGGTGTAGCTCTGCGCCTCGGTGAGCGACGTGGTGAGACCCGCGGCGCTGCTCGAAACAAGCGCTTCCGAGCTCGAACTTGTCTCGCGCAGAAAACCTTCGCGAGCGGTCGACCAGTTCTCGCTCTCGGAGATCTGCCTGAGCGCGCCGAACAACCGCGACCGGTCCTCGGAAGCGATGCCGATATCGCTGTCTGTCCAGCTCTGGTTGCGGCCGCCTCTTACTCCCAGCGTCGCGGATCCCGCACCCCGTTCACCCTTCAGGCCAAGCCCTGCATCGCCATTGAGGAACCACGAGACGGTGATGTCGTCGGCCGCGCGGCGGGAGAGGCCGAACTGCTGCTGGAGCGTCCGCGAGGCGTTGTCGATCTCGCTGAAGGCCGTGCCGATGCTGTCGCTGCTCGAGGTTCCGCTGACGGTCTCGTTCGAGCGGCTGGCCGACCATGCGTCGCGGAGTTCGTGGAAGCGGGTGACCGCCGAGCTCGTCGACTGCTGGGCGAGGTTGGAGAAGGTCTCGCTCTGGCTGCGGCTTTGCCCGGCAATGGTCGAAAGCCGGCTGCTGAAATCCTGCCCGAGCGTCGGGCTGAACGGATAGCTCGAGGTCGGCACGTGCGCGAACTCGGCTCCGGGAAATCCGGTGGTCTGTGTGCCGCTCTCGCCGAAGCTGCGGGTCTGGCCTGCGCCATAGGCGATGTTGGGCGCGAGATTGCCTTGGGCGAACTGGCGCGAGAACACGCTCGAATTGTCGATGTTCGAGTTGCCGAGCGAGACGTTGCCAGTGCTCGCCTCGCGCGCGGCCTCCTCGGCCGCATTCTGGCTCGGGTTAAGGTAGGAGGTCGCCTGGGTGGAGATGGCCATGGCGCCCTTGGCCACGCCGCCGGCGAGGAACGGCACCGAGGCGACGAGATAGCCGGCGAGCACGCCGATATCGCTGTTGACGTCGCTCATTCCGCCGAAGGTCGCCAGGCTAAGCCCGGTGCTGCCGCTCGCGGCGGCGACATCGCTCGCGCCCTTGAACATCAGGATCATGTGCAGGATGACGAACAACGGTCCCCAGGCAGCAAGATAGAAGAAGCCAGTGACGTAGCCTCTGAGAGCCAGCGGCCCGGTCTTCGGCATCAGGAACAGCGGGAAGAGAACAGGGAACAGCGCGTAGAACACGACGGTCAGCACGATGTTGAGGATCGGCACCCACTTCATGGCATTGTGCGCGATCGAGGAATAGGTGCGCTCGGTCTGGATGTCTGCGCGTGTCTGGGCGAAGACATCGACGCTGGTCGTGCCGCTCGCGCCGGCAAAGCCGTGCATCGCCTGGTTCATCGCATTAATGGTGAGGACCTGGCGGAAGATCGCGCTCGCGCTCTGCGAGACGCCGCTCAGATACTGGTAGGCAATCGGCAGATCGGCGAGCAGCTTGGCCCTGGCGAGCGCTTCGCTCTGGCGCGGATAGAGCTGGCGGCCCGCTACAAGTGTCATCTCGTCGATGAGACCAGCCCACTGGTTCGAGAGCGCGGTGTACGCCTCGCGGCAGGTGACGATCGAGGCGGTGACGGTGTTGTCGCTTTGGCGGGTCACGAACTTCTGTGCACGCGCCGCGCTGCCCGGCGCGATGGTCGCCCAGATGTCGTTGCTCCCGGACAGCTCCTTCATCGAGTAGCGGCCGAGCAGCAGATCGTAGAACACGCATTGCCGGACATGCTCGTCGAAGTTGGCGGCGAACTCGGGATCATTGATGCGCAGCGAGCGCGTCGCCTCGAGCAGCCGCGCGCCGTAGATCATCCCGTTCTTTGAGTAGTTGAGATCTTCGGGCAAGCCGAAGACCAGCTCGGCGGAGCGCGTAAGATAGTCGCCAGCCTGGCTGGTGAAGCTTGCCATCAGGGCGAGCCCCAGCGGGACATCGGCGACCGTGGCCGGAGCAAGGCCGGGATTCACGCGGTCGGTGACGTGCACGTCCATCCGCGGCACCATCAGGCACATGTAGATGAGCGTCGCGCCGAGGAACCAGTTGAGCCAGGCGCGCCAGTCCTGATTGAAGGCGAGCACGATGACCGCCAGCGCCATGCCCATCACCAGCGCGACCTGGATCAGGCTCTTGTAGCCGCCGGCACCGGTCCAGGCGGCGACTGCGTTCAGCACGTTGACGATGTATTCGCCGCCGCCGACAGTGAATATCTCGACCACTTGCTTGATCCCTTACGGTACGATCGAGCGCGACTGCAGCCCGCGCGACCAGTCGAGCGCCGCAGCCATCGAGGGTGACATCGAGGCGGCGAGCATGTTCTCGATCATCGCGGTCTTCTCGATGATCTGGACGATCGCGGTGATGCGTGCCTGTCCGTTGGCCTGCCGGTGCGCGAGCTGGTTGCGCACCTCCGCCACCTGCGCGCGCCACAGCGCGAGCTTCGCTTCGTCGGCGGCAATGAAACTGGCCATCGAGCGGCCAGCTTCGGAGACGATCCGCTCGAGGATCGCGTGGAGCAGATCGATGCTCGCGACTTCGGCAAGAGTCGCGCGGTCATCGGTCGCCATGCCGCGTCCGAACGCCGCCTGCACGGTGAGGATCTTGTAGAGCGGCAGCGATGCGACCTGGAGCAGTTCCTTTTCGGCCTCGCCGATTGCGGTGTCGGTGCGGATCGCGTCGACCATGTTGCCGATCATCAGAGCGACACGCGGGCGGATCGCCTTCGCGCTGGCAAGGCTCAGCTGCTGGAAGCTCGGATTGAGGCACTGGTCGGGCTCGTCGCACTGAAACACGCGCACGCTCTGGCCCTGCGTCCCGTCGAGCAGCGCGGTCACCAGCGTCGAGGAGGCGTCGCCCGCAAAGGGCACGAACCTGCCGGGCTCGTCGTCCTTGGGCGGCACATAGATGACCGTTCCGATCAGCGTCATGGCATACTCGGCAAGCTCACGGTCGAAGGTGCCGCCCGGGTTGAAGAAGGCGCTCTGCTTGAGAACATGCCAGGTGTAGTTGCGAGGCACCGCGGGATTGACGTCGGCGAAGTCCTCGCCGCCGTTCTCGTTGGTCGAGGCGCGCTGGCCCCGGGTGCCGCAGCCATGCTTGGCGGCGGCATAATCGGTGAAGATGCCTTCGGAATTGCCGATCGCTTCGCAGATCGCCTTGTCGGCAAGATCGCCCTTGGGCCACACGCCCCCGACCAGCCCTTGTGCCATCTCGCAGGAGTTGATCGACAGCTCGTTCATGAGCTGCGCCTTCTGGCTGAACTCCTGCATGATCTTGTTGCACTCGGGGCAGATCGTGTCGATCGCGAGGCTGAAGGCGAAGCCGACGGCGTTGTTGGCAACCGCCTTCAGCAGCGCAACCATCTCGCTGGCGTTGATGAAGGAAAAGGAGCCGGCGAAGATGTCGATCCCGCCGCAGCCGGCCCGCGCGCGCGGCAGCTGGAGATTGGCGATGTTGGTCGTCTTCTGCGGGAAGCGCGTCCAGACGTTGCCCATGCTGTAGTAGCCCGCCGACTGGCCTTCGAAGGCGGTGGGACCGGTAACGTTCGCCGCTCCGCCCATGTCATCCATGAACCGGTCCATGCTGTCGCCGACATTTGCCAATGCTGGTCCCGAGATCGGGGCGGCGATCATGCTCGTGGCGGCCAGCGCGAGCGCAATGGTTCTGAGCCTAGTAATCATGTCCGGCTTCCTTCGAGGTGAGGAGATAGATGCGGTCCTGCAGCTCGTCGGCCGAGAGCACGCCGTAGCCGATCGGGATCGGGCGTTTGCCGACGCTGTCCCACAGCACCACCGCGGGGGTGATCCCGGGCTCGAGCCCCATGCGCGGGCGCTGGCCCTTCTCTACGCTGTAGTCCGGGAAGTGCCGCGACGGCCCGCCATCGGTCGAGATCGCGCGCACGGTGATGCGCCAGCGTGACGCGACCGCCTTGACTATAGGACTCATGACTTCGCAGGCGCCGCAGGTCTGGGCGAAGAAGTAGAACAGGCCGTAGCGCTCGGAGAGCCGGGCCATCACGAGGTCGCGTTCCGCCGCGCGGGTATCCTGCCACTGCTTCTTGGCGAGCGCGCCAACGGGACGTTCGAGCGTGTAATCGAGCGCCGGGTCCTGCCACAGCGCGCGCTGCCAGACGTCGGAGAACAGCGAGGCGCGGTCGAGCTGTTCCCGCTGGAAGCGGATGTAGGCGGCGACATTGTCGGGCGTGGGGCGAAGGATCGCCTGCGCCTTCAACTCGCGTAAGGTCCCAGTGATCGCGTCGAGCTCTTCCGCGGCACTTGTCGAGGCCTGCGGCTGCGGCTCTGTCTCACGAGGCGCGGGCGCAGGCCTCACGCAGTAGAACCAGTACCCGAGCTTGCGCTCCGCGCAGTAGAGGGCGTCGGCCGCATCGGTTCCGGAGCCTCCTTCCTGAGCCGCCAGCGGGCCAGTCATGAACAAGCCTGCAGCCGCGCAGAGCGCGAGTTTGGTGGCGCTGCGCATCACTGTGCTTCCCTTGCGTAGTAATCCTGGATCTTCTGCTGGATGAGGGTGCTCGTCTCGAGCTCGTCCGGCAGCCGCGCGGCGTCGGTGAACTCAGCGTAGACTTCGGAGAAATCCATCTGGCTGAGGTCGAGCCGCGCGAACTCGTCGAGCGTGAAACCCTTGCAGGTCTCGGTCTTCGGCTTGCCCCAGGGCTTGGGCAGCTGGCGCCGGCCCTGCTCCTGCAGGATCCGCGAGAGCTTGGACTCAAAGCAGCAGTAGACCTTCTTCTTGGTCAGACACACGCCAAGGAAGCTGTCGGAGCAATAGGTGCCGACATAGGCACACAGCCCCTGCGCATCGCGCTCGTGCAGCAGGACTTCCTCGCGGTCGCAGCCGAGTGCCACCAGCAGGCTGATCCCGGGGATGAGCGGGAATCCCTTGCCCTTGCAGCAGTTGAGCACGCCAAAGACCTTGGACGAGCAGGTGTTACGGGTTCCGCGAAACAGCGTCAGCGTTTGCGGGTCGAACTGCCCGCGCGCCTCGTTCATCGCGTGGAGCGCGGTTACGGCATCCTTGAACTCGTTGTTCGCCTTGCGCTCGATCGTCTCGCATGAGCCGTCGATGCAGTAGACGTCGCCGTCGCAGACATATTGCGTCTCACCCGTTTCACCGGCCGGAAGCGGGCATTCGTAGACACGCTCCCAGGTCTCGCATGCTTCGGCGCCGCTCAGACACTCCTCGCGCACGAAGCGGCAGCTTCCCTGGTCCTCGAGCGCAGAGCAGTCGCTGGCGGCGCTTCGGGTTACGCAGGTATAGCTGCGCTGCCAGGCCCAGCAGGGCCGGGTGACCGCGACGCCGTCCACTATGCGCGTCTGCGGATCGCTGTCGGTGCAGATTTCCGCGTCGAGCGTGCAATCGCCGTTGCCGGCGAAACCGGTGCACTGGCTCTCGTCGGGGGCGGCAGACACGTCCGTCGTGCTTGTGACCGCGTAGGGAGTCCGGCCCGACACGGGAGCATCGCAGGTCATCTCGGTCAGAGGTTCGCCCGGTTCCGAGCAGAATCGCGTGTGTCCGTTATCGAACCATTGCAGGCAGCGGCCCTCGCGCTGGCCGGTCGCGCGGCAGCTCGCGCCGGCGAAGCCTTCGCAGACTGGCTCGCCCGAATTGTTGAAGTCGCCGAACCTGCTGCAAAGGTAGTGATACTGCGGCCGCCGGGTAACGCTTGCCACGAGCGGGACCGCGCATTGGCCGGCGCTCTGGTCGATCCGCGTGCCCGTGTTGCAGGTCGCGAAGTACGTTCCTGCCGATCCCGCACCGGGCGGAAGCGGCACGCAGGAACCCTGCGCACCCCCGACCGCCATACCGCTGGTGTAATCGAGCGGGGTTTCGCTGATTGTCCGGCTCCGCGCGAGCATGTCGGAGATGTCCTGCGTGTCGAACTCGGCGCGGGTGGTCATGCTGTCGCGGATCGTGCGCAGCGCCGGGTTTGTCGTTGCATTGGCGCGTGCGCGAGAGTCGATCTGGTCGGGGCTCTGCGCCAGATCCTGCAGACCGCGCGTCGCCTGCGGATCGTAATTGGGCACTTGGGTAGCGTCGATTGGCGCCGAAGCCGCGTCGCGCGCGGTGTCTAGCAGGTCCCTTGCTGTCTGCTTGCCGTCGGCCCTGGCCGCCTCGGTGGTCTGTGCGGTGCTCGCGCCCGGCACAGCAAGGATCAGGGCGAGCGCAGTGGCAATCATCCGCGTCATGGCCGATTTCCTTCGAGGCGGGCGAGGTGGAGCCGGGCAAGCGTCGCGCCGGGACCGCCGCCTCCGGCGAAGGTTTCGAGAACATGGGCGACGCTGACATTGCCCGCGATCCGGTCGTGCGGCGGGACCACGCTCCTGCAATCGAACCCGTCGCACGGGCTGAAATCGGTGCTGAGCATGACGAAGCTCGGCGCGGCCTTTATGTCGAAGGCGCGAAAGAGCCGCGGATCGACGCCGAGCGATCCGGCTTCGCTGCCGTCGCTCCAGATCGCCGCGAGGCGCTTCTTGAAGCCTTCGCTGTCGCCTTGCGGAAACCCGCGCAGGACGGTGACCCCGCCCGCGCGGCCCATGTCGCGCACCAGCGCCCTGAGGGCCTCGGGCGGCATCGACAGCGAGGCGAAGGCGATGAAGCGCGGTCCTTCGCTCAGCGATGCCGTTTCGGCTTGCGCCTGGGCACGGACCATTGCGTCGAAATCGAGCGCATGATTAGTGAGGTCGGTGCCGACGCTCTCGACATAGGCCGCACGGTTGGCCTGCGCGCCGTTCTGCGTGCTGCGCGCATCCTCGGCGAGCACATCGGCCCGCTCGCGCACCGCGGTGGCAAGCGCCTCGGCATCGCCGGCATGTTCGGCTGCGCGCGCGCGGATCGCATCGAGATCGAGATCGCCCGATGCGCTTTGCGCAAGCGCCAGACCGCCAAGCGAGAGGGCGAAGACGAGCGGGAGGAGCAGAAGGGACTTGGTCATAGAGCGCAGCAGTTCCTCTTGCGCCAGACGAGGTAACCCATGTCCTCGCCGATGGCGGGGATGACCTGTCCGGGCTCCTGAAGAGTGGTGGAGGTGCCGATCGGCGGGCAGGCGTAGCGCCCGCTCGTCGCCGGATTGGGATTGGTGGCCTGGAAGCGGTATTGCTGCTTGCGCATCACCGGCATCAGGTATTTGCCGCACAACCCCTTCGAGCCCATCGTGCCCCACGAGACGAGCTCGCGGTGAAGCTTGTAGGCGAAGCGCGAGAGCACGAGCCGCGAGGCTTGCACGTGCCCGATGGAGGCAGAGACATTGCCGTTCATCGGGTACATCGAGCCTTGGCAGCCCGCGCACCAGAACATCTCGTCGATCGGTAGCTTGGCGGTCGCCGCCGCGCAGTCGGCGGCGCAGGCGGCCAGCGCCAGCGGATTGGCGAACAGGACCGCCTCGGGATTGATGATCGCGGTGAGTTCGCTGTCCTGCCACAGCGGATCGATCTCGGAGATGTAGAGAATGTCGATCGAACCGGGCTCGAGGCAGAGGAAATCGGCGACGATCTCCATCCAGTAGATCAGCGGATAGGCGTACCAGTGGACGTGCCAGCTCGAATAGTACTGGCTCGCCCCGCCGATCGCCGACGGCCCGGAGATCGAACGGAAGCCGATGTCGAAGCCGGGATCGAGCTTCATTCCGCCAAGGTTTACGAAGCACCAGGGCTTCATGCTGACATCGGCGAGCCGCACCGGCTCCCAGAACCCCATCGCGATGCCTGGCCTCAGGCCGCACAGACACACGGGCAGGTCGGGATTGTCGGGATCGGGCCGGTTCGAGGGCCAGATCTCTAGCCCGCCGACCGAGATCGGGAACAGGCACGACCAGCAGATATCGGTGATCGGGTTGACGAAGCTGCCGGTGCACTTGCCCGGCCCGGCATCGGCCGCGGCGGGCGCCGCCAGAGCCAGCGACACGGCAGCGAGCAGTGCGGCGGCGAATTTGCGCAGGGCTCTCATCGCGCTGGCTCCTTCTTCGCGGAAAGCGCGATCTCGCTCACGGCGAGCAGTCGGCCCTGTTGGCGCACGCGCGCGGGCACGGCCCTGATCCCGAAGCGCTCGGTGAGCTTGCCGCCCTGGTCGAAATAGAAGCGGCGCTGGCGGGCCTTCATCAGCTCGAGCGGCGCGCCACTGATGAGGATCAACTTGGCCTGCCGGTCCTGCTTGAGCGCCCAGGCGACCTGCGCCGCGTCGTCGCCGTCGAGGAAGAGGAGGTCGGCGCGTAATACAACGCTGTCGAGCGGGTTGACCCGGGTGCCCGCGGCATGGATCAGCTCGCCCTTCGCGCCCCTGATATCGGCGGCAAGCGTGATCGTCGGATCGAACGACCAGCTGCGATCGTCGATCGCGCGCGCGATCCCGGCGACCGGGTCCGGGCGATTGACGCGCGCCGCCGTGCGTCGCTTCAACTGGTCGTTGAGCTTCGCGGTCTCGCCCGATTTTTCCATCGCGACGAGGCGCGAGTGGATCTGCTCGAGCAGATCGCGCTCGATCACCGGAAAGACCGCGCCTTGCTGGCCGTAGTCGCGCGCCTGCGCGGCAGCCGGCAAAGCAAGAGCGATTGTCAGGACAAGCGGGAGGCGGATCACAGGATCGCCCTCCCGCTGCCGAGGATCTGCCCGGCGCAAACGAAGCCGATCGCACCGTAGCGGCTGTCGAGCCCGCGCGGATGATCGGTGCCGGTGTAGTAGCAGTTTGCAGGAATCGTTCCTGCGGGACCGCGCGTCAGCGGAATGCCGAGGCGGGTCACTGCAAGGCGCGTCGCGATCTTCTCGCCGTTGACGAACACGTCCATGCCTTCGTGGCTCACGACATCGCCGGGCAGGCCGAGCACCCGCTTGCCGAACATCTGCGGATCCGATCCGAAATGGGTTTCGATAAGCGCGCTGGGCGGCGGCTCGAAGAAGACCAGGCTGCCGCGCTCGATGGGCGCGCGCTTGTCCAGCCAGAACGCCCAGTTGGGCAAGCTCGGGCTCGCGTTGAGCAGCAGGGCGTGGTCCTTGCTGAAGGCGTCGAGCGGCGCCCAGGCCAGCGGCAAGGCGCACAGCGCGCAAAGGATAAGCGGGCGGCGCCAGTGAATGGAGGGACGCTTCATCGGCGCGGCTCCTGCTGGAGCTTTGCGGCAATCCGCCGCTCGAGCTCGGGTGTGGCGTCCTCGGCCGCGCCCGCGAGCACCGCCTCGGCGACCAGCACGACCCGTCCGTCGCGGCCCATTTCGGCGACCGACGCTTCGGCGGCCTTCAGATAGGCAAGGCTCGCCGCCTGCACGGCCTGCGGCTCGGCATCGGCGCGCGCGGCTTCGTCGACGAACTTCCCGATGGTCTCGGCGAGACGGACCGTAACGATCCGCGGCGGTGGGTTCTCGGTCACCGCGCGCGTGATCCACGCGGCCCAGAGCAGCGCAGCGGCAAGGCCGAGCGTCGCGAGGATTCCGAGGGCCAGCCTGGGGTGGGGGAGCCGCAGTCTAGTCATGACGCCTGTCTCCTTCGGCGAGACGGCGCTCGAGCCGCCGGAGGAAGGCCGGCAGGCGCAGCAGCGCGTAACAACCCGCGGCAAACAGGAACGCGACCTTGAGGTCCTGGCTGAACAGGTGCCGGGCGACCGGCTCGGCGAGCCGGTAGTGATCGGCAAGGTTGCCGAGCTGCGCGAACAGCAGTCCCAGATCCCACCCCGCGAGGAACAGGAACGCGAACAGCGGCAGGCCGAGCACGACGAGCACGATGTTCATCGCAAATCCCGCGGCCTCGATCAGGACGAGGCAGGTGCCCTGCGCCAGCGACCTCGTGTCGATCTGCCTCGCCCGGCTTTGCCCGCTTGCAATGCGATCGACCGGCGTTTCGTAGTCGAGGACCATCATGCGGCTCCTCGGGCCGAGCCGGCGATCCCCGCGACCTGGCCGATCGCCTTGTCGAGCGGCATGCCGTCGGCGACATGCTTGTGGATCGCGGCATAGGTGTCGGGATCGGACGAGAAGATTGTCGCCGAGAACGGGTCGAGCACGAGCCGGCCGACTGCCTCGATCTCTGGACCCTTGATGTAGACTTCGCTGTATTCGGTGCCCGAGCGCTTGAGACTGCGGATCAGCGTCTCGGTGCGGTCGTCCATTTCGAGCCGTGCTTCCTTGCGGAAATCGGCGATGGTCTCAGCCTTCTGCTGGAGCACCAGCATCCAGTCGCTGTTCTCGAGCGCGGCGCGCGCCCCGTCCGACTTGTAATAGTCGTTGAGCGATTGCGTGGCGGTCGCGAGCGCGCCGCCGTATTTGCGCGCCGTGCGGGCATAGGTCTCGACGAACTCGCCCATCGAACCGCCCTTGAGCATGGCCCAGGCCTCGTCGATCAGCAGCAGCTTCTTCGTCGAGCGCGAAGAGCGGGTCATCGCCTGACCGGTCATGAACATGATCGCCGAGAGGACCACGCTCCGCAGCTCCTCGCGTGAAGCAAGATCGCTCATCTCGAAGACCGTGAAATCGTCCTCGAAGGCAAAGCTCGCCTTGCCGGAGAAGAACCCGGCATAGCTGCCGCCGCGGCAGAACGGACCGATCGCGGTCGCGAGCTCCCTGCCGGCCTCGTTTGTTGTCGAGTGGAGCGCATGCGCGACATCGTCGATGCTGCCGCCGCTGCCGAGGCTGTCCCAGACTTGCGTAATCGCGCGGTCGATGAGGCCGCGCTCGGTATCGCTCGGCGCCGTGCTCGGACGCGCCATCTGCCCGACGATCGCCTTGATCATCGCGAAGCAGTCGAGCCGGTAATCCTCGTCGCTTTGGGCGCGGGCATCGTCGACCATCGAGAACGGGTTGAGCGAAAAGCCCGAGGCGAGCGTGAACTCGACGAAGCGCCCGCCCTGGAGCTTGACCGAGTGCTCGAAGCTGCGGCCGTCGTCGATCACCACGACCTTGGCGCCCGCGCCCCGTAGCGCCGCGCACAGTTCCTGCAGCAGCACCGACTTGCCCGAGCCCGACTTGCCGCAGATGGCGATGTTGTGGTTGCCCGCGCGGTTCTCGAAGGGCGACCAGAAGAAGGGCTGGCCGCGCCGGCCGACGAGCAGCAGATGCGGAATGTCGCTACCGAGATACTCGCCCTGCATCGGCGCGATGTTCGCCGCGGTGGTCGAGAGCATGGTCTTGAGGCGCTTGAGCCGCGTCATGTCGCTTGCGAGCCCATCGGCGAGGCTCAGCGGAAAGGCGGCGATCAGCCCCTGGAGCTGGAGAAAGCGCTCGTCGGCGAGGTCCCAGCCCGCCGCCTTGTAGATCGCCTTGACCACGCGCTCGTGCGTGTCGCCCTGGCCGAGCGGCGAGATCGTGGTCAGGCCGTAGAACAGCTTGACCAGCTTCTTGCCCGCCTGGAGCTCGGCCTGGACATGGCGCCATTCGGCCGATTGCTCGCCGAGCCGGGGCAGGAAGCGCGCGCTCTTCGTGTCCGAGAGGCTGGTGGTGCGCATGAACTTGTAGCCCGCGCGCGCGGCGGCGGCTTCCTGGTCGGGATAGACGAGGCACAGCATTGTCGCCGTGGGGCACGGGAAACGCAGCTTGTCGGTGAACATGTCGCCGATGAGGCGCGCGCATTCCCACGGCGCCCAGCGCTCGGGCGTCGAGCGCACGGCATAGTGGCGCAGATCGAAGCGGTCGGGATAGCATTCGCCGACCTGCGGCACGCCGTCGCGGTCGCGGCCGGTCTCGCGAAAGCGCTCGGTGCGCAGGATCAACCGGTCGTCCTCGACCTCGAGTTCGATGTCGCGGCGGATCGCCTGGAGGTCGAGCGTCTCGTGGCGGTTCCAGTCTATCCGGTCGGGCTCGCGCGCCGTGGTCGGCGAGGTCAGCTCGTCGATCAGCGACAGGAGGCCGTGCGGCTCGAGGCTCGCCGCGTGCAATCCCAGCGAATGGAGCATGCCGAGCAAGCCCTCGCGGCATTCGGTAAGTTCGGCATCGCTCACATTGCCGGGCAGGGGAACGCCCAGCGACAGGATCAGCCGGGTGGCGCGCGCGTGGAACGGCGCATGCGCCGAGCCTGATTGCCAGACCAGATCATACAGCCGCTGCGTGCGCGCCCGCGCGATCGCCTCGTAAATCCCGCCCTGCTCGTAACGCGGCGCGAACCAGGGACCGACCACCGAACCGATCCGGGGCGAAGCGAAATTGAGCACCTGCAGGCAGGCGCCCGCCGGCATCCCTTCGGAGAAGAACTGCCCGAGGATCTCGCCGGTGCGCTCGTCCGCGCCCACCAGCGGGGTCACTTCGAGCACGAAACCCTTGGAGGCGCGGTTGCGGTAGAGGCCGGTGCGCTCGTCGTAGACGCGGTAGGGCAGCCAGTCCGACAGCATGTCGAGCATAAGCGGCGCGCGGGCGTGCTCCGCGCGGTCGGTGTCGGCGAACAGGCCGGAGAGCACCGCGTCGCGCGCGGCGCCAAGCGAAAAGCTCACTGATCGTCTCCTTGTTCTGGGTCTGGTTGGGAAAGGGGTTGGGGCACCCGGCCGGGGGAGGCGTTACGACCGGGTGCCCCAGGTTCCGGCGCATCTGCGCCGGGTATTGCCGGACCGGGCTGGGAGGGGAGGAACAGCTGGTCCGGCAATTCGGGGAAGTTGGAATTTTGGGGGTTCTCGGGCTCGGGGGTACGGGCGACCGCCTGGCCGATCGCGCGCAGCAGCTCGCCGGTTCCGCTCGGCTGCCGCCAGCCCGCGCCCACCGGCTCCGGCAGCACGACCTGGACCACGCGGGCCTCGTGCTCGCGTCCGGCTTCGTCGCGGTGGGCGGCGAGCACGATGCGCAGGCTGCGACCCACGGACGTCCTACCCGGTGCGGAAGAGACGGGTAGCGTCTCCTGGCCGGCGGCCAAGCCGGTCGCCTGGGCGTCGATCAGCGAGGTCGGTGCGCAGGTGCCTTCGGGCGCGCGGCAGGCAAAGCTGCCCTCGACATTGCCGCCGAGCGTGGCGCAACCGGCGAGAAGCGATGCCGCGATCCCGCAGGCGAGGTTGCGGACGCGCGCGCTCATGACCGCGGCTCCTTTCCGCCCGCGGCGAACGCGCGCAGCGTCTGGGCATCGCGGAAGCCGTGCAGCACCGCGCCGTCGCTGGCGCGAACGATGACCGGCGTACCGGCCAAGCCGTTGGCCCTCGCGAAAGCTTCGTTGGCATCGAGCGCTTTGGCTTTGGCGCAGGATTTGCCGTTGGCCTCCAGCTCGCCGGCATAAGCGGAGTGAAGCGCCTTCGCGGGATCCTTCGCGCAGAGCACCGTCTCGGAGAGCCGCCGGCTCGCCGCGCCGAAGATCGAGATCGGGCGCTCCTCGACCTGGACCTTCGCCTTGACGAGTTCGGCCGCGAGGCGCTGGCAATAGCCGCACTGGAAGTCCGAGAAGACCACCAGCCTCGCGCCTTTCGGGTTGCCCCAGCGGATTGCGCCCTCGGCGGGCAGGCTCGCCAGGTCGACTTTATCCGGCGCAACGCTCGGAGCGGTCTCGTTTTGTTCCGAACGTACCCGGGCGCCGCCCGCGGCGAGCAGATCGGGATTGAGTTCGAGCAGGCGCGCGGCAGTGACATCGCGCCGCTCTTCCATGTCGTAGAGCCGGCCCACGAAGAGGTAGCGTGCAGTTTCGTCGATATAGAACAGCGTGTCGCCCGAAACGACCTCGCACCACGGGCCGAGCGTGTCGCAGGTCAGCGCGTCGACCGGCGTTTTCGGCAGGCGCAGCTTGAGCGCGGCGGCGACATCGCTTGCGAGACCGGCCGCATTGGCAGGAAGCGCGGTGACGGCGGCGACGCCGAGCGTCAGCACGGTGGCGGCGCCGGTCATCGCGAGCGCGACATGGGCGGCGCGGGCTTTGAGGCCTGGGCGGGAGTGGGAAAAATTCATGTTACTTGGTGCTCCTGACATGGACGCCGTCGAGAAAGACGATCTCGACCTCGATGCCGGTCGGCATCTCGACGACGGGTTGGTATTGTTCGGCGCGTTCGATGAGGTAGCGGCTGACCGTGTCGGCGGCGTCGCCCGCGCCCTGGCCGAAACCGCCGGCAAGAATGTCGGTCGGCGAGAGCGCTTCGCGCTGGCCATTGGCGCCGACCTGTCCGGTGAAGATGCCGTTGGCGTTGGCGGAGAAGCCGCGCCCGAAGCCGCCGACGATCCCGGCGAGCAGCGCCTGCCCGACGAGACTGCCTTCGCGGCTGACCACGCGGCCGCGCACCCCCGACTTCCCGGCGAAGGCGATGAAGCCTTTGACCTCGCTCACCGCGTAGCGGCCGCCGGGCTGCGCGCAGGTCATCCGCGCGAGCTTGACGTAGACCTTCTCGGCCGAGAGATCGCCGCGCGCCGCGCCGTTGACGAGGCACCCAGTAAGGTCGGTGGTAAGCAGCCGCTTGCCGCTGACCACCGAGCGTGCGGGACCGGTGATCCTCAGCACCACGGGCAGCGGATCGGTCTGGCTGGCGACGCCGGTCGAGGCATCGACCCCGACGATCACCCGCGCCGGGGCATAGGAATTGGGCGGCAGGTAATCGCGGCTCGCCTCGAGCATCAGTGCAGGCGTGCGTTCGACCGCCGGGCGGCTCTTTGCCTCGCCCGCCTCGCCGAAGCTGAGCGTGCTGAGGCCTCCGCTCTGCGAACCGGGCGCGAGCGCGTCGCGCTGTTGCGGCCCCTGTCGCGGCTGCGGCGGCGTGACCCCCGGCCCATAGGTCGGCGGCGGCGCGGCCGGTGCCGGTGGCTCGGCCTGGCGAACCTGCTGCAGCTCGCCGCGCAAGGCGGCGTTCTCGGCCGAGAACGCGTCGATCGCCGTCTGACCGTCGCTGCGCATCTGCGCGTTTTCGGAGCGCAGCGCTTCAAGTTCCTGCTCGATCGCGGGCCGCGGCACTTGCGTTTCCTGGAGATCCTTGATCGCGCGGCCCTGCGCATCGAGCCGATTGCCGTAGGTGGCCACGAACTCGCGCTGCGAGAGGTTGCGGTTGACCAGACCGCCGGTGTCGATGGTTGTCGCGCCCTCGGTCGCGGCGCCGTCTTCGTCCTCGCCGCCGAAGACGATCCACGACCCGCCGATCAGGACCAGCGCGCCCAGCCCTGCGAGCAGCAGCTTCTGCCGCCTGGCGATCTGCGTGTTGAGGGTCCGTCGGCCTTCGGCATGACCGTTGTCGTGCGGCGCGCGTTCGGGCGCGGCCTCGGATGCGTTGGCCATCACTCGACCCCTCCGGTGCTGAAGACAAGGAAAGCGCTGGTTGCTTCGCCGGGCGGCAGCGTGTCGCGGCCATAGGCGAAGGCGAGCGCGCCTGCGGGCGCCTCTCGCTCCTCGCCGAGCGCGAGCGGCTCCTTGCCCATGTTGCGAATGAGAAAGCGCTGACCGGTCAGCGTCGCCCCGTCGTACTGCGCGACCTGCTGGACCTCGATGGCGCCGGTGCGGCGCGGCCGCGACAGTTCGGCGCGCGCCGAGAAGCCTGGCAGTACCCCATCGCTCGCCATAGCCTCGATCAGGCGGATGGCGGCTTCGTTCTGGCCGCTTTCCTGCTCCCATTCGGCCGCCTCGCTGCTGACAAGCGCCGGATTGGTGATGAACAGCTGGCCCGCGTCCGCGCCGCCGAGGCGGCAGGCGAACCGGTAGACGTATCCGGCCTTGCTGGTGGCGAAGAAGCTGACCTTGTCCGAGGCGAACTGCGGCGGCACCGAGATGTAGATGTCGCCGCGCACCGGCTCGTGGGTCACCTGGAAGTCGTTGTAGGGAAAGCCGCTCGCGATCTTCGAGACATTGGCGAATCCGTCTTCGACGAGCGCGATGCGGGTCAGCTCGCCACGTGCGAGTTCGCAGTCGATCGTCGCGTTGTCGGCCGCCTCGACGAACTGGTCGGCGTGCGCGGGAACCGCGACCAGCGCGAACGATGCAGCCACGAAGGCCACGCCGATCGCGCGCAGGCCGCTGTCGGGAACCCGGGTCGCACCGATGCAGATACAGGCAAGGCCGGTACCGGCGAGCGCCGCGCTCAACGGGGTTGAAAAGAGGCTCATGTTGGCTGCTCCTCGTCTGTGGTAATTTGCTCGAAGCCGGTGAGGCCGAGCGAAAGCCCGCGCTTCGCCCAGGCAAAGCGGAAGGTCCGCTCCTGGCTCGCGATCACCTGCGCTCCGACGAAGGTCTTGAGCGTGCCGGTGACTGTTGCGGTGAGGCTCTTGGTGTCGACCAGCATCGAGCGGATCACGAAGGCCTGGCTGACGTCCGAGCCGCGCTGCTCGTCGACGATCCTGACGAGCTCCGCCTTGAGGCGACCGTGCGCCGCCGGATCGGCCACTTTCAGGATCTGCTCCATCCAGTAGTCGAGGCTCTCGGGCGAACGGTTCAAGAGCATCAACGCGGTGTCGCGGGTGAGGAGCTCTAGGTAGTGCGTGTCGATCCCGCCGCTCGAGACCGTCAGCGTCTCGGCGGTGACCGGCACGAGAACCACTTGCTCGTCGCGGGTGATCGCGGCTCCGATGCCCAGCACGCTGGTTGCTGCCAGGACGGCGCTCAGCCCTGCGAAGCGGTTGCGCTGGGCGAGATAGCGCTGCGCCTGCGCATGCGCGAATTCGGTTTGCATGTCGGTCCTCCCCTCAGCCTGCCAGCAGGCGGCAATGGGAGGGCGGCGTGGCTTTCAATCCCAGGAAGCTCCCGGGCAGATACCAGTAGGCAGCATGCACCAGTTTCGACCCAGCATTGCCTGCCTTCGCCTTCCGCAGGGCGAACCAGGTCACGACCGATAGGCCCGTGCCGATGATGATGTGCTGCGCAAGAATGCCCCAGGCGAACGGGACGAGAAGTCCCGCAAACTCGTCGATGGTCCAGAAGCCGATGAGCTCCGGATCGTCGAGCCGCCGTGGAACAAGGTATCTGTCGGCCATGATGCCGCCCTCCTGCCGTTAGACCGCTGTCAGATGACCGCGGTCACGACCGAGGTGACGATCGGCACCCCGGTGCCGACGCCGATCCCGACACCCACCGGCACCGCCACCTGCCCGAGCGCAAAGCGCCCCGAGGCGAGCGCGATGAGGCCGCCGGCGAGCGACATGACGGTGATGATCTTGCCGCCCGAACCTTCGAGAAAGTCGGTAAACTTCTGCAGCGCCGGATCGAACGTGGTGTCGGCGCCGGCATAGGCGGCACCGGCGCAGGCGAGCGCTATGATGGTGGGAAGAATGTAGTCGCGGCCCCGGGGGCGGGCGGCGCTGAGCGGCTTGGTGATCATCGGGAGAAACTCCGGGAAGGTTGAACATCGAACCAGCGAGCATGTTCGCTGTATGTTCATTCCTCGCCTCGAAGCCGGGGTGTAGGAAAACGCCGAGTGCATTTCACGCTCGTTCGCCAAGCGAAAAGCGACATGGATGTGGATCCGGGCCGGGTTCCGCGCTGACCGCGCGGCCAAATGCGCCAACTTAGCTCCTTTCTGCGCGAGGCTTGCCGTGAATTGCGATCCGGCTGCCAGAATCCGCGCGAATCGCCATAGGAAGCTGATTCGTTCCTTCCTCTATGTTCCCTTCTTGTTCTTTTCGTTTTCCTACAGCCTTCCTTCGCGGTTAGTCCTCGAGTCGATCACCAACACGCGAAAGGATTCGTCGATGACAAACATGGCGCTCTTTGCCGAACAGCAGGTTCGCGCAGACCTCGCCCGGCTGCTGCTTGCCGCAGTCGAGGCCAGCGGCCGGACGCGCTGCGATATCGCGCGCGATGCGCAGATTCATAAAGATGCCCTGCGCCGTGTCTTAACAGGCGAGCGCTCTGCCAGCCTCGGCGAGGCCTTGCGCATTCTTGCCGCGAGCGGCGTTACCCCTCAGGCCCATATCCTGCTGTTCCTCGTCAGCAGCGGCGATCATGCGATTGCCTGGCTGCAATCGGATCTCGCGCAGTTCTTCGAAGACTTCACCGGCGAGCTGCCGTCAGCACTCGAGCGCGTCCTGGGCAACCAGGTCCACAATGTGAGACCGCGCTGGGCCAAAGGCACGGCGCACCGCGTAGCCCGGCTCCTGTCCGACCATATCGATGAACTCGAGCGCAGGGATGCGCTACTCGGCGATGGGTTCGCTTCCGGCCAGGGAGGTCATCATGGGTGAAGCGATCGATCCTGCAGCGACCGCGCCGCGCAAGGCGCCGCGACTTATCCGTCTCCCTGAAGTCAAGCACCGCGTCGGACTGGGCCGATCGACGATCTATCGCTGGATGGCCGAGGGCAGGTTTCCGAAGCCCGTGCAGCTCGGCGGCTACGCCGTTGCCTGGGTAGAAGAGGATGTTGAGAACTGGATAGAAACGGTAAGGTCCTGATCGGGATCTTCTCGATACCGGTTTTTTGCACCCACAGTCGCTGAAGCAACGGTATCTCCCCCCAGCCATCCTGCCACGGAATTCGAGGGCCACCCTTCTTGGTGGTTGAAAAAACGGACTGTTCTGCGCTAGGAAGCGCCACATCTGATGACTCGCACCTATCGCCATCTTGTCCTGCATCCCTTAAGCGTCCTGCTGCTGCTGGTCGCGATGGTGTTCGCGACCGCAGCAGATGCGGCTACCTGTGGGGCCGAGGTGGCGCCAGGCGATTCGATGGCCGTATCGACAGCATCGTATGCGGAGGTTGGATCCTCGGGTGATGAGGAGCAACAGGATGACAAGGGTGTTCCGACAGATCAGGACGGCATCTGCGGGCATGGCCACTGCCATCACAGCGCGAGCGTCTCTGGAACAGTGCAGATGGGCCAGGGTCCTAGCTCTGCAGCCGCAATAGAACCCGCGAAGATCCTCCCTCTTTCTTCGGACGAGAACGCGCGCCTGAGACGCCCTCCTCGCGCCTGACAAGACCAAACGCGCCGCTCCTGGCGGCGCTTTTCGGATTGTCAGCACAGGAAGAACTCAGAAATGTCAGCCAGAACATGGCGGGGCGCCCTAATCGCGGGGCTGTCCTTCGCCGCATTCGCGATGCCTGCGGAGGCGCAGGAGCGCGAGCTTCTTTCGCTCGAAGAGGCCTTGAGCCGGTCAGGCTTGTCCGAGGGTGCCGCCGAAACGCAATCGAATCCTCGGATCGTCGGACCACGCGCCGACACCGAGGCAGCGCAGGCGCTGGTCGGTCAGGCCCGCTTAAGGCCGAATCCGGAGCTCTCGTTCGAGGTCGAGAATATCGCCGGAAGCGGCGCGTTCTCCGGGCTGAGCGCAACCGAATATACGCTTTCGGTCGGACAGCGGCTAGAGCTTGGCGGTAAGCGCAGCGCTCGCGTCCAGGCTGCCGAAGCCCAGGCGCAACTTGCGAACGTTCGGGCTGATCTGGCGGAAGCCGAGCTCGGCTTTCTTGTGCGCGAGCGCTATGTAGTTGCCGCGGCGGCAGCGTCACGGGTGGAGCTGGCGCTCGACATCGTCGAGAGGAATGTCGAACTTGCCCGAATAGCTGGCGTGCTCGTCGAGGTTGGTCGGGAGCCACCGCTCCGGGGATTGCGCGCCCAGGCGGCACTGGCCGAAGCGCGAGCGGAACTGCAGGCTGCCGAGGCAGCCAGTCTGGCCGCGCGCACCGCGCTTGCAGCGCTCTGGTCGGATGAGGGTGCTCCGCCGGTAGTTCCGAGCGACTTTCCCGACATCGTGCCGCCAAGCACAGTTCTGGTCTCTACGACGGGGCTTCAACTGCAAGCGGCGCGTGCCGAAAGCCAGGCGGCCGAAGCCGAGATCGACCGCGAGCGCAGCTTGCGCGTTCCCGACCCGGTGGTCTCTGCCGGTGTGCGGCGCTTCGAGGAAACCAATGACAATGCGTTTCTCGTCGGCGTCTCCATCCCGCTTCCCTTCGCCAACCGCAACCAGGGCAACATCGCCGCTGCCGAGGCGCGGCTGCGTGCGGCCAATGCCCGCGAGGCGATAGCGCTTGCCGATTTCGAACAGGCGGTGACCCGCGCCCGGGCGCAATACCTCGCTGCCGAAGCGCGCGTCGAAACACTTTCCGCAACGTCACTCCCACAGGCCGAGGAAGCGCTGCGGCTTGTCCGCATCGGCTACCGCAATGGCCGTTTCCCGCTGATCGAGGTCCTGAGCGCCGCAGAAGCGCGCGACGATATCCGCGAGGCCCTGATCGCCGCGCAGGAAGACCAGGGACAAGCTGCCGCCGAGCTCATCAGGCTGGCCGCACAATGAGGAATATCTCCATGAACCGCAGAAAACTGGCGATCATCGCCGGGATTGCCATTCTCGCTGCAGCGCTGCTGCTGTTCCTCTGGCCTGACGACGAAGGCGACACGCACGCCGAGGGCGGCGCGCACGCGGGAGAAGAAGCGAGCGAGTCCGAACTTCCCGAAGGACTGGTCCTCCTTGCCGAAGAGCAAATCCGCGCCGCCGATATCGAGCTCGCCACCCTCCAGACCGGCGCTGCGGTCGAACTCGTTTTTCCGGCCACCGTCGCGGCGAGCCCGTCTGCGAGCGCGCGGATCGATGCACGGGCATCGGGCGTCGTGCGCAGCATCGGCAAGACGCTCGGCGATTATGTCCGCCAGGGGGAAACAGTGGCACGCATCGAAAGCGCCGATGCTGCAGCGCTCGCCTCGCAGCTGAGTGCTGCCCGCGCGCGCGTTACCGAGCTTTCGGCCGCTTACGAGCGCGAGCGCCGCCTGTTCGAGGCCAATGTAACCGCACGGCAGGACCTCGAGGCCGCCCGCGCCAATCTCGATGTTGCCCGTTCCGAACTGAACCGCGCCCAAGCCGCGGTCGCCGCTGCTGGTGTCAGCGGCGATGGTCGTTCGCTCGCCGTAACAAGCCCCCTTTCAGGGCGCGTGACGGCAGCTCCGATCGTGCTCGGCTCCTTCGTCGATGCGGGCGAGGAGCTCTATCGCGTTGTCAATCCCAACGGCATGCAGGTTGAGGTCGCCCTGCCGTCGGAGGATGCCGCACGTATCCAGCCTGGCGACGAAGCGGCGCTAATCGTTGGCGACGGCCGCGAGATCGGCGCGCGCGTGCGGTCGGTGACGCCTTCGCTCGACCCTGAAAGCCGCAGCGCGACTGCGGTGCTTACCCTGGCACGTCCGATCCCCGGCCTTCAGCCGGGCGCCTTCCTTCAAGCGCGGATTCGTCCCTCCGGCGAAATCGACCAGACCCGCATCGCCGTGCCCGAAGACGCAGTGCAGGTGCTCGAAGGACGCGACGTCGTCTTCGTGCGGACGCAGCGCGGGTTCCAGGCACGGGAGGTGCAAACGGGCAGCCGTTCCGCAGGGATGGTGACCATTCTTTCGGGTCTCCAGCCCGGATGGCGCATCGCCACCGACAACGCCTTTCTGCTGAAGGCCGAGCTCGAGAAGGAGGGCGCCGAACATGGCCATTGATCAGACCACCTCACCCGCGGCCGATGACGCGCACGAGGAAAGCCATCGTCACGGCGTGATCGGAATGGTTCTCGACGTTGCCGTGCGTTTTCGCTGGGCGATCATCGTCCTGACTGTATTCGCCGCGATATACGGCGCATTTAACCTGTTGCGGCTGCCGATCGACGCCGTTCCCGACATCACCAATACCCAGGTACAGATCAACACCAGCGCACCCGCGCTCTCGCCTTCGCAGGTGGAGACACAGGTGACTTTTCCGATCGAGACCGGGCTCGCCGGGATCGAGGGATTGGAGATGACCCGGTCTATATCGCGCAACGGCTTCAGCCAGGTAACCGCGATCTTCGAAGAAGGGACCGATCTGTATTTCGCGCGCCAGCAGGTCAACGAACGCCTGGCGCCGATCGGAGCATCGCTTCCCGAGGGCGCTGAGCCCACCATGGGTCCGATCTCCACCGGCCTAGGCGAAGTGCTGATGTACACTATCGAGTACGAGCATCCCGGTGGGCGGGGAGCACGAACCGGCGGACGTACCGGCTGGCAGGCCGATGGCAGCTTCATCACCGAACGCGGCGATCGGCTCCAAAGCGAGGTCGCCAAGGCGGCCTATCTGCGCACCGTGCAGGACTGGGTTGTTGCGCCGCTGATGCGATCGATCGATGGCGTGGCCGGGGTCGATTCGATCGGCGGCTTCGAAAAGCAGTTTCTCGTTCAGCCCGATCCGGCTCGCCTAACCGGTTATGGTCTGTCCTTCGATTCTCTTATCGACGCGCTCGAAGCGGCCAATCTTGCAGCGGGAGCGAATTTCGTCGACCGCGCCGATGAAGCTCTGCTCGTCCGCGTCGACGCCCGTCTTGGCGGCATCTCGGATATCGAGGAGGCGGTCGTCGCCACCCGTGAGGGCGTGCCCATTCGCATCGGCGACGTGGCCACTGTCGAAATCGGGGGCGATCTCCGGACCGGCGCCGCATCGCTGAACGGCGAGGAGGCCGTTGTCGGCACGGTTCTGATGCGCGCTGGTGAAAACAGCAGAACAGTCGCGGCCGGCGCTGCCGAGCGGCTCGAGGAAGTTCGCGCATCGCTTCCGGACGGCGTGGTAGCCGAGATCGTCTACAACCGTTCGGCGCTCGTCGACGCGACTATCGCGACGGTCGAGAAGAACCTTCTCGAAGGCGCTCTTCTCGTCATTGCCGTGCTGTTTCTTCTGCTCGGCAACATCCGCGCAGCCATCATCACAGCCCTCGTCATCCCGATATCGATGCTCATGGCTGCGATCGGCATGAACCGGCTGGGCGTCTCCGGCAATCTGATGAGCCTCGGAGCGCTCGATTTTGGCCTGATCGTGGATGGCGCGGTCATCATCGTCGAGAACAGCGTCGCCCGTCTGGCCACGCGGCAACATCGCGAAGGGCGCCTCCTAACCCTGGGCGAGCGACTGACCGAAACACGGCTTGCCGCGCAGGAGATGATCAAACCGACCGTCTACGGACAGGCGATTATCTTCCTCGTATTTGCGCCGCTCCTCACTTTCACCGGAGTCGAGGGCAAGACGTTCTCGCCCATGGCGATCACGATGATGCTCGCGCTGGCTTCGGCTTTCGTTCTGTCGCTGACATTCGTGCCGGCGATGATTGCGGTGCTGCTCAACAAGAAGCTTACCGAGACGGAGGTAAAGCCGATCCGGATCGCCAAGGAGCGCTACGGGCCGGCGCTGCGAAAGGCCATTGCGCGTCCTTGGCCCGTCATTGGTGCCGGTGTCGGCGTATTCGCCGTGGCGGCATTCATATTCGGCTTCCTCGGCAGCGAGTTCACCCCGCAGCTCGACGAGACCGATCTCGCGGTGCAGTCGCTGCGAATTCCCTCCACGTCGCTCGAGCGCTCTCTGGCCATGCAGCGAAGGGTGGAAGACCGGTTGGAGCAGTTTCCGCAGGTTGAACTGGTGTTCTCCCGGACGGGAACGGCCGAGGTCGCCAGCGATCCGATGCCGCCCAATGCCTCGGATGCCTACGTCATGCTGAAGCCTCGTGAAGAATGGCCTGATCCGGGCCTGTCGAAAGATGCGCTCGTTGCCGAAATGGAAGAAGCGCTCGGCGGTCTGATCGGCAATCTCTATGAGTTCAGCCAGCCGATTGAGCTGCGCTTCAACGAACTGATCGCCGGTGTGCGCGGCGATGTGGCGGTCAAACTCTATGGGGACGACCTCACTGCGTTGACCGAAGCGGCGGGCGATGTCGCGGGCGTCCTGCGCGGCGTCGAGGGCGCGGCAGATGTGAAGGTACAGCAGGTGACGGGCTTTCCGACCCTCGACATCGCCTTCGATCGGCCGACCATCGCACGATATGGGCTGTCCGTAGAAGACGTCGCCCAGTCGGTCGCCATCGCACTCGGCGGGCGGCCTGCCGGTCTGGTCTTCGAAGGCGACCGAAGGTTTGAGGTCATCGTTCGTCTGGAAGCCGCGGCGCGTGACGATTTCGACCAGCTCGGGGCCCTCCCGATCGTTCTCGAAAACGGCGTCACTGTTCCGCTGCGGGCGCTCGCCGATTTCCGCGTGGTCGACGGCCTTGCTGAAGTGCGCCGTGAACAGGGGCGCCGGCTGGTGATCGTCTCGGCCAATGTGCGCGAACGCGATCTCGGCTCCTTCGTGGAAGAGGCCCAGGAAGGGGTCGCTGCACAGGTCGACATGCCGCCTGCCTCGTTCATCGAATGGGGTGGCCAGTACCAGAACCTGCAGGCAGCGCAGGCACGGCTCGCAATCGTCGTGCCTCTCTGCTTTGCGCTCGTCCTGCTCCTGCTGTTCATGGCGCTTGGCGGTTG
Source organism: Sphingosinithalassobacter sp. LHW66-3 (assembly GCF_050703275.1). Taxonomy (GTDB): domain Bacteria; phylum Pseudomonadota; class Alphaproteobacteria; order Sphingomonadales; family Sphingomonadaceae; genus Sphingomonas. The sequence continues at coordinate 217,952 of NZ_CP193482.1, forward strand.
GGTTCCGGCCCTGGCGGTGTTCAGCGCCATTCCGATGGCTCTGGCGGGCGGCATCTTCGCACTCGCGCTGAGGGGACTGCCGTTCTCGGTCTCGGCGGCGGTGGGTTTCATCGCGCTTTCGGGCGTGGCGGTGCTCAACGGCTTGGTGATGATGACGGCGATCCGGCAGCGCCTCGAGAAAGGCATGGACCTAGAAGAGGCGATCGAGGACGGCGCCCTGGCACGCATGCGCCCCGTGCTGATGACCGCGCTGGTCGCTTCGCTTGGCTTCGTGCCGATGGCGATCGCGACCGGAACCGGCGCCGAAGTGCAGCGTCCGCTGGCTACCGTGGTCATCGGCGGGCTGATCACCGCAACGATCCTCACTTTGTTCGTTCTGCCTGCAATTGCGCGGCTCGTGCTGCATCGTTCCGACGACGAGCGCAGCTGGCGGGAAAAGTGGTGGGAGCGTCTGCGCCGCAATGTCACGCGGGAGGAACGGGACGAATTGCGAGAGGTTACATAAAAGAAAGGGTCCTGAAAGAATCGGACCGAAGAGGCTATTGTGCTGGAGATCGAAGAAGAGAATGGGCTGATCCGGATTAAAGCCGGGGGAACCCTCGAAAGCTCCGACTACGACCGCTTCGTACCCCTGTTCGAGCGCATTGCTGCGATCGAGCAGGGAACGGTGCCGATGGTCATCGAGCTCGCGCCGGATTTCTCGGGCTGGGACCTTGGCGGAATCTGGCGCGACCTCCGCTTCGACGTGATGCACAAGGACCAGTTCGGCCGTATCGCCATCATCGGCACAAGAGACTGGCACGAATGGGCCACCAAACTGTCCGACGTTCTCTTCCCGCCGGCTGAAATGCGCTTTTTCGATCCGGATGCCGGAGGGCGCGCCGAACGCTGGGCGCGGACCGGTGCCGAAGGCGAAAGTAACGCCGAATGAGCGAAACCGACCTCGATCTCGCCTCCGCCGACAAGCGCCGTACTCTGTGGATCGTGCTTTGGCTCAACGTCGCCATTGCAGTCGGCTTCTTCATCACCGGCGCGATAGGGGATTCCAACGCCCTGATTGCGAACGGCCTGGATAATACGTCCGACGCGGTCGTCTACGGGCTGACCTTACTCGCCCTCACTCGCTCGCGAGTGTGGAAGCGCGGGGCGGCGCGCGTTTCCGGTTTCATGCTCCTGATCTTTGCGGTCGGCGTCGTCCTCGATGCCATACGCCGTTTCGTCGAAGGATCGGAGCCTGCTGGCATAATGATGATGGCGATCGCTGCCGTCGCGGCGGTCGTTAACCTTCTCTCGCTCTACCTGCTCAAGAGACTGCAGAACCGGGATGTGAACCTGCGCGCGGCCACTACCTTCAGTTTCAACGATTTCGTGGCCAACGGCGGTATTATCATTGCTGGCATCGTCGTGCTCTTCACCGGTGCCAACTGGCCCGATCTTGTTGTCGGCATCGCTGTTGCCTGCATTGCGCTGTATGGCGGCATTGAGATCCTCCGCGATGCGCACATGGACATTCACGAGGAGAAGGGCACCGAACACCAGGGTTTCGGGAAAAAATGACAGCGGTCTGGGCAGCGGTTCTTCTCGCCGCCGTCTGGACAGCGTACTGGGGCGCGGAGCGGCTGTCTGGGCCGCTCAAGAAGCTTCGCAAGCAATGGGGCTTTTCGGTTGCCGCAGGTGGCTCCTTTCTGGGCATCGCCGCAGCCTCGCCAGAAATTGGCATCAACGTCACGAGCGCGGCGCGCGGCGTCTCCGATATTGGACTGGGCGCCATGCTGGGCTCGAACGTCCTCGCCATCCCGCTGATGGTCGCGACAGCTTATGTCGCAACCCGCAAGTCGGGTCTGAAGGAATCGGGTAACAAGGACCACCAAGAGCACCGGCGAAAGCACTACGTCGCGGTCGACAAAGGTGCCGTCACCGTTCAGGCGCTACCCTATCTGGCGATCCTCGCGGTCTTCGCGCTGCTGACGCTGCCCGCCCCGTGGCGAGGCCTGCAACCGATCGACGGCTGGCTCCTGCTGCTCGCCTATTTGGCGTACCTCGTCCAGGCTCTGGTGCGCGGCCGCAAGCAAGGCGAGAATGTCGACTGGAGCCGCAAGGAACGGTGGATGGCGATCGCAGGCGTCAGCGCGCTTGCGGTCGGTGCCTATTTCACCGTTTTCTCCAGTGAGAAGATCATCAGCGCACTGGGCATCCCCAATGTGGTGGGAGGTCTCTTCATTACCGCCACTGTAGCAGCTTTGCCGGAGGTCTTCGCAACTTGGAGCGTCGCCCGCTCCGGCCAGGTCACCTCGGCCAGCACCAGCGTGATCGGCGATCATGCGGTGACGATGACACTCGCCTTCATACCGCTTACGATCATCGGCACGCCGATAGAGGACTTTCGCCTCTTCTGGGTCAGCCTGGCGTTCGTGGCGCTGATGCCTGTCCTCTACGCGATGTTCATCCACTTTTCGGGCGAGCAGGCGAGGGGGTTTCATCGCTGGACAATTTTCGGCTTTGCAGCCGCCTACGCGGCGTTCGTCGCGGTCATCGTGTTTTGGGTGCAGCCGTTCCAAGGCTCGGGAGGCGGGGCATGAGCAGCGAACATCAGCAAGCCGGTGCCAGCTACGCCGGCCCGTCTCATCGCAGTGGAGCGCCGGGTGATCGGCAGCCTGACTTCGCCGTGGCAGCGGGAGATGGCGCCGCCATGATGTTCGCACTCAATGGTTTTGCCTGTCTGCATCGGGCTGGCTCGGAAAAGATCGTCAAGTGACGATCATCGACACCGTTTTTGCGACACAAAGCCGGTCGCATGCCCTGCTCCTGTCGACGCTCGCCAGCGTCGGCTTGATCGTCGGGGCAGTATGGGCCGAGCGCGCCGCAGCGGAATTGCGCCGATCTGACCTGCTCATGCCTGGCGTCTCGGGCGTTCTCTTTGCGCTCGTTGCCGTCACGATTATGCCATTTGCCGAGCTAACTGTCGGCCGTTGGCTCATCCCCTTCCTGTATCTGGCTGGCGCGGCAGCTTCTGTTATCCTGTGCACGGCAGCTCGGCATCTTGCGCTTCGTCGCGCGAAGACGCCGAACAGAAGCGCTGATCAAAGCGGCCGCCAGTCTGCTTTCGCCGAACGCTCCGTCTTCGCGATCGTCGACCTGCTCGGGTACGGCATGGCTATCGGCGTAGCAGCCGCCGCGTCGGCCACCTTGGGCATAGCTTTGGCGACTGGCCTTGCTGCAGCAAATGTTCTTGTTTCCCGCCAGCTCACCGCCGGATTTCTGTCGGCGAAGATGAGGCGGATGGACCGCGTTGTATCGCAGCTTGCTCTCTTTCTGACGCTCAATGTCTTTTCACTCCTGGCGTTCTGGACAGTGCACAGCTTCGACAGCCGAGGCCTGCCGGGGCTTCTTGCGTTCTTCGGAGGATTTCTCCTTGCTGCGGCGACGAGGACCCTGCTCTCTCACGGGCAAGGGATTGCCGCGGGAAAGCAGGTAGGATCCGCTCTCGTCTTCCTGTGTGGTTTTGTCGCCTTCGCACTGTTCGCCGTTGGACTTGACGATGTTCTGGACGCTGCTGGTATCTCGAACGCGGGCTTCGAGCATCCGGTGGAGCAATCGTCTGCTCAACCGAACATCCTTCAGACGAGGGGATAGGAAAGCAACATGGGTCACTCCCACAATCACGGCGGCCACAGTCATGGCGAAGAGAACCTGAGCGATCGCCAGCTGATTTTCGCCGTGGCGATCAACGTTCTGCTGACGGTGGCGCAGATAATCGGCGGGATCGTGTCCGGTTCACTCGCGCTTATCGCAGATGCCCTGCACAATTTCAGCGATGCGGCTTCGCTCGGCCTCGCGTGGTTTGCGCGCCTGATCGGGCGGCGACCTGCGGACAAGCTTATGACGTTCGGCTATGCCCAAGGGGAAGTCGTCGCCGCGCTCATCAACCTGACCACGCTGTTCATCATCGGCTTTTACCTGCTCGTGGAGGCCATCAACCGCTTCGCCGATCCGCAGCCCATTGAGGGCTGGACCGTCATTGGCGTGGCGGGAATTGCCCTGGTGATCGATCTCGTCACCGCCTTCATCACCCATCGCGGCGCACGCGACAGCATCAACATGAAGGCGGCATTCCTTCACAATGTTTCTGACGCGATGGCCTCCGTCGGAGTGATTGCGGCAGGCGTCCTTATTCTCCTGTACGATTTCTACCTCGCGGACCTAATCATCACAGTGGTCATTGCCGGCTATGTCATCTGGCAGGGTCTGTCGCTGATGCCGAGAACGGTTCGCCTGCTGATGGGAGCGGTGCCCGATGAGGTCGAGTTCGATCAGATCGTTCGGGCGCTGCAGGAGCACGAAGGAGTCGCGGGTGTGCATCATGTGCATGTCTGGAACCTGGGAGAGCACCATCGCGCCCTTGAGGCACATCTCACTCCCTCCACGGCCTCGCTTCAGGCGTTCGAAGAGCTCAAACAACCGTTACGGGATCTGCTGCTGGAACGGTTCGGCATCGCCCATGCAACGCTCGAGGCGTGCCTCGCGAGCGAATGTGACGATCAGCTGATTCCGAAGCATCCTCTTGCGAACGGCCCCGATCACTGATCCATCGCGCAAGCAGCACGCCGAGCCCAGAGGTTGCGCTGCAGTCCCATCGCACCGGCGGGCGGGCACGCGCGTATTCTGCTGGCAGCAATAGGCCTGACGCTCCTGGCTTCACCGTGGCCTCTTCTGAGCCCGTGATCCTGGCGCAGCTTTAGGCCTGCTTCGCCGCGCCTGACGCCAGCATCTTGGCGGCGATCGGCGAGGTGATCATCTGGATAACGGCGAAGAAGGCCGCCGGGACTGCGATTTCAGCTGGCAGGCCGGAGGCTGCCACGAACGCCGCAGCGATGCTGAACTCCTTTTTGCTGACGGTAAAAAGGTAGGTGATTACTTCTTCGCGGTCCGCGGCGAACACTTTTGCGATCGAACCCACCGCATACCCGATGAGATTCAGCAGCAGGGCGGCAAGAGCGATGACCCCGGCGAACCAGCCGTATCCCAGAATCGTATCTGCGTTGGGTCCCACCACAGCAAGCAGCAGCAGCAGGTAGAATATCGAACCGATCGCCGGATAGGCGCTGTCGTGGCGGCTGACGGCGGCCGCAAAGCGCGTGCGCAGGTATACCCCGACCACGGTCGGCACCAGTACGACGAGAATCAGCTCGAGCACGACCGCGCCCACCGGAACCTGGAGCTCGATGCCGGTCAGAAACAGAAAGAGAAACGGTACGATGAACGGCGACAGGGCGGTGTTCACCGCATTCAGCACTGCGGCAAGCGCGACATTGCCCTTCGCCAGCAGGACCAGCAGCGGCGCCGAGACGTCTGTCGGCAACGTGCCGACCAGCGTCTGCCCCGCCGCGAGATGCCCCGAGCCGAAGAACAAACGCCCGATGAGCCAGCCCGCGAGCGACATCGGACCATAGACCAGCCCGAGAGCCCAGAGCTGCCGGTCCGGCTTGCGAAGCACCAGCTTCACCGCATGGGCATCGAAGGTAAGGCTGATAACCAGCATGAGCGCCGCCAGAAGTGGCCCGATGCTGCTTGAGAGGGCAATTCCGACCGACGGAACGAATAGACCAAAAGCGGCTGCCAGAACCGCAAGAAGCAGGAGATTGTTCTCAACAAGGGCGAGCAGCTTCTGCATTCGATTGTCCTGGATAATACGCGGGCGGTGTACCGTCAGACAGCGCGGTGCTGGCCCAATCTGCGCTTCTTCCACGCGAATCCGAGCGCGACCAGCACAGTTTGGGTAGTCTCCGCGCAAGAACCAGAAAGCCGTCAGAGGCCGAAGCTCGCTGAAAGTGATCGAGTTCGGCGGTCTGGTTTGCAGCCGATGTCAACCGAGGCCGGACTATCTCTTCGTGATCACCATCTTTTCCGGGCTCATGTCGGCCATTGTGTATCCGACACCGCCTGTTCCGAGACCGGAATGCCGTCGCCCGGCAAAGGGCATCCAGTCGACCCGGAATGCGGTGTGGTCGTTAACCAGCACGGTGGAACCAGACAGCCGCTCGACGCAACGATCGGCGATCTGTAGCCGTTCGGTAAATACGGCGGCCTGAAAGGAATACGGCAGCTCGTTCGCCTGGGCAATCGCTGCATCGATGCTGTCGTATCCGTAGACGCACACCACGGGCCCGAACACCTCTTCTCGCGAGACCTTGGCGTCGCGGGGCGGATCGACCAGAACGGTGGGATGATAGAGCGTCGGGCCGATGCGCTTCCCGCCCGCGGCCAGTCTGGCACCATTCTCGACGGCGGCAGCGACCCAGGCTTCGACCCGGTCGACCTCGGCAGGGCGGATGAGAGGGCCGCACTGCGTTTCTTCTTCGGTCGGATCTCCCACCTTCAGTGCCTCTGCGCCCGCGGCCAGCTCGGCAGCGAAGTCCGGCAATTCGGCGCGCGGAACGAAAACCCGCTGGACCGAAACGCAGACTTGGCCAGAATGATAAAAGCCCCCTTTCAGGAGCGCCGGGATGACGTTTTCGCGCGGTACATTCTCATCCACGATGACCGGCGCCGCGCCCCCGTGTTCCAGCGCCACGCGCGTGCCGGGTGCGAGCCTGGAACGAAGCATCCAGCCTACTTTTGCTGACCCGATGAAGGAGAAGAACGCTGTTCGCGGATCCGTGACCATTTGCTCGGCGACATCGTTCGTGCAGGGCGCGAAGCGGCACCAGGGTTCGTCGAGACCTGCCTCGTACAGGATTTCTACGAAGCTCTTGCAGGACAAGGGGGTATCCTTGGCCGGCTTCACCAGAACGGGGCACCCGGTCGCGACTGCGGGGCCCACCTGATGAGCGATCAGATTAAGCGGATGGTTGAATGCCGAAATCGCGACCACAGGCCCGATCGGCTCTCGGAAGGTGTATGCTCTGCGACCTGCGCCCGCCTCGTTCAGGTCCATCGGAATCTGGCGCCCGCCGCTCGCGAACAATTCATGCACGCAGAGTTCGACGCTCTGTATGGCGCGGCTGGTTTCTGCACGGGCGTCGACAAGCGGTTTTCCGCCCTCGCGTGCAATCTGCATCGCAAGCATCTCGGCACGCTCGCGCATGAGCGCGCCAGCGCGCTGCAAAATGGCAATCCGCTCATGAACCGGAATCCACGCCTGCCGGTCTTCGTGCAACGCGCGCGCTTCGTCGAGCCAGCGGTCGACCTGCGGCCACTCGACCAGGTCCACGCTGCCGATGCACTCCTGGTCGTAAGGGTTGAGGACCTGCCAGGTCATTGGGGGCATTCCATCGCGCTCAGTTCATCGATCAAAACTTTGCGGTTCTCGGAGTAATCTACCGGCAGGTCTACGAGATGAACGCCGCCGCTCTCGAACGCACCGTTCAAGGTAGGAATCAGTGCTTGGCTGCTGTCGATCCGGTGGCCCGTCGCGCCGTAGCTTTTCGCGTAAGTGACAAAATCCGGATTGGCGAAGCTCAGGCCGTATTCGGGAAACCCAAGTTGCTCCTGCTTCCACCGGATCATCCCGTAGGCGGCATCATTCAGAATGAGCACAACCAGGTTGAGGCCAAGCCGGACCGCGGTTTCTACTTCCTGCGAATTCATCATGAACCCGCCATCGCCGCAAACAGCCAGCACGCGGCGCTCTGGCCAGAGCATCGCCGCCATCATGGCCGATGACAGCCCGGCTCCCATCGTTGCCAGTGCGTTGTCGAGCAGAATGGTGTTGGGCTCATGCGCGATGTAATTGCGGGCGAACCAGATCTTGTAGATGCCATTGTCGAGAGCGACGATGTCGTCCCGTCCCATGACCCGGCGCACATCGGCAACTACGCGCTGTGGTACGATCGGGAACCGTGTATCGTCACTGCCGCGGCGGATATGCGCGGCGATTTCTTCGTGCACACCGGCATAAGCTGTCAGGTCGCACGGCTGCTTGCCGCGAAGCCGCTCTCCCAGACGCTCCACCGAACCGGCAATATCGCCGATGACCTCCAGCTGCGGAAAATAGACCTGGTCGACCTCGGCGGCCTTGTAATTGATGTGAATGACGGTTTGCCCGCCGGGCTCCATGAAGAAGGGTGGCTTTTCGACAACGTCATGGCCAATGTTGACGATCAGATCGGCGCGCTCGATGGCGCAATGAACATAGTCGTCCGAGGACAGCGCCGCGGTGCCGAGATATAGCGGACTCGCTTCGTCTAGCACCCCTTTGCCCATCTGGGTGTCGAAGAACGGGAACTGGGTGTCGGCGACGAACTTGCGGAGTGCTTTGCAGGCGCTGCGCCGGTTGGCTCCGGCCCCTACCAGAAGGAGCGGCCGTTCGGCGGCCATTATACGCTCGGCCGCTTCATCTATCGCGGCATCGCCCGCCACGGCATAGTGTCGCGGGTGAGGCGCAACGACCGCTTCGGAGGTCTCTTCCTTCGCAATATCCTCGGGCAACTCCAGGAGGACCGCACCGGGCCGCTCCTCCTGAGCTCTTCTGAAGCCCTCCCGCACCAGCGAAGGGATGCGCTCGCCATTCACGATCTGCTTCGCCATCTTGCATAGAGGGGTGAAGAGCGCGACGACATCGACGATCTGAAACTGGGCCTGTTTCGAGACCTTGATAGGCTTCTGCCCCGTAATGATAACGAGGGGGAAAGCGCCCAGCGCAGCGTAGGCGGCCGGGGTTGTAAGGTTGGTCGCCCCCGGCCCCAGCGTCGCCAGGCAGACGCCGGCTTTTCCGGTGAGTCGCCCATACGTCGCTGCCATGAATCCCGCCCCTTGCTCGTGCCGGGTGACGATCAAGCGGATTGAAGATGTGCGCAGCGACTCGACCAGATCGAGGTTCTCTTCGCCGGGAACGGCAAAGATATATTCGACTCCTTCGGCTTCCAGGGCGGCGACGAGGAGATCAGAGGCTTTCATCAGCGAAGTCTTTCTTGGATTTTCTATCTATATGCCTGCTGCAATCGCCCTCCAGGATTTGAATTGGTTGGGCGACGGCTACGACCACCGAGCAAATCTAACAGACTCATTCACCAATTGCAGGAGAGGCCGCCACGAGTCGTCCGAGTAGATAGTAACGGTGTCGTCGGATCACCGTTCCGCCAACGTCCTCGGATCGCTGTTATGGCTGACGAGGCGCAGCAACCGGCCTGGTTTCGCCGATGCGGGGCGGATCGCCGACATCTACAGGTCTTCCCTAAGCGCGGACTTCGCCAAGCTCCCTCGACCGAAAGTTTCGCAACCCTCGCGGCGTGGAATTCCTCAGCCAAAACTAGCCCGCGCACGCGGGGGTGCCGTCAGTCATGCGGCCAGCTCCCGGCGCGCCTGTGTGAAGACTTCGCTGCTGCCCCAGATGGCAAGGCCGGCCATGATGCCAGCGACAAGCAAGTCGGGCCACGCCTGCCCGGTGCCGAACACGCCAAGTGCAGCCGCGACGACGGCGAGGTTGCCGATCGCATCATTGCGCGAGCAGATCCACACCGAGCGCATGTTCGCATCCCCCTCGCGATAGCGGAACAGCAGCAGCGCAACGATGACGTTGACGATTAAAGCCAGCGTCCCGATGGCTCCCATCGTCTTCGGGTCGGGGTTCGAACCGATGGCGAGGCCATAGATCGCGTAGCCGATCACCCAAAGGCCGAAGGCCAGCATTGTGGCGGCCTTGAACAGGGCAGCCTTTGCTCGCCAGGCCAGAGCCATACCCGCCACACCGAGACTGATCGCATAGTTCGCCGCATCGCCGAAGAAATCGAGCGCATCGGCCTGGAGCGCGCGGGAGTCGGCCGTGATACCGGCGACGATCTCCACCACGAACATTCCGGCGTTCGCGATCAGGGCGATCCACAGGATCAGCCGCCAGCGCGGATTGTTGTGCGCGCTTGGGTCAGTATCTGGCGTCTGGCAGCAGGACTTGTCCAAGCCGCTCTCCTTGCAACGTTCGAGTCGCAGGGACATATGCACCTTGTAGCAACTACAAGGTCAAGCGATGCGTATCGGCGAACTGGCGCGAGCCACTGGCACCAAGGCGGAGACGATCCGCTATTATGAGCGCGAGGGTATCCTGCCCACGGCAGACCGGACCGACAGCAATTATCGCGACTATTCGCAGAACCATTTGGCGGCGCTGACATTCGTGCGACGTGCGCGCGAACTCGGCTTCAGCATGGCGCAGGTGCGCGAATTGCTCGCCCTGTCCGACCATGACGACAAGCCTTGCGAGAATGTCGACCAGCTTGTCCAGCAACAGCTGAGCGAGGTCGACAGCAAGATTGCCGACCTGACCGCGCTGCGTGAGGAACTAGGCCAGATGCTACAATCTTGTGAGGCGGACCGTATTGGCGATTGCCGAATTGTAGAGAGCCTGGGTGCTTTGCGCGCAAGGCCATAGCCAGCGCCGAAGCTCGCTTCTCGAAAACCTGCAAAGGCATGGATGCATGGTATAGAGAGATCAACTGGCGGCCGATATGTCGACTTCGGACAGGAAAGCGCCAGCAATCTAGGTGGCTGGAGAATAGTGCCTGACTGCGAAATCGCCAAGCGAAGCGGATCGTTCGATGCTCAATGTGATGGGGCGTCCGCGATGGCACCGATGACCTGGCAATCGGCCATGCGGCCGCCGTCGCAGTTGGCGGCCACTCTCTCCAGCTCACGCCGCATCAGCATCAGACGAGACATCCTCGCTTCTACAGCGAGAAGATGACGGCGTGCGATCGCAGCCGCCGCTCCGCAATCGAGGTCCGGGTGCTCCGAGAGAGCAATCAGTGACTTCAGCTCCTCCGTTGAAAAACCAAGGTCACGCCCGTTCCGTATGAACTTCAGGCGCTTTACATCCGCTTCGCTATAGGTGCGGCGGCCGGAATCGGTGCGCGCCGCCTTCGGCATCAAGGCGATATCCTCGTAAAAGCGGATGGTGTTGACCTTGACGCCAGTGCGCCTCGCCAGCTCGCCGATCATCAGCATCGCCATAAGTCTTGATCCTCCAGTGACTGGAGGATGTATCCTGTGCCTTCTTGAGTCAATCGTCAGGAAGGCCGAATGGACCCCACGAACTTCACGCCGGCACTGGGCCGGCCAAAACTGACCGGCGCATACGATCTCGCCATTAGGCTGCTCACGCGCGAAATGACATGGCGCTCAGCCCTGCTCGACCAGCTCGCCCCCTCCGGGGACGATGTGATCCTGGACGTCGGCTGCGGCACCGGGACGTTCGCTTTGCTTATCAAGGAGGCGGTGCCGAACGCGCGAGTTGTCGGACTAGATCCGGATCCCGCGGTGCTGGAGATCGCCGCCGGCAAGGCATCTGCAGCGGGCATCGAGATCGACTGGCGGCAGGCGTTCGCGCATGAAGCGGATCGATATGGCGACCCCTTCACAAAGATCGTCTCGAGCCTTGTCTTCCATCAAGTGCCAATGGAGGAAAAGAGGCGCGGGATCGCAGCCATGGTCGGTGCGGTAAGATCCGGCGGCGAAGTCCATATCGCCGACTATGCGCGACAGCGCTCCAGACTCATGCGCGCATTGTTCGGCTTGGTGCAGCGCTTGGACGGGTTTGAGAACACAGAACCGAACGCTCGCGGAGCAATGGAAGCGATCCTCGCTGATCTCGAGCCTGACAGCGGCCGCCCGCGCCGGGTCGTCCGCACGCCGACGGGGGAGATCAGCCTGTTTCGCCTCAAAGTAGCACCGGCGTTGCAAAAGAGGCTTGCTCCTCCAGTGACTGGAGGTTCTAGAGAGGCGTCATGACAGAATCGAAAGGAGAAACCGGCTGCGGCTGCCACGGGGATACAAATAGAGCTGCCGTCGATCCCGCCTATCGCCGCGCGCTCTGGATTGTCGTCATCCTCAATGCCGGGTTCGGGATCATTGAACTGTTTGGCGGCTTCCTTGCGAATAGCCAGGCACTGAAGGCGGATTCGCTCGATTTCCTGGGCGACGGGTCGATCACCTTTATCGGGCTGCTCGCGCTGGCCTGGGCCGCGTCCACTCGCGCGAAGGTTGCACTCACCCAAGGCTTATTCCTCGCGTTGCTCGGTGTATGGGTGCTCGGGATGGCCGCATGGCGCGCGATGAACGCCGTCGCGCCCGAAGCGGAGCTGATGGGCGGCATCGGGATCGCGGCTCTGGCTGTTAACGTCACGGCTGCTCTCGTCCTGGCCCGCTTCCGGGATAGCGGCGATGCCCAAGCACGAGCAATTTGGCTGTTCTCGCGCAACGATGCGATCAACAATGTCGCGGTCGTCATAGCCGCCGGCCTGGTCTACTGGCTGCAGAGCGCTTGGCCGGATCTAATCGTCGCAGCCATCATCGCCGTCGTCTTCCTTCACTCGGCCTGGGAGATCATCCGTGGCGCCAGGCGGGAGCTTGCGGAGGAACGATGAGGCTCAGAAGACCCTTCGCGCCGGAGCCTGAACCTGCAGCTCGTCTGCGCTGCAACACGTGCGACGATCATGTCTTTTCGTACCAACAGCCATGCGAGATTGACAGTTAGAAGCCGTCGATAGCGACCGCGCTGGGACTTTGGCGAACAGCTCGCATGCCGAGCTGCGCCGGCTGGACCGCAGCTGCGTGACCTTGGCTCTGGCCGACCCTTTGCAATTGATTATCAGTCGCATCGAATATAAGAGCTTTCCATGCCCGATCGCAGTTTGCCTTCCTGGGGCCGCAATGGCCGAGTGCTTGTCCTCATCGTTGTTCTCCTCCTAAGCGTTGTGGCTTCTGGCGCAGCGCGCGCTGGCGCACCCGGAGTCGCGACTACCTGGCGAATGCTTGACTATGTGGCTGTCGACTACGGCGCAGCGGTTACCGACGGTAAGGTGTCCAACCAGTTCGAATACGACGAGATGATCGAGTTCTCTGCGTCGGTCGCCGAGCGGATCGGCAGCCTTCCGGCCAGTCGGAACAAGAGCGTTCTCCAGGAACGCGCCAGAGAATTGAGGGAAGCCATTGCGGCCAAGCGGCCGGCCGGCGAAGTCGCACAACTGGCGCGCAGTCTTGCCGCCGCCCTGCTCGCGGAGCACCCGGTCCCGCTCGCCCCCAGCGAGGCGCCTGATCTGACGCGTGCAACAACTTTGTTCGCCCAGAACTGCGCCGCGTGCCACGGATCGGCTGGCGAGTCTCCGCCGTCGCAGCTGATGGACATCGATCCCCCGCCGATCGACTTCACCGATCAGGAGCGCGCGCAGGAGCGCAGCGCGTTCGGGCTCTACCAAGTCATCACCCAGGGTCTTGAAGGCACGACCATGCCGAGCTTTGCTTCCCTCCAGGATCAGGATCGATGGGCGCTGGCTCTCTACGCTGGCGGCATAGCCTTCACGCACGAAGCAGAAGGCCAGCGCATCTGGGAGGAGAACGCCGAGATCCGCCGTCTCGTACCTGATCTCGAAGCGCTGGTCGCCCTGACACCAGCGGCGTTGGCGCAGCAGATCGGGGAGGACCGGGCATTTGCCGTCATGGCTTACTTGCGAGCCAATCCGCAGATCGTAGCAACCGCCGAAGGCTCGGGATCACTGGATTTTGTTCGCCAGAAACTGCGCGAAAGCCTTGCCGCGTACGAGCGTGGGGACCGCGCGCAAGCCAACGAATTTGCCCTTTCCGCCTATCTCGATGGGTTCGAACCGCTTGAGGCGGTTCTGTCCACTCGGGACGGAGATCTGATGCTGCAGGTTGAGCAAGCGCTTAGCGGCTTTCGCGCGAGCATCAACTCGGGTGTTCGGCCAGGGGAGTTGCGCAGCCAGCTCAGGGAGATATATCCGCTTTTGGACCGCGCGGAGACCGCTTCGTCGCCCGAAGCGGCGACAGACATTTCAACCTTCCTCGGCGCCTTCACGATCCTGCTGCGCGAGGGGCTCGAGGCGCTGCTGGTGGTGATAGCGATGATCGCGTTTGTCCGGAAGTCGGAGCGAACCGAGGTCATGCCCTACGTCCACGGCGGGTGGATTTCTGCCCTGCTCGCCGGTGTGGCGACTTGGGCTGCTGCGACCTATTTCGTGACCATAAGCGGCGCCAGCCGTGAGCTTACCGAAGGGTTCGGCGCGCTACTGGCGGCCGTGGTGCTCGTCTCGGTCGGCATCTGGATGCACGGGAAAAGCCAGGCCGACGAGTGGCGGCGGTACATTCAGGAAAAGATGGGTAAGGCTCTTTCGCGCCGGTCTGCCTGGTTCCTGTTCGGGCTCGCCTTCGTGGTGGTCTACCGCGAGGTATTCGAGACGATCCTGTTCTACGCGGCCTTGTGGAATCCTCAGAACAGCGGGACCATTCTTGCCGGTGCGCTGTCAGCACTCGTCGTCCTCGCGGTCCTCGCCTGGATCATGCTCCGCTACAGCCGGAAACTCCCAATTACACAGTTCTTCAGGTACAGTGCGTGGCTGGTCGCAGTCCTCGCCGTAGTACTCGCCGGCAAGGGAATTGGCGCGCTTCAAGAAGCGGGGATGCTGGGCGTAACCCTCCTCGAAGGTCTCCCACGGGTCGATTTGATTGGGTTCTATCCAGCCGTCGAGCCGATTGCTGCGCAGGTGATCACCGCAGGAATCCTGTTTTTCGGGTTTCGGAGCAGCGGAGGCCAGCGAAGAGCTGCCGCGATGCAAGCCTAGTCAAGAAGATGAATGGCGGCGCTCGGTACATCGGTGCGAGCTTGCCCGGTGCTAATCTGCGCGCGCAGGCTTGTCGCCCGAACGATTACTTTGGATCGGCGCCGTGTCGCGATGTGTTTCCTCTGATGCGGCGTGCAGCAGCCATGGGTGGCGCGTTGCAAAAAACGACAAAAGCGACGCCGAGTCCCTAGTTCACTCCCATCCTGCGCGTCATCCACAGTGCCACCGTAGGAACGATGATCCACATGGCCACCGGGACCGCACCTATATCTAAGATGGGCACGAGCGGCATGGCCGGACTGTAGGTCCACCCCCAGTCGCTTCGCACGGCCAGCATCTCAATGGCCGCCGTGACGCTGAGGCCAATGATCAGATAGGCTACGAAGCGGGAAACCGGCCACGCGAGCAGCCAGGGAGTCTTTCCGCTGCCGATCGAAGCCCCGAGATACGCTGCCACCATGATTCCGGCATCGCCCAGCGCTGCAAGAGCGCAGCGACGCGCAGCCGCAGCAGGATTAAGATCGCCGGTCTCATAGAAGGGAAGTTGCAGCATTTCCCACGCAAACGCGATGAGCACTCCGAATATGGCGAGCCAAAGAGCGGGATGCGCGCCGCGCCAGGTCATTCGTTGTGGATCTCGGGTGCTGCGGTCCAGAGCCAGTGTCTCCTGTTCAAGTTCTGCCAAGTGCCCGAGAGTTCGATCCCCGGTTCCTACGCTGCTTATACAAGCATCTTAGACGACGAAGCGGTCCCAGCTCCCGTAATGCTCGTCGCTCCGGCGCCCTCTCGGCAGGCTCAGTCCTATCAGCAATGCTCCGAGTACCGTACCGACGATGTTGCCCGTGAAGCTTGTGCCTCCGCCCATCAGCCAGGGAGCCGCCATCAGCCAGAGACCAAACGCTACGTTCAGAAAACGCAGCGGTCTTGCAACTTCCGCCATCGCTATCACCGCAACCGTGATGACGAGCGCCCCCACCACATGTTCGCTGTCGGCCAGTGGTGGTTCTGTGCCGAGAACGAGCCTTGAAAACATGAGGAAAGCGCCGATCAGCACACTGATGGCCAATGTCCAGGGGACCGTGACCCCGCGCGCCGCCGAACCGCCGATCGCCGCGAGCGGGGCATCGAAGCCGGGATGCTTGTCCTTGCTACCGCCCGGCAACGCGTCGCCGCGGAAAAAAGAACGCCAGAACGGTCGCCCGCGCCGCGTGTTCAGAACGAGGAACTGACCCATCGCGACGAGTTCATCGAGCGAGTAGGGGATCATGATCAGCATCGCAGCGGCCGCCATGAGGCAGATCGTGCAGTAGGTCCCGATCATGATCGGCTGGATGATGATGAAATAGATGCTGATCACGCCCAGCGGCACCACGACGATACCGAACAGCGTCACCATCCACGGCATGGTCCGCCAGCGAGCGCGGCCGCCCATCACCCCCATCAGGATCTCGAACATGTAACTCATCGCGCCGATACCACCGTCGGCCACCGGCCAGGCTTTGGATACATCCGAAGTGATGATGTATTCGGTGCCGTTGAGCGCAATGGGCGAGGCGAAAAAGGGCTCCCACACGCCGTCGATATGGCCAAGCTGATACGCCGTGAGAATGCGTGAAAGGAAGAACCCGACGGCGCCAAGAGCAATGATCGGCATGCGCTGGACATAGGTCGAAGGCGAATAGGTCCAGCCCGGCGGCACGTCGCTGTCGTCCATCATGCCCTCCGGCGCCATGCCCGGCATCATCGGCACCAGGATGGTGAAAGCGATCACCAGCGCGCCGATGAAGGTGTCGTTGGCATAGACGGCCGCATCGGGCGTCCAGAACAGCAGCGGGGCGCCGAGCAGCCAGATGCCGATGCAGGTGTTCGCCCATTGCGCCCAGCCTCCGCGCGGCGAGAGCGAGATGGCCGCAAAGACCATGATCAAGATGCCGCTCACGACATCGTTCCAGGCTGTCAGCCAGCTCCGCAGCGCCGGATCCCAGAGATTGCGGTCCTCGGTTACACGCATGACCGCGGAGTCGAATTCGCTCTGGTCGAAGGTTCCGAAGACGAAGGGTGTGGTCGCGAGCCAGAGGCCGAGCGCCATGGTCAGCCAATGAACCCACAGCATGCTGAAGTGCATCTTGCGCATGTGGCTGGAATGGTCCGCCAGAGCGTTTTCGCTTAGCGGGGTTGGCTTTGCATTGTCGGCTTCCTCGAAATTGCTACCGGCCACGCGTGCGGAGTTGAGCTTGTTTTCGCCATACCAGGCTGCAGGGTCGGCTTTCAGACCTTCAACGATCCGCGGAAGCGTGGTCCTCAGCTTGTGTTGCGGGGTCCAGTCCAGCTTTTCCCGCGCGTTGCTGAGATCGAGTTCGTAGTGATCGTCCGAAATGTCGACCATCCAAGGGCGGATGAAGGCCTCCTCGCCGAGCACTTCGTTTTCGACCCAGGCGCCCGTCTTGGCCAAGCCCTTCGGGACCGAACGGGTCGTCCAGTCCTCGTCGTGGATCAGGCGACCCAGCGCCTTCTGCAGATCGCCGTACGACATCACGTCGTCTTCGCCGAGAAGGACGGGCCATTCCTCCGGCAAGTCGCCGCGGCGATCGACGATCCGCTCCAGCGCATCGAGCAGGTCATCGAGATGCAGATAGGGCTGGCCGGTGTCGAGATCGCCGGGATAGACGCGGGCGCTGGGCCGCTTCTCGTAGATGCGCGCGATCTGCTGTGCGAGGAACGCCGAATGGCCTTCGTCGTCGTAGACGCCCGCAGGCCGTACGAAGACCGCATTGATGTCGCCGCGCTGCTCGCGGATCAGTTGTTCTGTACGGACCTTCGATTGCCGGTAGGGCAAATGCGTGTCGAGCGGCGAGGATTCGTCGATCAGCTTGCCGCGCTTGACCGGCGCGTGGACCAGCATCGTGCTGACAAACACGAACTGGTCGATATCGAAATCCTGCAGCGCATCGAGCAGCCGACCAGTCCCCTTGACCGTCACTTCGTCATATTTGGAACTGGGTTCGCCTGTGAGATCAAAATACGCGGCCAGATGGATGAAGGAAGCAATTCTGGCGCCATAGGCTGTGCGGACACGTTCGAAAGCCGCATCGATGCTCGCCTGGTCGGTGACATCGACACAAACGCACTCGGCTTCCGCCGGCGGGTGCGGCGACGCATCGCGATCGAAGCCGATCACGCGATAGCGGGCTGCGAGTCTTTTTACGATCGAGGAGCCTATGTAGCCGCTCGAACCGGTGACGATTACGACAGGACTGTCGGAATTTTCATTCAAGATGTGATCCTTCCTCCGACTTTCTGCGACGCGCGGTCTTCCCCTTTATACCATAGCGCTGGCAGCTTGAGCACGCACGGGGACTGCGGGCGTTCCTTCTGCTACGGATTGGCGGCCTGTTTCCCCTCAAATCTGGCATGACTTATCGGGACCGGCTTCGGCATGTGCTTCGTCTCGAGGCCACCTTGGCGCTTCGGTCCAAGGTGAGGGTCCGCATCCGCTGGGCGATTGGACAAACCGCCGCAGACGGCCAACGGGTTGTCCTTCAAACCGGAACCGAGCGCGATGGCGCTTCATTCTCTTGTCGTATCCAAACTCGAATTTCTGGAAAGCAGGAGACACGACATGCAAGCGCAAGACGTAATGACCGGTAATCCCGCATGCTGCCGGCGCTCGAGCAGCGTAAAAGAGGCAGCGAGTCTCATGGTTGATAACGATTGCGGCGAAATCCCTGTCGTCGATGACGATGGCTCACTCGTCGGCGTGGTCACCGATCGCGACATCGCCTGCCGCTGCGTCGCACAGGGCAAGGGTTTCGACACTCCGGTCGAGGAAGTCATGTCGGCTTCCCCCGTGACAGTGGGGCCAGAGGCGAGCGTGGACGAATGCTGCAGCAAGATGGAGGCGAACCAGATCCGCCGCCTTCCCGTTGTCGATCGCGAAGGAAAGTGCTGCGGCATCGTTTCGCAGGCCGACATCGCCCGTCACGCCGATAAAAAGGAAACCGGTGACCTCGTGCGGGAGGTTTCGGAACCAACGCTTTAAGCCGCGAGCGGCTGCTGCTGCTGACAGAGACTTAAGGCTGCAAGCGTTCGAGCGCATGGCGCAGGCGGTCGGCCGACTTGCACTTGGCTGGTAGCCGGACTATTGCGTCGAGTGAGATTTCTTCGCGCCTTGGCATTTATATGTTTCAGCTTCGGCCTGTTCGTTCAGATTGCGGCCCAGGCGGCTGTTCCGCAGAGCGAGCCGGCGGAGATGGCGGAATGCGCCGAGATGGCGCAGGCGTCAGCTGAGCACGGCATGGGCAGCCAGGATGAATCCGATCGCGAAGGGCCTTGCCCGGACATGACGCTCGATTGTCTTGTCGCCATGAATTGCCTGCCGCCGCTGGCGCTTTCAGGTGGTGGTTCAATGCAAGCAGCGCCGTTCCCGGCCGCCGCATCTTATCTCACCCGCGACGCTGTTCGGCTCGTAAGCGAACCGATGCGGCCGGAGTCGCCGCCTCCACAAACCAGCCTCACCGTCTAGTTTTCGAACGGCGGCGCGCTGCGTCGCTAAGCGAGCTGGCTGGATGACTGCGTCTGTGCGCCGCGGCACGACCGCGATGGCATGTGCATCGCCTTACCGGCCCGCTCTGAACGAGCGAGGTTTATCCAATGTCTTGGCGGATTTGCTGGGTGCCTTTGGCAGCCATGATCGCCGCGCAGGCTGCACAGGCGCAGCCCGTCGGCTACGAGGAAGCGCTTGAAGCCGCGCGGGCGGAGCAGCCCGTTCTGGAGGCGGGCGCGTTGCGCGTGGAAGCAAGGCGGGTGGCGGCGGATGCTGTCGACGAGCTGCCCGATCCGCGCTTGCGCGCTGGCGTCATGAATCTGCCGGTAACGGGGCCAGCCGCCTTCGAGATCGATCGGCAGCTTCCGACCCAGATCGCGGTCGGCATCGAGCAGGAAATCCCGAACCTCGCCCGCCGCCGCGCACGGTCCGGTCTCGCCAGTTCGGAGATCCGCCTCGCCCAAGCGCGTCTCGGCATGGCGGAACGTAATATTCTCGCTGATGCCGGAGGCGCCTGGGTGAGCCTTTATTATGCACAGCGACGGATGGATCTCGCACGCACCGCGCTAGCCGACCTTCGGGAGTTCGTTCCGGTCGCTAACAGCGCGGTCGCATCGGGATCGGCAAGGCCCGCCGAGAGCCTGGCGATCCGGCGCGAACTGCTCGGGATCGAGGATGCCATAACTGCCATTGAGGCAAGCCGCGAAACGGCGCAGGCTCGCCTTTCGCGCTATATTGCCGCTGACCAACCTGTCGCGCAGGGCGTCGCTCCCAGCGCCGATGTGGATCCGGAACGGCTACGGCGTGACCTGGAAACCAACCCCGAACTCCTGCTTGCGGGCGCCGAGAGTGAGCGGTCCGAAGCAGGCGTCCGGTTGGCTCGCTCCGAAAAGCGACCCGACTTCGGCGTGAGCGTGACCTACGGTCGCAGAAATCCCGATTTCGGCGATGTCGTGTCGGTCATGGGCTCGGTCACGCTGCCGATCTTCACCGATCGGCGCCAGAACCCGCGTATCGCGGCAGCCGAGGCAGACGCAGCTGCCGCGCTGGCCGAGCGCGACGACCGCCTGCGCGGGATCACTGCCCGGTTCGAGGCCGACGTTGCCGCCTGGCGCAGCGCGGTGCGGCAATGGGAGCGCGCGCGCGACGAGCTTCTCCCGCTCGCACGCGATCGGACCGCACTCGAGACGGCAAGCTTCGCCGCCGACCGCGCCGATCTCGTCGACGTGATCGCGGCTAAATCTGCGCTAGCACTTCTCGAACTCGAGATTCTCGAACGCGAGCAGGCGGCGGTCGAGGCGGCTGCGACGCTGCGACTTACGTACGGGGAGGACAGGCCGTGAGAGCTATGTTCGATCGTCTGACGCCGCGCCAGCGCTCCTATGCGGCGGCGGCCGGTATTGCCTTGATCAGCCTGGGAGCCGGCTACGGTCTGTCGATGCTCGGCGAAGGTGGCGGTGGGAATGATGATGCTGCTGCCGAGACCGGATGCGAAGAAGTGCTCTACTGGTACGATCCGATGGTGCCCGACCAGCGCTTCGACGAGCCGGGCAAATCTCCGTTCATGGACATGCAGCTGGTCCCGAAATGCGCCGGAGGCGAGGCGCAGGGCGGCGAAGGAGTCAGCATCGATTCCACGATGGTGCAGAATTTCGGGATCCGCACCTCGGAGGTCGAATTCGGCGTTCTGGAGCCGGAGACGACGGTTACCGGCACGCTCGCCTATAACGGGAGCGAAGTCGCAATCGTCCAGCCACGCGCCGGCGGCTATGTCCAGCGGACCTACGGCCACGCACCGCAAGACCTGATCGCCAGGGGCGCGCCGATCGCCGATCTTCTGGTGCCTGAATGGGGCGGTGCGCAAAACGAATATCTGGCCGTCGCGGGGACCGGAGACGAAGCCTTGATCCAGGCCGCGCGAGAACGCCTGCGCCTGCTCGGCATGCCGGAATCGGTGATTTCTTCGGTAGCACGCAGCGGCAGGCCGCAGTCGACGATTACAGTCACCGCGCCGCAATCCGGGGCGATCACTGCCCTTGGTGTGCGGCCGGGCATGACGGTCATGGCGGGCCAGACTCTCGCGGAAATCAGCGGCTACAGTCCGATCTGGCTCGAGGCGGCGGTGCCAGAGGCGCTGGCGGGGAGCGCCCGCGTTGGACAGCCGGTAAGCGCGACCCTCACCGCTTTTCCCGGCGACCGCTTTTCCGGGCGGATCATCGCCATTCTGCCCAGCGCGCAGGATGCCAGCCGGACGATCACCGTGCGCGCGGCGATGCCCAATCCCGGGCTGCGTCTGAAGCCGGGGATGTTTGCCCAGGTCACGCTTGCACCCGAGCGGCAAGAGGCCTTGCTGGTGCCGTCCGAGGCCGTGATCCGCACCGGCGAACGAACCCTGGTGATGATCACTCAGGAGGGTGGGGGCTACCGCCCTGCCGAGGTCCGGATCGGACGCGAAGCAGGCGGTCGGACCGAAGTGCTTGCTGGGCTCGCGGCGGGCGAAAAGGTGGTCGTTTCGGGCCAGTTCCTGCTCGACTCCGAAGCCAGCCTCGCCGGTATCGATGTGCGCGCGATCGACAAGGCTCCATCGACCGCTGGCGAAGGCGAAACGCAGAAGGAAGCGGATAAGCCGCGCACCTATCGCGCCACCGGCACGATCGAGCGTATCACTGCCCGCAGTGTAACCTTGCGGCACGGCCCGGTGCCCGCGCTCGAATGGCCGGCCATGACGATGGGGTTCGCCACCGAGGGTCCGGCGCAGCTGCGCGGGTTTCAACGCGGCGACCGGGCTGCCTTCACCTTTGTCCAGGCCAGAAGCGGACCTCGCATCGTCTCGATCCGGAAGACCGGCGAATGATCGCGCGGATCATCGACAGTTCGATTGCCAACCGCCTTTTCGTGGTTCTGGCTGCAATCGGTCTGGCGCTCGCCGGCTTCTGGGCAGTGCGGACCACCCCGGTCGATGCTCTGCCCGATCTGTCGGATGTACAGGTGGTGATCCGCTCGAGCTATGCCGGGCAGGCCCCGCGCATTATCGAGGACCAGGTCACCTATCCGCTGGCGACGACGATGCTTTCGGTTCCGGGAGCGAAGACCGTGCGCGGCTATTCGTTTTTCGGCGACAGCTACGTCTATGTCATTTTCGAGGACGGGACCGATCTCTACTGGGCGCGCTCGCGCGTTCTGGAATATCTCAACCAGGTCCAGAACCGTCTGCCCGAAGGCGTCGAGAGTACGCTCGGCCCGGATGCGACCGGGGTCGGGTGGATCTACGAATATGCGCTGGTCGATCGCAGTGGAGGGCACGATCTTGCAGGGCTGAGAAGTCTGCAGGACTGGTTCCTACGCTACGAGCTGAAGACCATTCCCGGCATTGCCGAAGTCGCCAGCGTCGGCGGCATGGTCAAGCAGTACCAGATCGTACTCGACCCTTATCGCATGGCCTCGCTCGGCGTGACCCACGCCGAGGTGGTGAGCGCGGTCCAGGCGGGCAACCAGGAGGCGGGCGGCTCCATCGTAGAGATGGGTGAAGCCGAATTCATGGTCCGCGCGTCGGGCTATCTCGGGAGTCTGGATGATTTTCGCGTCATACCGCTGCGCACCGAAGCGGGCGGCGTTCCGGTCACGCTGGGCGATGTCGCCAATGTCCAGATCGGGCCCGAACTGCGGCGCGGCATCGCCGAACTGAACGGCGAGGGCGAAGTCGCGGGCGGGATCGTCATCCTGCGGCAGGGCGCCGACGCTCGCGGTGCGATCGCGGCGGTGGAAGCGAAGCTCGATCAGTTGCAGGCGAGCCTGCCCGAAGGCGTCGAGATCGTCACGACCTACGACCGCTCCCAGCTGATCGACGCCTCGGTCGAGAATCTCACCACCAAGCTGATCGAGGAGTTCATCGTCGTCGCGCTCGTGTGCCTGTTGTTCCTGTGGCACGCGCGTTCCGCGCTCGTGGCGATCGTCACATTGCCGCTCGGCGTCCTCGCCGCCTTTCTCGTGATGCGCTTCCAGGGCGTCAACGCCAACATCATGTCGCTGGGCGGAATCGCGATTGCCATCGGCGCGATGGTCGATGCGGCGGTGGTGATGATCGAGAATGCGCACAAGCACATCGAGCGCTGGACCGAGGAGAACCCGGATGCCGTGCTGTCGGTCCAGGAGCGCTGGCGGATCGTCGCCGATGCATCGAAGGAGGTCGGCCCGGCGCTGTTCTTCAGCCTGCTGATCATCACCCTGTCATTTCTGCCGGTCTTCACCCTGCAGGCGCAGGAAGGGCGACTGTTCGCCCCGCTCGCGTTCACCAAGACCTATGCGATGGCGGCGGCGGCGATCCTGTCGATCACGCTGGTGCCGGTTCTGATGGGCTGGCTGATCAGGGGCAAGATCCCCGCCGAAGACAGCAATCCGATCAACAGAGCGCTGACCCGCGCCTACCGGCCCGGGCTCGATTGGGTGATGCGCCGTCCCAAGGCAACGCTGGTCATCGCCGGGCTGATCTTCGCGACGACGCTCGTTCCCTTCTCGCGCCTTGGCGGCGAATTCCTGCCCCCGCTCGACGAGGGCGATCTGCTCTACATGCCGAGCGCGCTTCCCGGTCTGTCTCCAGCCGAGGCCTCGGCACTGCTCCAGCGGACCGACCGCCTGATCAAGACGGTGCCCGAAGTGGACACCGTCTTCGGCAAGGCCGGCCGCGCCGACACGGCGACCGATCCGGCGCCGCTGACGATGTTCGAGACCACGATCCGCTTCAAGCCGCGCGAGGAATGGCGCGAGGGCATGACGACCGACAAGCTGGTCGAGGAGCTCGATCGCGTGGTGCGGGTGCCGGGTCTCGCCAACGTGTGGGTGCCCCCCATCCGCAACCGCATCGACATGCTCGCAACCGGCATCAAGAGCCCGATCGGGGTCAAGGTTTCGGGCGAGGATCTGGATGAGATCGAACGCGTCGCGCTCCAGGTCGAGCGGATCGCCAAGCAGGTGCCGGGGGTTAGCTCGGCGCTGGCTGAAAGGCTTTCGGGGGGCCGCTATGTCGATGTCGATATCGATCGCCTGGAAGCAGCGCGCTACGGGCTCAACATCGCCGACGTACAACAGATCGTCTCGGGCGCGATTGGCGGCGCGAATGTCGCGCGCACGGTCGAAGGGCTGGCACGCTATCCGGTTAATGTCCGCTATCCGCGCGAGATCCGCGACAGCGTCGATGAACTGCGCAATCTTCCGGTACTCACCCCTGCGGGACAGCAGATCACGCTTGGCACCGTCGCCGATGTCCGGGTGACCAGCGGCCCGCCCATGCTCAAGAGCGAGCAGGGACGCCCGACCAGCTTCGTCTACATCGATGTACGCGGGCGCGATCTGACCTCGGTGGTGAGCGACTTGCAGGAGGCGATCGCGGCCGAGGTCGATCTGCCCGCAGGCGTCAGCCTGTCTTACGCCGGGCAGTTCGAATATCTGACCCGCGCCTATGAGCGCCTGAAGATTGTCGTGCCGGCGACGCTCGCGATCATCTTCCTGCTGCTTTATCTTATCTTCCGCCGCTTCGACGAGGCGCTGCTGATCATGGGTACGCTCCCCTTTGCGCTGACTGGCGGGTTCTGGCTGCTCTACCTGATGGGGTACAACCAGTCGGTCGCGACGGCCGTGGGGTTCATCGCGCTCGCAGGCGTTTCAGCAGAGTTCGGCGTGGTCATGCTGATCTACCTAAAAGCCGCGTTGGAGCGGCGGGAGGGCGACCTCGACGCCGATGAGGTATCGGCGGCGATCCGCGAAGGCGCGCTGTTGCGCGTGCGGCCCAAGGCAATGACCGTCGCCGTGATCCTCGCCGGACTGTTTCCGATCCTCATCGGCACCGGTGCGGGCTCGGAGGTGATGAGCCGCATTGCCGCCCCGATGATCGGCGGGATGATAACCGCCCCCCTGCTTTCGATGTTCGTGCTTCCCGCCGCCTATCTGATGATGCGGCGCCCCCGGACCAAACGGTCCAAACCCCTCGAAGGAGAAGAAGAATGCGTTTTGCAACCCTCATGACTTTACTGGCCGCGCCGCTGGCGCTCGCCGCCTGCGGCTCTGGCGACGATACCGAAATGATGGACGACACGGCCATGGCAGAAGGCCAGATGGCAGACGGTCAGATGCCGATGGACGGTGCCGACATGCCGATGATGGGATCGGACGGCGCGATGCAGAGCGCCTCAGCCGAAGGAACGGTCACCGCCATCGATACCGATGCGGGAACGATCACCATCGATCACGGCGCAGTCCCGGCAATTAAGTGGCCGGCCATGACGATGGCGTTCGAAGCCGACGAACAACTGCGTAACCGCGTTGCGGTTGGCGATAAAGTCTCGTTCGAATTTGCCACCGGAGAAAGTGGCAGCTCGATCACCTCCATCACCAAAAAGTAGTTTGTGGACCGGCCCCGGATGGTTTTCCGGGGCCGGTATTACAGGAGAAGGACGATGATGAATGGTGAAATGCCGTCGGCGATGATGGGGATCATGGGACTGTTCTGCCTGTTGCTGGCTGTCCTGATGGTGTTGGGCATCGCCGCGCTGATCAAGTATCTTCGGAGCAAATAGAGTGGACCGGTGGGTCATCTCGACCGGTCTCGACCGACGCGCCTTGCTGAGAACAGCCGGCACAGCCGCTGCCGGCTTCATGGTTTTTCCGTTGTCGGCCTGCGAAGCGAGGAACTCGCTGCTTGGTTCCGATGGAGCCGGTGCCAATTCGCTTGTCATTCCCCAGCGCGACCAGGGAACCGTCGAACTGGGCGAGCGGGTATTCCGACTGTCAGTATCCGCAGGGCAGAAGGAATTCGCTCCCGGTGTCGCTTCGCCCACGATCGGGTTAAACGCGCCCTACCTTGGCCCGACGCTGGAGATGCGCCGCGGCGAGCGGGTTCGGCTGCATATCGACAACGAACTGCCAGAGGGCGCGACGGTCCACTGGCATGGATTCGAGCTTCCCGCCGCCGCTGACGGCGGACCGCACCAGCTGATCCGTCCAGGCACACGCTGGAGCCCGTCTTTCGAAGTTCGCCAGCGCGCTTCGCTCTACTGGTATCACTCGCATCTGCATCGCGGCACGGGACCGCAGGTCTATGCGGGGCTCGCCGCACCGATCTACGTCCGCGATGACGAGGAAGACGCACTCGATCTGCCGAGCGAATACGGCGTCGACGATATCCCGCTTATCGTCCAGGACCGCCTGCTCGATAGCTCCGGCAGGCTGCTCTATCCGCAGACCATGCATGCACAGATGATGGGCGTGCGCGGAGACCGTATCTTCGTGAACGGTACTCAGAACGCAGTGTTCGACGCGGGAACCGGCCTGTTGCGCCTGCGCATCCTCAATGGTTCGAATGCGCGCTTCTACGATTTCTCGCTGTCCGGCGGGCAGACCATGCAATTGGTCGCGAGCGATGGCGGCCTTCTCCAGCGCCCCCATCCGATCCGGTCGCTCAGGCTCGCCCCGGGAGAACGCGCGCAGGTGATCATCGACCTTTCCGAGGGTCGCCCACTCAGCCTGGTCGCCACCAGCCCGGACAATTCGATGGGTATGATGGGCGGGGACGGCCGGGGCATCATGAGGCGAGGCATGATGAATCGAGGCCGTGAGGGCGGCGGCGCTGACAAGGTCTTCCGGATTCTCGAAATCAGGCCGCAGGGCGCAGCCCGATCGACCGCTTTGCCAGCGCGGCTGGCTTCGTTTGCCGCGCCCGATCCGTCGGTGGCTGTCCGCACGAGGAGATTTGTCCTCGACATGGGCATGATGGGCGGCGGCATGTCGATCAACGGCGCGAGCATGGACATGAACGTCATCAACGAGCGCGTACCCGTCGGGCAGTGGGAAATCTGGGAAATCGCCAACGCCTCGATAATGGCGCACCCCTTTCATATCCATAACGCCCAGTTCCGCGTGATCGATCGCGCGGGACGCGCGCCGCCGCCGCTGGAAACGGGGTTCAAGGACACTATCGTCGTCAATCCGCGCGAGCAGGTGCGCCTGCTCCTGCGCTTCGAGGAACACACCGATCCGGACCTGCCTTACATGTATCATTGCCACATCCTCGAACATGAGGACGCAGGCATGATGGGGCAGTTCGTCGTCGTGAAAGGCTAAGAAGTGTCAATCACGAGCACTAGCCCTGTGGCGATTTTCCGCCGATCTCGTGCAGGTGCTCAAGCGCTTCTTCCACGCAGTCGCCGCACTTTAAATTGGCGGGAACGGCGACGTCGATCTTCTTGGGATAGGGCAAGTCGAGTTCGGCCATGATTCGCTGAAACTCGGAAAGCGAGATTTCGTCGTTCAATCGAGGATTGCGCGTGCGCTCTTGGCTGATCGTCGAGACTCGGCGGCCTGAATAGTCATGCGCAGGGTAGACCAGCGTGTCTCCCGGCAAAGCGAACAGCTTTTCGCGGACTGACTTGTAAAGGGTCGTGGAATCGCCGTTCTGGAAATCGGTGCGACCGCACCCGTCGATGAGCAGCGCATCGCCGGTGAAGACCTGCGTATGGCCGTCTTGCTCTATCAGGTAGCAATGATGTTTGTCGGTATGCCCGGGGGTGAACAAGGCGCGAATGGTCAGATCGCCAACGGATAACGGCGCTTCCTCGCTCACTTCAACATCCGCGCAAGAAAGATTGTCATCAGCCGGATAAGCGACCCTGCACCCGGTCAGGCTGCGCAGCCGACATGCGCCTGTGATGTGATCGGCATGGATATGGGTGTCGAGCGTGAAGGCAAGATTCAGGCCGAGGGTAGCGGCCGCCTCCACATCCCTGTCGCAGGTCTCGATTACCGGATCGAGCAAAACGGCTTTGCCGGTGTTCTCGCACCCGATCAGATAGGTGTAGGTTGACGATTCCGGTTCGATGAGCTGCCTGAAGATCATCGCGCATCTGCCCCGCTTACATCGAGCAGTGGCGATAAATCGTCTTCGCTGATTTCCAGTCCAAAATCGCGGCCTCGTTTCGCTGCCGTGGCGGCATCACGGCCGTTTTGAAGCGCCCAGGACGCAAGCCCCATCAGGCTCGCCCTACGCCCACCGGCGCAGTGAATGGCGACCGGGGCGGGGAGCTGTTCCAACCTCGCCGTGAAGTCCTTCGCGTTTTCGGCCGTCAAATCTCGCGGTGAAACGGGATAGTGCAGATACTCCAGCCCGCTTTCGCGCGCTTCTTCCGCTTCTGCCTGCGGGCTCAGCTTTTCGCCCTGCTCGCCTGCCTGCCTCAAATTGACTATCGACTTGAATCCAGCGTCCGCGAGAGATTGCAGGTCGTGCGCCGCAGGCGGAAACGTCAGGAGCGAGAGGTTATCTTCGATTTGAGCGCGCTCCATGGCGACTCTCCTTCGAGCGTTCTGGTTACGTCACTCCAACCTTTGCCTCGCAGCCGTGTTCCTTCGGTTTGCTCCAACTTTAACTTCGCACGATCATCCCATACAAGCCGGTGAGGTGGCAGCGTCAGCCAATGCAATTGAAGTCAGAAAAGAAGGCGTCCATGAACCAGGACAGGACACACCCGAATTATCGAGACGACGAGCCGGTCCTTGAGGGTTTCGCGGTCGACCCCGTTTGTGGCATGGATGTTAAGATCGACAGCGCAAAACACGTCACTGAGCATAATAGGGCCAAGCATTATTTCTGCTCCTCGCGCTGCCACGATAAATTTCGTGCAGACCCCGAACTTTATTTATCAGGCGCGCACCTGAATGCTGTCGAGGATGTGCCCGAGGGCACGATCTATACCTGTCCAATGCATCCAGAAATCCGTCAGCCGGGCCCGGGGAGCTGCCCGATATGCGGCATGGCACTCGAGCCAGAAACCGTGAGTCTTGACGAAGGACCCGATCCCGAACTCGTCGATATGAGCCGCCGCTTCTGGTGGAGCGCGCTGCTCACGTTGCCGCTGTTCGCCTATGCAATGAGCGATATGGTTCCGGGTCTCAGCTTCGACCAGCTGATCGAGCCGGCCCGGGCGCAATGGGCGCAGTTCGTCCTCGCCACCCCCGTGGTTCTATGGGGCGGCTGGCCGTTTTTCGTTCGTGCGTGGCAATCGCTCAAGACGCGCAATCTGAACATGTTCACGCTGATCGGAATCGGCGTCGGCATTGCCTATCTGTTCAGCCTGGTGGCAACGGCGCTGCCGGATTTGTTCCCGCCGGCGTTCCAAGATCATTCGGGCCGGGTGGGCGTATATTACGAGGCAGCGGCGGTTATCACCACGCTTGTCCTCCTCGGGCAGGTACTGGAATTGAAGGCACGCGGCTCGACATCGAGCGCCCTTCGCGCATTGCTAGAACTCGCCCCGCCTTCTGCTGTGAAGATCTTCGGCGAAGGCGATGAACGCGAAGTGCCGCTCGATGAGCTGGCGACCGGTGACCGCTTGCGCGTGCGGCCTGGTGACAAGGTCCCCGTCGACGGCGAAATCGAGGAGGGATCGAGCGCAATCGACGAGTCGATGGTGAGCGGCGAACCGCTGCCGGTGACCAAGCGCGCGGGCGATACGGTCATCGGCGGAACGGTCAACCAGACGGGGGGCTTCGTCATGCGGGCCACCAACGTCGGCAAGGACACCATGCTGTCCAAGATCGTCCAGATGGTCGCCGAGGCGCAGCGCAGCCGCGCGCCGATTCAGCGATTGGCCGATCAGGTCGCGGGCTGGTTCGTGCCCGCCGTCGTCGTGGTCGCAATCGCCACTTTCGTAGTGTGGGCAATCTGGGGACCTGCACCGGCATTTGCGTATGCGCTGGTCAACGCCATTGCGGTCCTGATCATTGCCTGCCCCTGTGCGCTGGGGCTCGCCACTCCGATGTCCGTGATGACCGGCACCGGCAAGGGCGCGCAACACGGCATCTTGATTCGCAATGCCGAAGCGCTCGAGACGCTCGAGAAGATCGACACGCTGGTGGTCGACAAGACGGGCACGCTGACGATGGGCAAGCCCGACCTGGTGACAGTCAATCCTGTGCAAGACATCGACGAAACCGAGTTCCTTGCAGCCGTCGCGGGCGTCGAGCTGGGCAGCGAGCATCCGCTGGCGCATGCAATCGTCGAGGGCGCGCGGGCGCGCGGGGTCTCGCCCGCCAATGCAACGGACCTGGCCTCGACTACCGGCGAAGGCGTCGAAGCGACCGTAAGTGCCCGACGGGTGGCGATCGGGAACGAGAAGATGATGCGGCGTGTGGGGATCGACGACGAGACATGGCTGGGCTCGGCCGAGGCTGGCCGGGCACAAGGGCAAACGGTGATGTTCGTCGCGTTCGACGGGCGCCCCGCAGGCCTGATAGCAGTGGCCGATCCCATCAAACCCACCAGTGCGGCAGCGATCGCCGCGCTGCACGGTCGTGGCATTCGCGTGGTCATGCTGACCGGCGACAGCCGCGGAACGGCCGAAGCGGTGGCGCGGGAGATGGCCATCGACGAGGTGCACGCCAACGTCTCGCCCGAAGACAAGCATCGCGAAGTCGAGAGACTGAAGTCCGTTGGGCGCCGTGTCGCGATGGCAGGCGACGGGATCAACGATGCGCCCGCGCTTGCAGCAGCCGATGTCGGCATCGCCATGGGCACCGGCACCGACGTGGCGATCCAGAGCGCCGGGGTTACACTGGTGCGCGGCGATCTGACCGGCGTGGTGCAGGCGATAGTCCTGTCACGCGCGACCATGCGGAACATCCGGCAGAACCTGTTCTTTGCCTTCGCCTACAACACGCTGGGCATTCCGGTTGCCGCAGGCTTACTGTTTCCGGTTACCGGCCTGCTGCTCAATCCGATGATAGCGGCGGCGGCAATGAGCCTGTCTTCGGTTTCGGTGATTGGCAATGCACTGCGACTGCGCGGAGTGAAGCTGCCGATCTTTGCGGAGCAAGGCGCTGGCGGAAGCTGACACTTTCAACGGATGCCGCCGAACTCGGATCTAGGACCTAGCGCCAGTTGGATGATTATGCGGACGGGCCTGCCGGCGGTCTACGCACCTTCTTGCGTCGCAGCTTTGGAAACCGGTTTGCCAACAGGACGAAGCCCGACAGAGCGATGATCGTTCCGCCGATCCCGAACACCAGCAGCCACCAGCTGTTGATCCGGTCCCGCTCGGTCCAGTCCATGATGTGCAGTCCCCAGACGAAGTCGAAGAAGCGCCAGGTGTCGCTTCGTGCGGCCAGAATCGCTCCACTGGATGCGTCGATATAAATCCTCGTCGTGTCCTCGTCGCCAAAGGTGACCTGCCAGGCGGGAAAGGGCCCGCCGAACTCCGTTCCGACCGGTGTCTCGATGAGCATCTCGCTTGCAATTAAGGTTTCGGGTCCGGTCCATGCACGACGGGCAATGGCGCGCGCGTCGACACGGGATAGCGGCGAGAGCTTCTGACCGGTGGCAGGGTCGTGCAGGGTTTTCGACCCGTCGCTCCGCTCGATCTGAACAACAGCACGGCCGGCCACGGATTTGGTCGTCAGCGCGACGAGGTTTTGTCGATCCCCCAACCATCGCGGTCCGGGGAGCGCAGGATCGAGCGTTTCGGCCTGCCGTGTAATAACGTGTTCGGACCGTACCTTTTCAATCTTGAGGAAGGACATGATGGCGCCCGTGCCCATCCACAACAGCGCCTGGACGCCGACAAAAAGCGCGAGCCACTTGTGCAGTTTGCTGCCGAAAACATGAAGCCGCAGCTTGCGCGACGGCTTCCGAGATACCGGAACCGACGCCACGAGACCTTATTTGCTGCGCGGCGCGCGCGACGACGAATGGTATTGCACGATCTTCCACCCATCGGCGCCGTGCGTGAGCACCGAGGTTGCAACGCCTTCGCGCTCGATCACCCGCCCGTCCGTGAGTTCGATCCGGTAGGTATAGGTCTCGCGCCCAAAGGCCATGTGCCCCATCCGGATGACCGCGACGGTCGGCTTGCCAAAAACGAAACTTGTGATCGCATCGAGCTCGGGGCCGAGATGATGCTCCATGTAGTTCGCGAAGCTGCCTTCGTCCTTTCCGTTCTCGAAAACGAAGGATTCATCCGCGAACAGAGCGATCATGGCATCCGCCTCGCGCGCCGTCAGGGCACTGCGATAGGCGGTCAGCACGGCCTCTGCGCCTGCCACATTGTCGTTCATGGCTGCCATGTGGTCCGCATGATTCATGGCTTGCCCCGACTGGTTCATCGGCATCGAGGCGGCGTGCTCGGTATGATCCGTAGACTGCGCCATCGCCGCGGTGGTGGTCGCTGTCAGGACCAGGGCGATCGTTCCTCGAATTATCCATGCGTGCATTGAACTTCCCTCCCTCAAAACCAGAATCGTATGCCGACGACGTAATTTGTCACGCTCGGATCTTCGCCGTTCGCGCGCGCATAGTCTGCGCTTCGGCCGAGCTTCCATTCCTGTTCAACGCCAATGTACGGCGCGAACTCACGGGCGAATTCATAACGCAGACGCAGGCCGAGTTCGACCGTGTCCAAGCCCGACCCGATGCCGAGTTCAGGCACGTTCTGCGCCGACAGGTTAAATTCTGCGCGCGGTTGCAGAATGAGGCGTTGCGTGATCCGCTGATCGAGCTCACCTTCAATCCGCGCGGTCAGGTCCCCCTTGTTGGACAGAAACGCCGCGGCATCGATTTCGAACAGATAGGGCGCCAGACCCTGGATGCCGAGGACCGCATAGGTCCGGTCGCGCGGGGCCAAATCCTGGCGTACACCTACCTGCAGGTCGAACCACGGGCCAATTGCGCGGCTGTATAGTGCCTGGACTTCTGCGCCCTCGATTTCCTCGCCGAAACTGCCTTCGCCCTCGGATTTGAACCAGAACTTGTTGATATCGCCGCCGTAATACCCCTGCACGTCCCACAGATAGCCGTCTTTACCCTCGCGCAGCCGGTATTCGGCGCGATCGGCCATGAACCAGAAAAAGGTCTGGCCGCCCTGTTCTTCGCGCAGTTGCTCGCGGCTCGGGCGCATAGCGTCGGCGCCCCAGATGGCGTCCGCGGCACGTGGCGGCCCCGATCCGGCTGAAGGCGGCGGCGTCCCGGCGGGGATCGGCATCGCCATCGCACCGTGATCCATTTGCGAGTGGTCGACCGTCTCTGCCTGCGCAGGGGAATGGTTCATCTGCGAATGATCGGCGATGGGTGTCTGCTGCGCGTCCGTCTCCATCTGCGAATGGTCCATTTGAGAATGGTCCATCGTGCCCGGCTGCGCGCTCTGCTCTGCCGTGGGTGCCGGGGTTGGCGCAGGAGTTGGAGCGGGCGCCGGCATGGCATGCCCGGCATGCTGTGCCAACGCGGGCGGCGCGGCTCCGATGAGGAGCAGTACGAACAGCGATTTCATCCGTGTTCTCCCACGCGCTCTTGCTCGGGCGCGTCGCCTTTCGGCGCCACGGTGACGATCTGAAACATCCCTGCATGCATGTGATAGAGAAGGTGGCAATGGAACGCCCAGTCTCCGGACTCGTCGGCGGTCAGATCGAACGAGGCGCTCCCGCCGGGCTGGACGATGACGGTGTGCTTCTGCGGCTGGCGGTCTGCCGGCGCGCCATTCACCAGTTCGAAAAAGTGGCCATGCAGGTGGATCGGATGGGCCATCATCGTGTCATTGACCAACTTTACCCGGACCCGCTCGTTGTAGGCGAAACGGATCGGCTCGTCGCTGACCGACGAGAACTTCTTCCCGTCGAACGACCACATGAACCGTTCCATGTTGCCCGTGAGGTGGATTTCCATCTGGCGGGACGGCGTGCGCAAGTCATCGTTGGGCTCAAGCGCGACCAGATCCCTGTAGGTAAGGACCTTGTGCGGGACCTTGTCGAGCCCGATGCCGGGATCGCCCATCCGGTCGACCGGATTCATCGCCACCATGTCGAGGCCCGGCCCGACCGCCACATCGGGCGGCAACATGGACGTGTCGCGCATGTTCATGCCGCCCATGTCCATCGCGCCCATGGGCTCCGCTGCGCTCGTCGTGGCCGGGCCCGCAGGAGCGTGCCCCATGGCGGAATGATCCATTCCGCTCATGGAGTCGTCGCTGCCATCCATCCCGGCCATGCCGCCGCCGTGATCCATGCCGCTCATACCCATGTCGGCCATAGTCAGGAGCGGAGGGTCGCGCAGCGCCGGGACCGCCGCTCGCGCGCCGGGGCTGCTGGCGAGGGTTGCCACCGCCATGCCCGAGCGGTCCATCGACTCGGCAACGATCGTCATCGCCTCGCCGGTGGGCTCGACAACGAAATCGTATGTTTCGGCGGTGCCGATCTGAAACTCCTCGACCGCCACCGGGCGCACATTCTGCCCGTCGGCGGCGACGATTTGCATGCGCGCGCCGGGGATGCGGACGTTGAAGAAGCTCATCGCGCTGCCATTGATCACCCGGATGCGCACCCGCTCGCCGGGATTGAAGAGAAACTCCAGGCCTTCCAGCGGACCATGCCCGTTGGCGAGGTACGTGTAAGTGGAGCCGGTCACGTCGAGAATGTCGGTCGGCATCATGCGCATTTGTGCCCACATCCGCCTGTCCTCTCCGCTCAGCGGATAGTCGTCGGTCCAGGTGGTTTTCTGGTAATTGAAGTACCCTTCGCCCTTCTTCAGCTTGTCCATGATCGCGTGCGGATGCATCGGCGTGAATTCGCTGAGCAGCAGCACGTAGTCGCGATCCGCCTGCACCGGATCGGCTCCCGCCGGATCGATCACGATGGGGCCGTAGTGCCCCGCCTGCTCTTGAAGATCAGAGTGGCTGTGCCACCAGTAGGTGCCGGTCTGGCGAATGGCGGGAAGATCGTAGGTGAAGGTCTCGCCCGGCTTGATGCCCGGGAAACTGACGCCAGGCACGCCGTCGAACTGGAACGGCACGAGAAGCCCGTGCCAGTGTATCGAGCTGTCCTGCGAAAGCGTGTTCGTGACGTTGAGGCGAACCGGCTCCCCTTCCTTCAGCCGGACCAGCGGGCCGGGGACGCTGCCGTTGACCGCAACGGCATGACCCCGGCGGCCCTGAACCACGCGCGGGCCTTCACCGATCGTCAGATCGATCGATGATCCAGAGACTTCATCGAAGCCCGAGCGAATAACGCCATTGTGAATATTGGCGCCGCGGGCCCAGGCGGGAGTCAGGGCAGTCAACCCGGCCAGACCGGCGGCACCGGCCCCTGCGCCCAGAAGGCCTCTTCGGTTCATCGTCAGCATGTAGATTCCTGCAGGTTTTCTATGACCCGGAATTACGCGCCAAGCGGGCTTTCCCCTCACTCGAGGTCGAGTTTATTTCTGAGCTGCTTGCGCGCGCGGTAGACCAGCGATTCCACCGCTTTTTCCGAAATGCCGAGCAGTTCGGCAGCCTCGCCCTGGCTTCGCCCCTCGACGGTCACGAGTATAAGGGCTTCGCGCAGGCGCCGCGGCAGATTGAGGATCTCTGCATGGGTTGCCTTTAGAAGCTGCTTGTCCAAAGCCTCAATTTCCGGCGACGGCGCGCGATCGGCAGCGAGATCGATTTCCAGCACCTTTCCGAAGCCCAGGAATCGGGCCGCTTTTCTGCGCCGCAATCTGTCGCGACACTTGTTCAAGGTGATGGTGGTCAGAATGGGCAGGATAGGCCGCATTGGGTCGAGCCGCGCGCGGGCGATCCAGGCCGATGCCAGCGCACTCTGCACCGCATCCTCCGCATCCTGGCGAACGCCCAGCATTCGAAACGAAGTCGCCAGCAGTCTCGGCAGTAACGGTTCTACGAGCAGGGTGAAGGCACGGCGGTCACCGGCGACAACCTTTGCGACAAGCTGCTCCTGGTCGTGAGATTGCCCCTCCACTCCGGGATCATTCCGGCGGCGAACCGGTCAGCGACCGGGCAACCTGTCGGTCGAATTCACGTTGCTGATCCTCGTTGAGGATACTTCGCATAGCGAAAACATGCTGCACCGTCGCCTTCTGCAACTCGCCCATGCTGGCATGAACCTGGTCGATCGCGGCGCTTACCTCAGGGCCGTATTCGTGCTCGCTGTCCATCGCAGCGGCCAGAACAGCGTTCGCGCGACGAACCGCAAGTTCGCGCTGCGCGTTCTCGATATCATACCGCTCCTCGAGCCGGTCCAGTTGCTCGTCCTGGTCTGCGGTAAGGTCGAGCTGCTCGTGTACGAACTCGTGGAGCCCGCCCGACTGAACTGGCGCGAACCATCTCTGTGCCGCGGTTGCACCCAGAAACCCCGCCAGAGTGGCGAGCAGAATGGCAATCAGGATTTGCCGTTTTGGATTGGTCATCGATCGACGTGCAGCAACGCAGAAGGAGAAAGCCCTGCGTCGCTGAACAACGGATAGCTTCGATCCTGCGCGTAGGCAGGCACTTGAACGGTGACGGCTCCTGCGCTCAGTCCGACTGCGAAGAGGGCCACGAACAGCGCGCTGCGCATGGTTCTATCCCGACGCGCGCTGATATCGCCGACCCGCTCCCAGACTCCCTCCATGAAGCCGTCCGGCACCTCGGCGTCAGCATCGTGCGCGAGACCCTCGAGATAGGAACCCAATTGCTGTTTCATCGGTGACGGTCGATCCTTCGGCTGCAGGTCGTTTCTCAATACGCTCGAACCGTCCGCAGCCCTCAATTGAACTTACGTGAGGGGAGGCGGCTCGGGATGCGTAACCGCAGCATAAGCCGCGTTAACCCGCCCTGAAAGAGATCCCGCTGTTATGAAAGCTGCCCATTTCCTTGTGCTTCTATGCGCGGGCTTACTCTCGGTGAGCGTTGCCCATGCGCATGGTGATGAGAAACACGGAGAAGCTGAAACCGCCACGCTGACCTCGGACACAGCCGGACAGACTTCCGAACTTGGTGTCGCGCCCTCGGGGTCTGGTCACGCCGCCGAAGAGACACGCGTGTCAGGCGGGCACGATGAGGCAGCGGGAGGACATGAAGGTGCAGGGGAAGCCGGCGCTCTTACCTTCCTCCAGAAGCTGCACCCCGCAACGGTCCACTTTCCAATCGCTTTGTTCCTGGTGGCGGCGCTGACTGAGCTGTTCGTTATGGCACAGCGAGGAACAAGTCTCGAACCGGCTGTCCGCGTGCTGATCTATGGCGGCGCCGCCGGCGGCGTGATCGCGGCGCTGTTCGGGTGGATCCATACCGGTCTCTGGTTCGGCGGGGATGCTGTTATGCAGATCCACCGGTGGAACGGCATGCTGATCGCCGCGCTGGGCGTGGTCCTGGTGTGGCTCGCCCGCAGCCCACGGGAAAGCAGAACTCCTCTGCGGGTTGGGCTCTATTCAGTGTCTGCCCTCATTCTCGCCCAGGGATTCCTTGGGGGGGAGCTCGCACATGGGCCCGATCACCTTGGCTTCTCCTGGATTTGAAGGGAAAAATCGTCATGAGTTCATTCACGCGCAAGCAAATTTTTGCGGCGATCCTGATCGGTGCCGCATCAGCGGTCCTGGCTGCATGCGACCAGCAGGCAGCCCCCAACGACCGAGTGGAGGCCTCCGAACTTGGCGAGGCGGCGCCGCCGGAAACGGTCTTCCCGGTGACTGAAGCTGATGCGGACAATTCCGCCGAGATCGAAAGCCAAGACGTCCCGGCCGCCGCCGCGGCGAAGCCCGAGCGCAGGTCAGCCGATCAAGCCCCGACAAGGGCGGCAAGCAACCCAGCGCCCAGTTCCACCACAGTCCCCATGCCTTCCAAGAGCGAGGCTGCCGAACCAGCAGATCCTCACGCAGGACACGATATGGAGGCCATGTCCGATCACGACATGAATCGCATGTAACAAAGGAAGGGTCGAGCTGGAACGATGTCGCGGTCTGTGCGGTTAAAAAATCAGAACCAATTCAGATCGGGACCGGCGCTCGACCAGATTATAAATAGACAGGAGCGTTAGATGGCACAGAAAGAACACGCAGACGGAGGTGAATCGAAGGGATACCTGCGCTTCATGGCGATGATCGCCACCTCAACGGTCGTCATGTTCTTCCTAATGTATGTTAATACATACGATGCCGATCACATGACCTGGAGCGAGACACGCTTTTGGATGGCTTTCGTCATGGGGTCCGCGATGATGGTCGTCATGATGCTGTTCATGTGGAGCATGCACAAGAACAAGACCAAGAATTTCATCATACTCGGCGTCGCTGTCGTTGTCTTCGCCCTCGCGCTTTGGCTGGTTCGTAGCCAGACAACCGTAACCGACACCGAATACATGTCGGCGATGATCCCCCACCATTCCATTGCCATCATGACCAGCGAGCGGGCGCACATACGCGATCCGCGGGTCCGCAAATTGGCCCACGACATCATTCTCGCCCAGCGGCGGGAGATCGCCCAAATGAAATACCTGATTGCCGATATCGAGGAGAACGGTGTTCGCACTGCGGAGCGCATGCCCGAGGAGGTGGAGCAATGAAAATAGCAGTTACGATCGCACTTCTGGCGTTGCCTCTGGCGGCCTGCAACCAGAACACTGAGCTCGGCAATGACCGCGAAGGTCAGATCGACGCGGCGCCAACCCCGGCGCCGATCATGGGTGCTGCGGCCGCACTTGAGAACGTCGCCACCGCCGCACTCAAGCCCGAAACCATGAGTGATGCAGACATCGCGGCGCTTGGTGGAAGAGAAGGGCGCTGCGCGGTCAAGCTGACCGAGGTGGGCTTTCCGTCATTCCTTTACGAACCCACAGGCAGCGGCGCCATCAAGCTGAATGGCAAGCTCATTGTGTTGCGCAATGCTGGCGATGCCAGGTTTGAAGACGGTGGACTGACGGTCACACTACAGCCGGTGGATGATGAAGGTAACGCCGGCCTCCAGGCGATGGAGATGATCATCGTTCCTCCCGGCGCGAAGGATGAGATCGGCTATCGCGGCTATAGTCAGTGCTTCCAGGGAGATGAGGCATGAGCGCAACAGGGAAAGGAGTCGTCTACGGTGCTGTTGGCGCGCTGGTCGCTCTGATCCTGATCGGGTTGTTCGTAGTCCTCACTGGAAGCTACAACGTCGCGGCGACCGAGCGGCACACCACCGTCGGAGAATGGGCGCTCGACACGAATTTCAGGAATTCGGTGCAAGGGCACGGCAGCGACATCACTGCACCCGAACTAACGCCTGCGATGGTCGCGGCCGGTGCGGGTGAGTACAAGGCAATGTGCGCCCATTGTCACGGCGGAATCGGCGAGGGACGCGCTGAATGGGCCCAGGGCATGCGCCCCAAACCCCCGGCGCTTGCCGGAGCGGCCGACGAGTGGAGCGCGAGCGAAGTGTTCTGGCTGGTCAAACACGGCGCCAGGATGACCGGAATGCCAGCCTTCGGCGACACTCACGATGATCGCGCGATCTG
Source organism: Sphingosinithalassobacter sp. LHW66-3 (assembly GCF_050703275.1). Classification (GTDB taxonomy): domain Bacteria; phylum Pseudomonadota; class Alphaproteobacteria; order Sphingomonadales; family Sphingomonadaceae; genus Sphingomonas. Next base: position 257,321 of record NZ_CP193482.1, read on the forward strand.
GAATATCGCTGCATTCGTGAAGCAGATGCCGGAGATGAGCGAAGACGAGTATATCGCGTTCGGAGAAGGCCAGCATTAGATCACAAAGATCACGTAAACCCGCCCCGGGCCGCTCGCATACCCGCTCCGGCTGATCTTGCGAGGGATAGTCGCTCCAGAAGGCCAACAACGAGACAGAGGGAGAAGTACCGTGCCGCCAGTTCATCCGGCCCTAGTGCACTATCCCGTCGCGCTGGCGGCGACATCGGTTATTGCCGACACTGTGGCGGCAGCCATCAATGTCCCCGCGCTCCTGATCCTTGGCCAATGGGGGATGGCGATCGCGGCCGTGGGCGCGGCTATTGCCGCTCCGGCCGGTTACTTCGACATGAAACGGGGTGATCTGGCGCACGAGACGCACGAGCTGGTCCACCTGCACATGAAATCAGGCTTGGTACTGGTAGTTGTGCTTGCGATCGCTGCCCTCTGGCGCTGGTCCCTCGCAGAGCCGACACTTCTCTACTTCGTATTCGCCTGGATCGTTCTCGCAGGTGTGGCGCTTCAAGCCTGGATGGGCGGAGAGATCGTTTATGCACACGGCGGCGGGGTCGCAGCGGCAGGTCAGGGCACCGCACCAGAGGCCGAAGCGAAAAAGCCCTCGCGAAGGTTCTACCGCGCAATCACGGGCAAAACGCGAATCTAACGAAGAGCACCGAAGCTGATCACGTTTTCGGCGTTCATCGGGGGACGGCAGCCGTAACGGGCGTGAGCTAATCCTGATCCCCGCAGCCTTGCGGTCCGAGCCGATGCCGCAAAGTGGGCGCATCGAAATCTGTGGCAACGCCCACGAACAAAAAAGCATAGGCGAAGACGAAAACCAACCATCCAGTAGGTCTATCGATATTCGACGGAGCCATCTCTCTTCAGATGCCGTGGTCGCCCCAGCCGTGGGCATTCAGCAACCCGCGGAGCCGCCTACGCCGGTCCTGCTCGGATCGAACGCCGTCGGCGAACTCTTCTTCAGAGACCACCGGGTAGCCCCGCTGCAGGATCGAACCGAGCGATGGAACTGGCAGCGGATCATCAGCAGGTTGCACGAACTTTTGCGGCAGAGACTGGAGAACGTTCGTCACAGCGGAGCGGACTGAGTTGAGGATCACGGCCGGAGCGCGGAGACCCCGCGGTACGCCATGAGCTGCAATCATCACAATTTGATCGAGCCGTGCAAGGCTTGCAATCGGTGACTTGGCCGCCTCTCCCGAGTGAAAATACTGGAGGACGGGGTATGCAAGATACTGCTGACTGAGCTTGGTAAGCTGGCTCGCAACGCTTTGCAGCGGCAGGGCTAGTCCCGAATAATTCTTGCCGTCCCAGCCAGCTGCAACCACTTCCGCGGGCGCATCTCCCAACCCCCATACTTCTGCGGCAAACGCTCGTGCCGAGACGGCGGCCGAAATCACGGAGATCAGATAGGTGATCGCGAGGGTCGCGGTAAAGAGGCCGGCCCCCGATGCGAGCGCGGTAGCGATCTGCCAACCGTCCCCGTTCGGCGAGAACTCGCCGTTGCCCAAGGTGAACAGTGTATACCCGACAAAATAGATCCGGTCGCTAACGTCAGCAACGGCTTGAGAAGAGCTGGCGACGAGAGAGGTCGGAGCTGACCAGAAGATCAGGAACCATCCCAGCCACAGTAGAAGTAGCCAACTCATGGTGGTGATAGTCAGGACGAGCGGACCGGCAACCACCATCAGGCGGTGATTTCTGAAAGCGTTCAGTAGGAGCCAGACGAGGTTTGAGGCAGCGCGGGTTATTGGCCCCGCGCCCCCTCCAACCCACAGCGTGGTCCAGATCGTTTCTAGAAGTGCGGCAACGACGATAATCACCCCGACAAATAGGATGAACCATTCCACCGAAGCATTCTCCTCCTAGGTCTGCGGGCCCATCGCCGGTTGCGGGGCAGGGAGCGCGCCGGGTTGTTCCCGCACGTGCGCAGCGCCCGGCGTCAAGCACCCGCCCCCTCCTTTTGGGGTCCGCCGTCCGGTAACCACGGCGCCTTCTAGCCTACATAGGGAACCAATGCGCTTCTCGCGCGAATGTTTCATCAGACGGTCGCCAATCGCGTCTGCGGCTGAAACCGGCTTGAATTGTCCGCAGACGCTTGGCTGCCAGCCCACCGCACCTGCGCATCACCCGGCGCATGTGCTGCGACCGAGCCCACGAGAAGAGAGTCAACGTGATGTCCGTCAACCTCAAACCGCTTGAACAGCAAACCATCGTCATTACCGGAGCCACGAGCGGCAACGGCCTGGCCACAGCCCGCGAGGCAGCCCGAAAAGGAGCATCGCTAGTTCTCGCCGCACGCAACGCAGAGGCGCTCGAGGAAATCGCAGGCGACTTGCGCGCAGCAAGTGCGCGTGTGGCGACCTGCACGGCAGACGTCGCTTGCGACGAAGACGTCGAGCGAATTGCGCAAACTGCCATCGAGGCATTCGGTGGCTTTGACACTTGGGTGAATGACGCGGCTGCGGCGATGTACGGCCGGATGGACGAGGTCACCATGGAGGACCACCGCCGCGTCTTCGACGTCAACTATTTTGGCGTGCTCAAGGGCTCTCTGGTTGCGGCCGACCACCTGCGTAAGAAAGGGGGCGCGATCATCAATATGGGTTCTGTTCTGTCGGATCGCGCAATGATTCTGCAGGGCGCATACTCCGCGACCAAGCACGCGGTGAAGGCCGCCACCGATGCCTTGCGCATGGAACTGCAGCGCGACGGTGCGCCAATCTCGGTAACTCTGATCAAGCCCGCGGCGATGCACACACCCTATCCCGAGCACGCGCGCAACTATATGGACGAGCCGGCGAGGCTGCCGCCGATCCTCTACGATCCGCGGCTCGTGGCCGACGCCATTCTCTTTGCGGCCGAACATCCCAAGCGCCAGCTGTATGTGGGCGGCAACGGCTTTTTGATCAGCCTGGGCGGCCGGTTTGCCAAGCGAGCGAGTGACGCAGCCATGAAAGCCTTTGGTCGCAGGCTCCAAACTGACGAGCATCAGCCCGCACCGCCAGCGACAAAGGACAACCTCTATGAACCGCGCGAGGATGGATCAATCGATGGCCATCAGGATTACTATGTGCGGCGCACCAGCCTCTTTCTGGAAGCTCAAAAGCGGCCTGCGCTTACTCTGTTGACCGCGACGGCAGGACTGGGTCTGTTCTTACTTCCGAGGTGGGGCCGCTCGAGCTGAGGGATTGACCGGACAGTTGCCCTTGCATGCGCTTCGCTCGCGCATCCGGTGTGATGCGCGCGGTGTCAATCGTCAGCCTGTCGAATACACAAGGATCGGGGACGGACGCCCCGAGGACGCATTTGGACGTCGGCCTCCATGCAGCCCTGACGCAACGCGCCACCGCGACGGCCGGTTCCGGCAGACATCGCGCCCCCGTCAAGCGGCCTTGGTTGCGACCCCCCATTCCATCCAGCCCACCCACCTGGGCATCTTGTCCAGATAGCGCTGTCCCGCGGGTTGCGTGGCAAATCCGGCTTCGGCGATGGCGCTGGAGACAGGCCTTGTCAGGTGGCAGTTGCCCATCATCCGTTTCCAGGCCGGCTCGATGATGCGCTGCCACCGCGCCGGGGATGCATCGGGTGCCTGGCCGTGCTCCAGGTACAGGAAGCGGCCACCCGGGCGAAGGATCCGCCGCAGCTCTGCCAGCACCTGTCGCTGATCGTCCACCGAGCAGAGCGTAAAGGTGCTGACCACGGTATCGAAGCTGCCATCCGCAAACGGAATGGATTCGCCGCGACCGGGGCGAATGTCGCCGTCCCAGCCTTTTTGCCGTGCGGCGCGTTTCGCGGAATCGAGCAGATTTGCGCCGGGGTCGATCCCTGCAAAGCCGGTCGCCCGCTGTGGATCGTAGAACGGCTGGTTGAGACCCCCGCCGACCCCGAGTTCGAATACGCTTCCCTCGGCAAGAGGCACCAGTTCGGCGCGGAGCCCCATGATCTTTGGGTCCGCGCACGCGCACCGGATCAGGCGGGAGAGGATGGCTTCCTCGTAGAACGTTTTCAGGCCCAACGATTATCGACCTTTTTATGGGCGCGCGCGCCGACCACGGGAACGGGGCCAGTCGTTCGTCACCGGTAGTTTCGCGTCCCGGGTTCGTCGAAGGCGAAGCGGCCAGGTCCCTTGACGTAGAAATAGAGCAGGGCGCCCATGATCGCGATGTTCTTGAAGAACGGACCGGCGTGACCGGGGGCGACGTGAACGGCAATCGTGACCGGAATGAGCGTGACGATAATCAGCAGCGCGGAAATGCGCGTCAGGTAGCCGAGCGCGAGCGTGAACCCGAAAACGAGGAACACCGCGCCGCTGAGCCACAGCATCCAGGATGGGTCCCCCAGATAGCTCAGCACGCCCCGCCAGGGCGATTCCGCCATGCGTTCCAGCATGTGGTCATGCGCTAGGAAATGGCCGATTCCGCCGATGATGAAGATCAGGCTGGTCGAGATGCGGAAAATGGGGTCGACCCAAGCCCGCGACAGGCCGGCCGGGGCAAGACGGGCGTTGAGTTCGGAAAGCGTCATCGATCCCCCTTTTTCTGCAGGCCAGGCTTGCATGCTGGCGCGATCCATTTATATTAGCCTCACCTTATCAAGAAACTGCTAATGCAAGTCAAGCGGCCTCCGCGGATCCGCATCCCGGGGCCGCTGACCGGGCCGCTCTTGAATTTGAATAAGCAGTTTCTACATTAGCATCATCTAATGGAGTAAGAAGTATGGCCATGGACGATTTCGAAGCGCAGGCATCGGAAGCCGTCGAGCTTCTGAAGGCGATGGCCAACATGCCGCGCCTGCTCGTGCTGTGTCATCTCGCGGAAGGCGGAGAGCATTCGGTGGGCGACCTGGCCGGCAAGGTCGGTTTGAGCCAATCCGCCTTGTCCCAGCACCTAGCCAAGCTTCGCGAGTTGAAGCTCGTCGCGACGCGCAAGGACGCCCAGACGGTCTTTTACAGCGTCTGTGACGACAAGGCTCTCAAGGTGCTTTCCCTCCTCCACGACCTGTTCTGTCCGGAACTCGGACAGGCGGGCGTAATTGAACAACGCGGGAGCTGACAATGCATACGGATACACATCTCGAAAGCGCCATTTCGCTGGTGGAAGACACTTTGGCGGGCACCCGGCAGGCCCCGCTCGTCCAGGCTTTTTTCCATGAGCCGACGTTCACCGCCACCTATGTGGTCAGCGATCCCGCGACGAAGCGGGCCGCGATCATCGACAGCGTGCTCGATTTCGATCACGCGTCGGGAAGCACCGGTTTCGCCTCCGCCGATCTCGTGATCGCCTACGTGCAGCAGGAAGGCCTGGCGGTCGACTGGCTGCTGGAAACCCATGCACACGCCGATCACCTCTCCGCGGCCCCCTACCTGCAGCAAAAGTTGGGCGGGGAGCTTGGGATCGGGGCGGATATCGCGACCGTGCAGGAAGTCTTCGGCAAGATTTTCAACGAGGGCACCGAGTTCGAGCGCGACGGTTCGCAATTCGACGTGCTGTTCAACGATGGCGACAGCTTGCAGATCGGCGAGCTCGAACTGATCGCGCTTCACGTACCCGGTCATACGCCTGCGGACATGGCGTTCGTCATCGGCGACGCGCTGTTCACCGGCGATACGATGTTCATGCCCGACTACGGCTCGGCCCGCGCGGACTTTCCCGGCGGTGACGCGCGCGCGCTCTATCGCTCGGTGCGGCGCCTGATGGAATTGCCCGACGCGACCCGCGTGTTCCTGTGCCACGATTACAAGGCCCCCAACCGCGACCACTTCGTGTGGGAGACGACCATGCTCGCCGAAAAGACCGGCAACGTTCACCTGCACAAGGACGTGACCGAGGATGACTTCGTGGCCATGCGCACCCAGCGCGATGCCACGCTGGAAATGCCCCGGCTGATCCTCCCGGCGATCCAGGTCAACATGCGCGCCGGCCACTTGCCCGAGCCCGAGGACAACGGGGTCGTCTACCTGAAACTACCGCTGAACTTGCTGCGCTAGGAACTGGCCATGTTGGAACCTCTTTTCCCGATCGTGGCGATTGCCGGCGGCCTGCTGATCGGCATCGCCGCCGGCCTGCTGCTTCTTTCCAATGGTCGCATCGCCGGCGTCTCCGGGATGCTGGTGACGGCAACCGGGATCGACAAGGGTGGAACGCCGTGGGCGCAGGCAGCCGCGTTCGTTGTCGGCCTGCCGCTGGGCGCGGCGCTGATCGCCATGTTCGTCCGCCGGCCGGAACTGGTCATCACGGCGTCGCCCGCGGCGCTCGTGGTCGCCGGCCTGCTGGTCGGGTTCGGCACGCGGCTCGGCAACGGTTGCACCAGCGGGCATGGCGTATGCGGAATGGCGCGGCTGTCACGCCGTTCGATCGTCGCCACGCTGACGTTCATGGGCATCGCCGCGGCGACCGTGTTCGTCACGCGCCATGTGCTGGGGGCCTGATCATGAACCGTATACTCGCTGCCTTGCTGGTCGGCGTGATCTTCGGCGCGGGGCTCGCCCTGTCCGACATGATCAACCCCGCCCGGGTGCAGGCCTTCCTCGACGTTGCGGGGCGATGGGATCCGACTCTGCTCTACGTGATGGGCTCCGCCCTGGTTCCGTCCGCGCTGGCCTACCGTGTCCGCCGCCGAATGACGCATCCCGTCCTGGCGGAGCGATTCCGCGTACCCGGGAACGCGGACCCCGACCCGCGCCTCCTGGTCGGGGCCGCGTTGTTCGGGATCGGCTGGGGTATCGCCGGGTTCTGCCCCGGCCCGGCGATCGCGGGACTGGTGCTGGGCGCGTGGCAGGTCTGGCTGTTCGTGGCCGCGATGCTGGTCGGCATGGCCGCGCACCGGCTGCTGCCCCGGCCCGCCGAAGAACCGCGCAGGCAGCAACCCGCAACCTAGGAGATCGAAGATGACCGAATACAAGCAGCTTTCCCCCAATCTAGCGGTGCGCCCCCAGGTGAAGCCGGCCGAAATCGGCGAGCTTGCGGCGCAGGGGTTCAAGGGGATCATCAATGCCCGCCCCGACGACGAGGAGCCGGGCCAGCCCAAGTCGGCAGAGCTCGAAGCCGAGGCCAGGCGCCACGGCCTTGCCTATACCCACATCCCCGTGGTGCCCGGCCAGGCCAGCGCCGAAGACGGCCAGCGGTTCGCCGAGGCGCTGCGCCAGTGCGACGGCAAGGTCGTCAGCTTCTGCCGGTCGGGCGCGCGCGCCGCGGGCCTGTGGGAAATGGCCGGCAAGCCGCAATAGACCGTGTCGATGCTCGCCCGCTACCTGCCGGTCCTTGCCTGGGGGCGCAGCTACACTCGCCAGACCCTCGTCAATGACGGCGTGGCGGCGGGGATCGTCACGATCATGCTCATCCCGCAGAGCCTGGCCTATGCCATGCTGGCGGGACTGCCGCCCGAGGTAGGCCTTTACGCCTCGATCCTGCCGATCATCGCCTATGCGATCTTCGGGACCAGCCGCACGCTGGCGGTCGGCCCCGTGGCGGTCATCTCGCTGATGACCCTCGCGGCCGCCGGCAGCGTCGCGCCGCCCGGAAGCGCCCAGTTCATCGCCGCGGCTCTCGTCCTGGCATTCCTGTCCGGGTTGATGCTTGTCCTGATGGGCGTGCTCAAGCTCGGCTTCCTCGCCAACCTGCTCTCGCACCCGGTGGTTTCGGGCTTCATCACCGCGTCGGGCATCATCATCGCCACCAGCCAGCTCAAATCGATCCTCGGGATTGCGGCCTCGGGCGAAGCGATGCCGGAACTCCTGGCCACGCTCTGGCAGAACATCGGCGCCACCAACCTGCCGACGGTGGCGATCGGCGTCGGCTCGCTCGCGTTCCTGTTCTGGGTGCGCAAGGGACTGAAACCGGCGCTGATGCGCCTGGGTGTTCCGGCCCGTCCGGCCGACCTGACCGCCAAGGCGGGGCCCATCGCCGCCGTGGTCGCTTCCACACTCGCGGTCATTGCGTTCGACCTCGAAGAGCGGGGCGTCAAAGTGGTCGGGGAGATCCCGCAAAGCCTGCCGCCGTTCACGGTCCCGTTGTTCGATGCGGGCCTTTGGCAGCAGCTGCTGGTGCCGGCGCTGCTGCTGTCGGTGATCGGTTTCGTCGAGTCGGTCTCGGTCGCCCAGACGCTCGCCGCAAAGCGCCGGCAGCGGATCGACCCCGACCAGGAACTGATCGGGCTGGGCGCAGCCAATATCGCCGCCTCGTTCTCGGGGGGCTACCCGGTGACGGGCGGGTTCGCGCGCAGCGTCGTCAATTTCGACGCGGGCGCAGAAACGCCCGCGGCCGGCGCGATGACCGCGGTAGGCATCGCAATCGCCGCGTTGTTCCTGACCCCGCTGCTGGCATCGCTTCCGATCGCCACCCTCGCGGCGACGATCATCGTGGCCGTGTTGAGCCTCGTCAATTTCGCGGCGATCCGGAACGTGTGGCGCTATTCGCGGAGCGACTTCGCCGCGATGGCGGCGACGATCTTGGTGACTTTGGGGTTCGGCGTGGAGCCCGGCGTGGTGGCGGGGGTCCTGCTCAGCCTCGCCCTCTTGCTGGGGCGTACGTCCCGCCCGCACGCCGCGATCGTGGGCCGGGTTCCGAACACCGAGCACTTTCGCAACGTCGACCGGCACGATGTCATCACCGACCCGCGGATCGTCACCATTCGCATCGATGAGAGCCTGACCTATCTCAACGCGCGCTGGCTCGAGGAACACGTGCTCGAGGTGATCGCCGACCGCCCCGAGGTGCGTCACCTGATCCTGATGGGCTCGGCGATCAACGCCATCGATGCCTCGGCGCTCGAAAGCCTCGAGGCGATAAACCACCGTCTCGCCGATGCGGGGATCAAGCTGCATCTCTCCGAGGTGAAGGGCCCGGTCATGGACCGGCTCCGCGCGTCGCACCTGCTCGACGATCTGACGGGGAGGGTCTTCCTCTCCCAGGACGATGCGTTCGCGGCGCTGGTGTCTTCCGCCGACGACGAGGGCGTGGAGCCCCGCGAGGACCTCTGGCTCGCGCGCGGTCTCATTTGAGCGACTGACAGGGGCCGGACCCATCGACACATTGCACATTGGCCCGCTTGCCGTGGCCGCCGACCGGATGCTCGCGGTCGCGGCGCTATGGGCGTTCGTCGCGGTGCTCTCCTATGGCCGCAAGTGGGCCGGCCGCGACCTGTCCCGGCCGGCGTTCGTTGCGCTGGCCGTCGGCATCCTGGCTGCGCGGGCCGGCTTCGTGGGAGGCAACTGGCCCGCTTTCGCGGCCGCGCCATGGACGGCCGCATATATCTGGCAGGGAGGCTTCTCGCCCCTGTTCGGCATGGGCGCCGCGGCCGCCATGCTGATCGTCATGCTTCGCGGCAAGGCATGCGCATTTGCCGTGGCCGCGCTTTTAGCCATCAGCGCAGCCTGGTTCGTCGTGGACCGCCTGATCGCACCGCCGGCTCGACCCTTGCCCGCCGGGTTGTTGGTCGAACGAATTGATGGAGGACCTGTCGCGCTCGATTCGCTGCGCGGGCGGCCGTTCGTGATCAACTTGTGGGCGACATGGTGCGGTCCCTGCCGACGCGAAATGCCCATGCTCGTCGAAACCGCCAATGCCAATCCCGAGGTGCCCCTATTGCTCATCAACCAGGGGGAGGACGTGCAGCGGGTCTCGAGATACCTCGCCGCCGAAGGCCTGCCCGATGCCCGTATCTTGCTGGATCCGCAGGGGATCGTGGGCTCCGCCCTGCGTTCCTCGGCCCTGCCGACGACCGCCTTCGTTTCTGCCGAGGGCAAAGTGGTCGATGTGCACGTCGGCGAGATTTCAATGGCGGCGTTGATCACAGGTGTACATGACCTTCGGCAGCCTGCGGGACACTGAGCGTAAGCTGCCGATCCACCCATTAGATGCAACTTTTGATACGCCAGCGCCTGATTTGCAGCGGCGCGGCAGATGCGATGGAGACCGAAAGGCTTCGCGCTCCTGCGATAGTGGCCATCCGGCTGATTGCGGGTTCCGCAGATTTGCATAAAGGCAGGATATTGCGTGCAGAGTCCCTAAAAAGGCATCGAACCAATACCTTAGTGGCAATTTGCGGGCCTTTTCCGGGCTTTTATAGAAAGCCAAATTGTGGAAGCACCTGTTATATCGATGGAAAGTCCCTAGAATTGGATGCCTCTTCTGTCATCGCACCAAGGGTGTGGGGAGTACTGTGGGGACCGCTCAAAAGCGGCTTTGGAAAAGTAAGCGCAGACAATGACATAGGCAAATCTCGGAGCAGACACCCTCTCCGCCACTTCCCTGCGCTTCCTGATCTTCAGATCCGTGCCGCATCGCTCGGTTGACGGCACAAGCGGGTTTGCTGCGAATCCGCCGGTCCGCTCATTCCGGCGGGATGTCTTGCGTCAGCCGTCGCACGGCGATGAGCGGCTGCCTGGCGTTCCCGGTCGTTCCGAAGACCTTGAGTTCGATGTCGACGCGCGCGTCGCCCGCTACCGTAGGCCGATTCGTCGCGCGCCAGTCATCGACGACTGCGGCAAAGGGCGCGATGAAATCGGGCTTCACGTCGGGGCTCACCACCGAAGGCGAGGGCGTGAGCAACGTGATCGGCAGCTGCACGCGCGGGATTCCGGCGTCGCCCGCGACGAGCCGATAGCTGTAGAGGCCCTGCATCGACACGTCGACGCTCGTCTGCCCCGTTCCGGCCGAGTACAGGCCGCGGAAGAAACTGGTCAGCAGGGCGTCGAGATCGCTACCGGCACCAGCCATGTCGTTCAGCGAGAAGCTGTCATAGGACAGCCGGGGGACGACCGGGCTGGCAAAGCGCACTTCGGGCGTCTGGAAAAGAAAGGCCTCGCGGGTTCGCACCGTCCCGAGATCATCCGCGGGGAACAACGCGAGATTGCGCTGCACGAATACCGAGGCCCAGCCGCTCTGCAGCGCGAGCACATCGAGACTCGCCATCGAGACCTGCCGCTCTGCGATCGCGAGCGCGGCCTCTCTGCCCAAATACTGGGCTTGATGGTCGATGGTGCGGCAGTAGCGGTAGGCGAGCGTCACGCCATCCGGCAGTTGATCCTGCGGCACGGGCTGCGCCTGCCAGATCGCGGGAGCGATCGAGACGACCATCGCCGGCAGCACGATGCTCCCGGACGAGATCGTTCCGGACGATGCGTCCCATTCAGCCGCGATCCCGTTGATCGTGACGTTGAAGATGTCGGTGCGGGCATTGCCCTCCGTGTCGGCATCGAGGCGTGCCAGGAATTGCACGGTGACCTGCGCGGGAGCGGCAGCAGCCGCTTTCGCCTCGGGAAGCAGGCTGGCGGCATAGGCAGTCGCGATCTCCGTCACCTGCGAGGCGAATGCCGCGCCTGCCGCGCGCGCGCCTTGCAGGGTCGCGGGATCGGCGCCGCTGCCGTCGATCCGGACGAGATAGGCGTTCAGATCGCGCTGAATCGCGTCATAATTGGCGATAAACGCGGCGAGAGCGGAGAACAGGTCCGGTCCGGTCGCATCCGTTCGCTGGTCGTTCGATGCGCTCGTCGGGCGATTGAACTCGATCGTGTAGGAGAGCGCATCCGACGCCGCCTGCTGATAGAGATAATCGAACGCATATTGCCACTTGGTCAAAGCCGCGGGGTCGGAGGCGCCAAGCGGTTGCGGCATCGCAGTCGCGCTCTGCGCCGAGACGGTCGGCGGCGTCGGCAGATTGCGATTGATCACCGGGATGTTGGCCGTCCCTTCGCTCAGCGGATAGGAGAAGGGGCCGCTCACGAAGGCCAGCCAGCGCGATTCCACATAGCCGTCGATGCCCGGCACCGTGCGCCGCTCGAATTCGAGATGGCTGATCTCGAGATCGAGGGTCAGCGGCACATAGGCGTCGATCCCGACATTCTTCGAGGCGAAGACGAAGGCGAGGCGGGGGTCCATTTCCGTCTCACCCACCGGCACGGGGCCGAGGGGAATGCGAGTCGGCGTGAGCGTGAAGTTGCTGTTCAGCGAGGCTCCCGAGACCGTGCCGCCCGGCTGTCCGTAGAGATTGGGCGGTCCCGCAGGTTCGCCGCCGGGCGCGCCGCTCACCTCGGTCAGATCGAACACCACAGCCGCGCCGGCGCGATAGGCAGCGCCGAGCTGGTTGAGCAGCTGCTGCCGGAACTTCTCCGAAGCGGCGGCTATCGAGGCCGTGTCGTCGGCGCTGGTCGACAGGATCGGCAGCATCGCGCCGCTGATCGAATCCGCCAGCGATTCCTTGGCCGCCAGCACCTCGCCGAGCATCCCTTTCTCGAGCGGATCCTCCACTCCGTCCATCGTGTCGAGGATGAAGGCATGCGGCGCGTAATTTGCGGAAAGAAACTGATCGATCGAATCGAGCGCCGTCTGAAACCACTGGTTGAGATCGGCACCGTCGAGCGTGAGGGTTTCGGATTCCCCGGTCGGATAGCGCACGATTTCGACTCGGCCGCTGCGCAATGCCTTGGCCACCGGCTTGGGCGCATAATAGCTGGGGGCGCTGCCGAGATTGAAATAAATCCCTTTGCCTGCGGCCTTGCCGAAACGGACCGCCCAGAGCTGCTGCGTTCCGGCGGCGGCGTCCGCGCCGTTGCGCGACAGCCCCTCGCCGAGCTTCAGATACCAGTCATCGTTCTGGAAGACGGCTTCGAACGTCTTGGCGAAGGCCGTATAGGCGACATTCGCGTCGCTGTCGGCATGAGGAAGAACCGGCGCCGAGACGGACAGCCCCTCGCGCAGTGCGGCGACTGCGGGCTCCACGAGCAGCGGGTTGCGTGCGAGGGTGAGGGTGACATCCATCTCGATGATGTTGCCCTGTGCGATGGCTTCCGCGCTGATCGGGAGCGACAGAGTCGCGATCGGCGCGACTGCAGCGGTTCCGCCGGCGACCGCCTGAAGATAGGTCAGGCAATCGCGGACATATCCCCGGATCACCTCGGCCTGCGTGTCGCTCAACACCCTGTCGGAAGCCGCGAGCAACGTGTTGGAGACCGAAATGGTGACGGCGTTGCCGCTTACTCCCGGCACGCCGACCGCGAGCCCGTCGCCATAGTCCTGATGCAGCTGATAGTAGATCCGCGTGTAGAGCCCGATATCCTGACCGGCTTTCGCGGAGCCGCCGTCTCCCGAATAGGCGGCGGCATTCAGCGCCAGGCTGATCTCGATCGCGGCGGCGTCGTCGGCGGTGTAGCGGTAGCTCGCCTTGGTGTTGCTCCAGCCGCCCAGCCCGATCAGCCGATCACGATACAGCACTGGAACCGCCGCGCCGTTCAGGGCACCCGCATACTCCTGGGACGGGGACGAAAAGGGAGTCACCGTCGTGTTGCCGAAGATGTCGCGCCATTCGAGCGCCACCTGTGCCACTGTTCCCACGCCGATGTAGGGGTTGTCCTTCTTCGGTGGCAAGCCGGTCGTCGCGTCCGGTGCCGGATTGACGCGTGCGAAGGTGCTGTCGAGGCCGATCGACTGGCGGTAGTCGAACCCTGCCTCGGCGACCGTCGCCAGTCGTTCGCCGCGGGCGCGCGCCGCGCGGGCATGGCTGTGGAACGCGGCCGCTTCGTCGTCGCCATGATCCTGCGGCCCGAAGGGTAAACCGAGCGAACTTGCCCTGTAAAACGCATTGCCCGCCAGCCCCGCTGCGAGCGACGTATATAGTTGATACATCGTGTCGCGCGCGAAATCGGGGTCAGAGGGTCTGTCCGGCGGAGGGCCGAAGTTCGCCCGCTGGAGCGCGACGCCGATGTTGCGCGGCGGCAGCTGGTCGCGCAGGTCGAACAGCGCCGGATCGATGTCGAGCTGGCTTCCGGCCGGGAAGATGCCCGTCACGTCGATCGCAGCGCGCGCGAGCAGATCGATGCTCGTGCCGTAATAGCTCGCCATGCTGTCGAAGCTGTTGCCCGGCGCCGCATCGGCCGCGACCCGGTAAACCACCGTCGGGATGTAGAACACGGCCGCCAGCGTCACCGTGACTCCCGGATTGTGGCTCGCGATGTCCTGGCCGGTGATCGGCGCGACCGCGCCCGCCGAGAAGCGCGCGGCGAGCTTGTCCAGGCTGGCCGCCGAATCGACCGCGCCGTTGCCGTCGCGCACGAGATCGGCGTTGACCAGCTGATGCGTGATGCCCTGGAGCGGAATCTCTGCGCCGGTAGCCAGTGCCGCGCCGTGGTTCGCTTCCGCGATCCGGCCCGGCGCGGGACCATAGATGAAAGACAGGCTCTGCAGGCTGTCTTCGACCGTCACGGGCGCGGTCTTGCCCGTGGACGAAAGCGACAGCGTCTGCACTGCGTCGCTCTGCGCGTCGATCGCGTCGGTGGTGAGGAACGCGTTGACGAAGTTGGGAAGCGCCTCGCCGAACGATCCCGGCCCGGAGGCCCCGAAGGCGATCAGCACCGACAGGCTGCCCGATCCCGAGGAATCGAAGATCGCAGCCGGAAGTCCTTCGCCGCTCTCGACATTCTCGTAATAGAGATAATAGCCGCCGCTGCGAACCGTGCTGAGCTCCCACAGGAGCTTGATGAATTGGCCCGGCGCGTTGGCGATACCGCGCGGCGGAGCATCCTCGGCAAGCGCAGCCTTGCCCAGCAGCGATGCCGGATTTGTCTCGGTCGAGAGATTGGTCTGAGTGATGAAGGCGAGGAAATCGCTTTCGGCCGGCGTCACCAGCATCGGTGCACCGGGGCCGGACTGATTGTACAGCAGGCAGATTGCCGAGGCGAGTGCCTCGCCGAGCGAATCCATCGCGGTCAATATCTGTTCGAGCCGGGCGGCATCCTCTGCGCTGGGGCCGACCAGCTCATAGATGAAGGGCAGGGAAGGCGCCGATGCCGGACCGGCGGGCTGGCTGCCCGCGCCGGTTCCCTGCGCTGCCAGCCGCTGCGCATCGGGCAGCCGCTTGATCGCGATCTCCACGCGCGTGCACCAGCTCCATTGAGCGAGGTCGCTGAACTCGGTGCTGCCGGTCGCGGGATTGGTGCGCCCGACCTGCGGACGGAAGTGCGGGAGCAGCGCATAGACCTCTTTGGCCGTCGAGACCGCGCCTCGGATCGCCTGCTCGCGGGCAGTGACCAGATTGGTCTGCGCAGGCGGCAGCGCCCAGAGCGTCGGTTGAACCTGGGCGCTCGCAGCCTCGTCGGCGAGCATCGCGCCGCTTCGGTTGGTGAGGCGCTGCAAGGTGCCGGCGGCGGCGCTGGACAGGCGCGCATAGCCGGCGGCGGTGAATGCCTTGGCCTGGCGTTCGGCGAGCGGCAGCGCGGCGAATTCGGGACTCGGCGCGAAGTTGCCCGGCGTCCGCGCCCAATCCACGACTGTCCGCAGCGCCACATAGGCTTGGCTGAGATTGACGGTCAGTGCGGAATCGTCTTGACCGTTGAACCGGACGAAATCGAGCGGCACCCCGTGGCTGCTGCCGGCCTTCTCCAGCGTGAGGGAATAGCTGTCCGCCTGCGCCGGAACCGGGAACTGCTGGCCGGTGAGCTGATAGACGCCATAGGCCGACTGGCCCGCAGGATAGAGAAACGCGTCCGATAGCGCGAGGCCATTCTCCGCTGGCAGCCGCAGCCCATAGACCAGGAAGCGCGACACCATGCCCGCGGTCTGTCCCACTTCTCCGGTGGCGGCGATCGCCGCCCACAAGGCTCCGACGGAGAGCGCCTCCAGATTGGCGACGGTGAGCAGGCCGCGCTCCGCCTCGGGCGCGAAAAGCCCTGCCACCGATTGGTTCGACAGCGCGATCTCGGTCGGACTGGTACGGAACAGCCCGGCGAGGCTCGACAGCGTATCGCTTGAGGCGCCGGTCTCTCCGGCGGTCATATAGGCGATGGGCGGGATCGAGAGGGACAAGGTAGGCGTGAGCAGCCCCTCGGTCGTGTACAGCACGTCCTGCGCCGCCAGCTGCTCGATCGTGATCGGCCCCAGCTGCCGGGCGAGGTCGTCGAAGCTGTCGCCCTGCCGCGTGATGACCAGCTGTTCGGTCCCGGTGCCGTCGACCAGCTTGAGTGCGACGCCGCCCTGCAACACATGACCCGTCCGGTTGGCGACGATCAGCTGCTCGGGCGTCGTCGTCCAGCGCGCGGGCGTCTGCGCGTCCGAATAGCGCGTCGCGACGGCGGCGAGCGTGTCGCCCGCCTGGAGCACATAGTCGAGCCCCGCGATCGCGAGACTGCGTTTGGCGCCGAGCGGATGTTCGACATTGGGTCGGGCGATATCGGCGACCGTCAACGCATTGCCCGGAACAGCATTCAGCTCGTCGAGGATCGACGCGATCGAGCTGTCCGCCCGCAGCGGATAGGCATAGCCCTTCAACGCATCGGCACCCGCCTGCAGCAGCTGACGCGCGATCAGCGTGAAGGCATCGACGAAGACGAGCGCCGCCATCGACTGCGCAGGATCGGCACGCAGCGCCGCCGACGCCGCTTCGCGATTCTGCGCGTCGATCTGCGCGGCGACCTGATCGAGCAGCGCGCGCACCGCCGCGGCATAGCCGGGCGTGGCGGTGGCATAGGTTTCAAAGGCGATCGCATCGGGCTTCGCGCTTTCGGCAGCTGGCACTCCCAGCGACAGCCCGTCGAACACGGGAAACAGCGCCGAGCCGGAGTCGAGCTTGTCCTTGAGTCCGCTCGACTGGGCGGTCGCGGGATTTTCGATTTCGAGAACGAAGCCGTCGGCGAGGAACTGAAGCAGCTGAGTGATCGACAGCACCGGATTGTCGGAGTCCGCAAGCCGAGTGACATAGGCCTCCAGCTCGGCAAGCGTCACCGATGTCTCCAGCGTCGCCGCCAGATCGGCGAGCGCAGCCTCGTCGCTGCCAAGCGCGTCGATGATCCACGGGAAGAAGGCCTTGCACAGCCGGTCGAACGAAGTCTCGATATCACTCGGTTCGGCGCCCGGATCCGGCGCGTCCATCGCGAGCAGAAAAACGAAGGCCCCTTCGCTAGCCGACGCCTCGCGCGCGCCTTCCGGAGCCAAGACGGTATATTGCGCGCCCGCCAGGACGTGCAGCGTGGGTCGCTCGTCCGCCGTCTCCGCAAGGGCGAGCCGGTGCATCGTCGCCGGGGCGAGGCGCTTGGGCCGCGGGTTCAGTGCGCGGGCGCGCACCATCGCGGCATCCGGGCCGTGGACGATCGGGCGCGGCGCTTCCAACGCCGCGCGCATCGCGGCGCCGTCGATCTCCCAAGGCGCGCGCTCGTCCGCGCCGATCACGAACGTCGCGGAGACGCGGGCGGAGAAGGACAGTTTGACCGAGATCGAGAACAGCCCGAGGTCGACCTTCACCTTGAGGCTGATCGTCACGCTGGCGGCGGCGACGATCGGGATCGCGCGATAGCTTTCGTAGCTGATCTGGAGCGACAGCACGATCTTGACGTTCACCGACGCCGAGATGATCGCGAAATCGACGCTGCCATAGAGCAGGCCGATGATGCCGACCGTGCCCGACACCTTGAAATAATAATCGCTTTGCAGCGCGCCGCTCGACGCGCGGACCAGATCGGTGCCGGTCGAGTCATAGGGATGCCAGGGCGCGATCACGCCTTCGATGATGCCGAACACCGTCAGCGCGAAACCGGCCTTCAGCGGGCCCTTCTCGAAGTTGTAGCCGAGCCCCAGCTGGAGGCCGACGCCGAACTCGATCACCGGATCGAAGGTGCCGAGCTCGGTCTTCGGAACACGAGTGGAGGTCGCGTTGGAGAGCTTGCCGAAATAGAATCCGCCGGCGCCAAGGACCGGGACGCCATAGACGATCACCGAGATCGAGAAGGAGCGGCGGAAATCGAGATCGTACGGGAAGCCGATGTCGATGAAGAAGTCGCCATTGGTGAAGACCTTGATGCCCAGCTGGGGCAGCGTGATCGATACTGCGCCGAAGTTCAGGTTGCGAATGATGTCCGGAAACGTGAATTCGATCTGATAGACGCCGATGTCGTCGGTGATCTTCTTGTAGAGAATGTCGACGACGAGATTGGCGAGCCCACCCATCTTCTCGCCCGCCAGCGCCAGCCGCAGCCCGTAGAGATCGGGATCGTTGAACAGGACCATCACGTCGATCGACCAGCTGTTGCCGACCTTCATCAGTCCGAGATGACCGGCGATCAGCCAGTTGTTCGACTGGTCGTAATAGGGCAGCCCCGCATTGCCGCCCTTGTCGGCGTTGGGATCGACGGGATTGGTCTTGCCGCTGGTGGTGGGAACATTCTCCAGCGCGCAGATCGCTTCCTTGGTGCTCTTGAAGCTGCTGTGTCCGGTGATGCCGATGCGCTGGCCGAGGACGAGCAGGAACAGCTTGAACCATTGCTCGCCGCGCCCGGGCACCGGCGGCAGGTTCTGCACGTCCTGACCCTTGGCGGGATCGAGCAAATTCTTGAACGCGGGGTCGTCGGCGACGAGCGGGCTCGATCCTTCGATCGCGAGCGTGACCTTGCCGTCGGTACCGCGGCGGAAGGTGAGGGCGGTGATGTTGATGAAGCCGAGATTGATCGGGCTGGAAAGCACATAGCTCGCCGACAGCCGCTGGCTGAAGCTCTCGCCGGACTTGAGCGACACGTTGAGCCGCAGCCCGTCGAGCGAGATCTGGTTGAGCAGATCCCAGGGCGAATTCAGCGTGAAATAGGGATTGCCCAGCGTGCGCACGAGCGACTGAATGAGCGTACCGATGCTCCAGCCCCGCAGGCTGAAGGTGAGCTGTTCGGTGCCGCTCTGCCATTCGGCGCGGAATCCCTCCCACTCGACGAACAGGATGTTGTTCGAAACGGCGGTGCCCGTGGCGGGCGCGGCGATCGTCTTGAATTCATAGCCCATGGTGAGGGCGAGATTGATTTCCGAATAGACCCAGGTGCCCTGCGCAAAGCCCGAGAATTGCTGCCCCGCGGGCTTGTTGCCGTCGTATCGCACGCCGAGCCTGGCCGGATTGATGCCGACGGTCTGATCGCCGAAATCGAAGGTCCAGCGGAATGCAGTGACGATGTCGTAGCTCGATTTGAGCGCGCCCGCCTCGGCGGGGATCACGGCGCCGATCTCGAAGGCCGTGATCGCGAGATCACCCGGAAGGAAATCTGGGAAGCCGTAGGAGCCGCCGGGATTGAAGAACTGGTTGACCAGTTCGGAAACCTCCAGCGGCTGCGCGAGCGCCGCGTCGAGTGTCCATCGCTTCGGAGAGACCATGCCGTCATAGGCGACGTTCACGCTCGCTTCGAGCGGCCCGACCTGAAGGAAGCCGCCGATGCCGGCGCTCCACTGCGTCTTCGACTGGGCCTGTGCATCGAGCGCATGGCCGCGCGGCCCTGAGGACTGGAGATAGGGGATCGTGCCGCTGCCGCCGGCCGTCTGCGTGGGTGTCCTCGCGGCGACGTTGATCGTGCCGTCGCGGATCGCGAGCACCGGCTCGCCGTCGATCTGCAACAGATTGAGCGCGAGGCTGAAGCCGGCACCGAAGGAGAAGGATTGCCCGCCATAGTCGACGACCAGCGCGACGTTCGACAGTTCGAAGTCGCCGATCGTCGCTTCGTCCAGCACGACCGCGCCGCCCGAGAGCGTATCGAGGAAGTCGCTGAGCTTCGCGGTGCCCGCAAAGGACGCATAGAATTGCTTTTGCGACGTGAACTTGACCGAGAAGATGCCGTCGCCCTGTCCGTTCGGCCCCTTGAAGACGCTGGGGGCGAGCGTGAAGCTGGTCGAGAAGTCATAGAGCTGCTGCCGCTTCGCCGTGTCGAACGGATAGGCCATCGACCAGTTCAGCGCGAAGGCCGTGATGGTGAAATCGAGCGCGCCGGTGGGATCGGGCAGGATGGTCCAGCTGGTGTTGTGCGAACTGCCGATCTCGACCGCGAGCGAAGTCACCGGGTCCGAGCCGCCCAGTTCGCCGGCGATCGAAAGTCCGTTCAGCCCGACGAAGGCGAGGAATTGCTGGAGCACATCGGGCGTGGCGGCAAGATAGCCGCCATTGCCGCCCATCAACTGGATCACTGCCGCAGGGGTGAGCGGCGACCCGTCCTCGGCTGCGGTCAGGCCGATCGAATAGCTGGTTTCGTCCCCCTGAACGAGCGCGACATCGAGAGTGTACGCGCCCGTCGCGCCGAAATCGAAGCGCGAGGAGATCGCGAGGGTGGGCGCCTGATCGCGCGCATCGGCTGACGGCAGTTCGCCCTCGCGCGCTTCCTCTCCGGCGTCCGGGGCCGGGATGGTGATTGCGATGCTGGGATCCTCGACGGTGAGATAGACGAGGTTGAAGGCGCCGTTCTGGATCTCTGCTTTCAGCCGACCCGTGGGGAGGCGCACCGTCTCGCCGTTGAAAGCCGCCATGTCGAGTGCGCCGGTAAGCACCAGGTCGCCCGCCGGCGCAGTGAGACCATCGAACAGCGCGAGGAAGGGACTCGCAATCCCAGGGAAGGGAACACGTGCGGAGAAATTCTGCACCGGCCCGCCCGTGACTTCCATGCCGGTCTTGCTGCCGAACGGATAGTCGCCGGTGGCGGTCGAAAAGACGAACGTCACACCCTCGAGCGCCGTGAACTGATCGAACGGGAAGCCGTTCATGAAGGCGAACGACTCCGTCCAGGTCCAGTCGGCGGGAGAGGCCGCTGCCTGCACCACCAGCGCATCCCCGTCCTGCGTGAACACCAGCGTCGCTTCGGCCGCGATCGGCGCGGCGGCACCGATGAAGGGGATGGTGGCTGCCTTCACCGTGAACGCCTGATCCGAAACCGGGCCCACGTCGGACTTGGCGACCGAAACGGTGAAGTCACCGGCGGATTTCAACGCGAAGGCCTGGCGGAGCCATTCGTCGTATCCGGCGGGAACCGAAACCGACGGGTCCGCCAGGCCGCTGGTCAGGAACGCCGCATCGAGCGGGAAGGGATCGGCCCCGGCGGCTGACTCCACGGCGGCGCGGAGATTGTCGATAGCGCTCATCTGGAGCCTCCCGCGCCTAGACCTCGGCGAAGATGCCGAAATGGTCACTCGTGTTGCGAATACGCTTGTAGTTGTTCCACCCGGTGAGGGCGCCGGCGGCCCCGATACCGGGATAGTTCGCGGCGTTGGGGGCGGGCGGCCATCCGCCGGGCGGGGCGCCGAACAGGCTCGGCATCGCGACATTGCCCTGCGGCGGGCCGTCGGCGGGTGCCAGCACGCCGTTGAACGGCGTCCCCGTCACGATGTTCATGATCGTGGTGCGATAGTCGTACGGCGCACCCTGGAACGGCCAGACGAGCACATTGTCGATCGAATAGAAGGGTGCGTCGACGAAGTTCGAGCCGACATAGCCGTAGCCGGGATAGTAGCTCGGCTGCGCGGCATTGGGATCGGACCAGAAGAACTCCGACTCGGCGGTCGTCCGCCGGCCGCGGATGTGCGTCGAGAAATAGCCGCGATATTGGTTCAGCGTGGTCGGCACGCCTGCGGCGGTCGGCCGAAGCAGCAGCCGATAGTTGTTCGGCGCGCCCGTGAGCGGATTATAGGCAGCAGACGCCGTGCCGTCGTCGGCAAGCAGATTGACGTTGAAATCGCCGCCGATGAGCCGGGTCTCGTTCGCGCCCAGTGCGCCGACGACGTCGGGCATGGCGGCAAGGCCGACGATATAGTTGGTGGCCGCCGGATCCTGCGGCGGCGAGTGCACCGCGAAGACGGTCAGATTGCGCTGCACGACTCCGGTCGCGATCACGGCCTCGGTGAAGGTCGCCATGTACGGCTGGCGAAGGCCGTGAAAATCTATCGCGGCACCGGTACCGTCGAGGAAGTCGACGCGCGCCGCCGCCAGATTTTCGTGCAGGCCCCCATTGTGGAGCGCTCCCGCAGGGATCTGGCGGGCGGCACCCGAACCGGTCGGAACGAGCATGCCGTTGATGTTCACGGTGCCGATCGGGAGCGGCAGGCCGGTATACGCGGCCGGCACCACGCCGGGGCCCGGCGGGACCGACATGCCGCCAACTCCTCCCGTCCAGACGTTCGGCCCGGTGAAATAGCGGCGGACCGTGCCGGCATCGTTGGTGCGCCGGTAGAGAATGCCGACCGTTTCCGCGCGACCGCCGGTGCCGACATAGAGCGGAGGAACCGCGTTCCAGCCGCCCGGTACCAGAAAGTGCTGATTGAAATAATATTGCATCATCGCGACAGACTCGAGCCCTCCGGTGGGAGTGGCGAGCGCCCCGGCGATGTTCTCGCCCGAACTGACTTCGATAATCACGATGATGTCCGGCACCGTTGCGGCGAGCACATGGCTGATGACGAGCTTGCGCTGGGCTGCCGCCACCTGGTCGGTCAGCCCGCCATGCCCCGGCGTGACCTGGGTCGACGCGGAGAAGATCTTGTTGATCGAGAATTGCTCGATGTTCCAGAACAACACCCGTGTCATCGCGCGCGCTCCCGCGGTCCGGCGGCAAGCTCGGCAAAGGCGAGCGACTGGCCGCACCCCGGATTGTCATCGGCGACATAGGCCGCATACCAGCCGAGGCTGCCGCTGCTGTTCGGATCCCCGAACAGGAAAAACTGGATGTTCGCCGAGGGCGGCAGCTTGACGATCCCGAAGATCTTGAGCCCGATGTCGTCGATCCGAAGGCAGTAGAAGAACTCCTCTTCCGTCGAAGGCGGTCGGCCCGGAGCGGTCGGCACCGGCTGGCGGAGGATCGAAATCGCCCCGACCGCGACCTTGAACACGCCCTGGATGCTGAACATGCTGGCGCCCGGTGCCGCGCCGGGCAGGCTCATTCCGACGAATACCGCGTGCTGCCCGTTCGACCCGGTGGTCGAGGGCGACCAGGCGAGCAGCAGCTGCGACTGAAAGCCCATTCCTGACGCCAGGGCTCCGGGCCCGCCCAGCGTGATGTCATAGACCACGCCGAACCAGGGTGCCGCCAGTTCGGTGAGATCGAGCTGCGAGGTTACCGGGAGAAAGCCGAGATCGGAGGGCTTCTGGTCGCCCGAGGCGTTGACAAAGCTCTTGAGCTGCAGGGCGAAGCCACGGAACAGGCTCTCGTCGCGGATCGTGGAAGCATTCAGATCCCATGCGAGCTTGCCGGTATCGACGACAAATCGCTTGGCGCCAGGCGTGGCCGATGGATAGCTCATGCCGATCGTGAGGCCCGAAAAGGCGAGTCCCTGTCCGAGCTGGATCTCGGGCGTGTTCGCCGGACTGCCGAAGGAGAGAAGATCGAGGAGCTCGCCCGCCCGGGTGTCGAGCGCAGTGAAATCGAACGCGCCCCAGACGAGGAAGCTGCTTGCGACGGTGGCGCCGCCGTCGCGCACGCCGAGCGTGTTGAACTGCACCCGCTCGAACGCCACTGCGGGCAGGACGTTCGACGGGCTGATCAGGACGTTGGTGTCGTTCTGTTCGAAGACATAGGATGCGCGCCCGTCCTGCTCGACATAGCTGCCGTTCAGGACGATGCCGGGGAAGGGCTGCGCGCGTCCTCCATTGTACAGCCGAGTGACGGGCGCGCCGAACAGGGCAGCCACCGAGAGCTGCACATGGCTTTCGAAGCGCGTGAGCTGCGCATGTTCGAACAGCGACTGGAGCTGGAGCACCGTGAATCCGAAGTCGCCAGTGGTCGCCACTGCGATCGGCACGTCGGGTGCCACGCCGTTCGCACGATTCGAGGCGTAGAGCGGATCCTGATAGTCGATCAGCCCGAACAGGCTGGAATTGCCTTCTGCGAGCGCGATCGCACCGCTTTGTTTGTCCACGGCGACCCGGCTGACCGTGAAGCCGAAATGATGGGCATTGAATCGCGTGAAATCGATGCCGGCGGCCAGTCCGGCAACTTCCGGCGGCAGGTCCTCGGCGGCGAGATCGGCGGCGAGGACGATCACGCCGGTCCAGTCCGGATCGGTCACGATCCGGGCGAAATCCTCGTAGAAGGGCGCCGAGGGCCCTTTCGAGAGCGCGATGCCGGTGTCGATATAGTCCTGAAGCCACTGGGACAGGCCGGTGTAGGAAAGCGCCCGCGTCTCGTCCGGCGTGCCGGCGAGCAGCGAGAATTCTTCGGCTGCGGTCCAGCGGTTGGGATTTGCCACGCGGTCGCGCAGCGACCCGGAGCAGAATTTCATGATCAGCACGTTGCGATAGGCAGTCGCCGAAGCCCCCGCACCGATCCTCGCGGCCATTTCCCAGTTCGCGATGGTGACTCGGTTGTGAAATACTGCGCCGGTGGCGGGGTTCTCGAAGGGCGCCGGATTGACTGCGACCAGGAAGAGCTGGTTCGTCTGCAGCGAGTCCTGCATCGCGCGAGTGGGGCTGGCGAGCGCGAAGGCCTCGTTCGTGCCGTCGCGGTTGATCGACTGCGCCATGGTCACGTCGAGATAGGCGTCGCTCGCGGCGTCGCGCCGGACGACGAAGCCTTGCGGAGTGGTGCCGGGGATCACTTCGCCCGTGCCGCCATCGGCCGCGCGGGAAGCGTTCGCGCGCGCCGCCCAGATCTCCGCTCCATAGCCCGAGATCAGCGTCTTGCGCGACGCGGCCAGAATCTGGCTCTCGAACTGGACGAGCGTGTCGGAATCGACGCCGGCCGAAGATGCTGCCCCATAGGGCACAAGCGGGAAGCTCTTGTCCGTGCCTTGGGGCAGCGCCATTCCGGGCGGTGACGATCCGAGCACCGCGACGTCGGCGTTCGCGGGGGCAGGGTCCTGTGCGAGCGCGGCATAGAGCGGACTGCCTTCCGGTTCGGCCGAGTAGGTGACGCTGCCACTCCCCGAGACCAGTGTGACCCAGCTGGTCTGGTGCTCCGAAGTGAGCCGGGGAGCGATTGCGCCGCTGGCGGGCTGGTTCAGATCGGCGGCGGCGAAGGGGAAGATCGGCGCGAAAGCGGGCCGTGCGGGAATGGCCTGGAGAAGATCGTTCTGCTCGGCCGGGTGGCCGGGATCATAGACACGAAAGCTCAGCGTTTCCGAGCCGAACATCCCGCCCATCAGCCGTTCGGTCCGGCCGGGGGCGCTGCCCGCCACGCCCATTGCATAGCGGCCGGCGAGCGCGAGATAGGCAGGAGCCGAGGAAGCCGCTTCGTTCGACGCGGCCTCGGTGGCCCAGGCGAAACCGCCCGCGGCGAGCGCGGGCGCAACATCGGCCGGCTCTGCTCCGAGGGGCGTCAGCAACACCGGCTGTCCGCCCGCGGTGCGGAACGCGCTGGGCAATGCGCCCGCTTCCTTGAATGCCATGCCCGAGCGGAGATAGCCCTGCTCGAGAAGCGCCCCGGAAATCACTTGGTTGGCGGGGTCCGAAGGGTCGAAGCAGCCCGCGATCGAGAGCGTCCTGGGAAGCTCCGTGGCCGAGAGAGCGGAGTAGCCGATGGTCTCGAGCTGCTGTGTATCCTGGTCGCGCAGCACATAGCGAAAACCGAGCCCCAGGTCCGCATTGTCGAACGCGGCCTTCGGATCGAGCGCGCCATCGAACGTGACGCAACCGCTATTCGCGCCGGTAAAGGGCACGAAAGCCTCGATCCGGTTGCTCGTGGGCGCCAGCCGCACGCCGAGAGGATCGCCGTCGTTCGTCTGGAATGCGATGAACGGCGGCGAATTGATCGCCGATGCCGAGAATTTCAGCGCGTCGCCGGCGATTGCCAGCCGCGTCTGGTTCAGGATGTGGAAGGCCGCGTTCGAACCGAACGGCAGATTGAGATCCGCCGTCGCCTGATAGACGCTTCCGAAATAGAGGAAGGGCAGTCCGTAGCGACTGAAGTCTCCGAACACGACCGGATCGGCGGAGGCGAGCCAGACCACTGCACGGTTTCGGGTCGCGGCTGCGATATAGCGCAGTGCCTTAGTGGCGAACCCCGCCGGATCCTCGTCGATCCCGGCGGGGCGCTCGGTGCAGAACAGATAATGCCCGTTCTGGTCGGCAAGCGAATCTTCGAAGGCGATCGCGTCGGGAAGGCCGGGCTCGGGCGAAAGAAGGTAGCCGGCCCAGCCGACGGAGCCCGCCACCTTCGTCTCGTATACCGAACTCGTCCCGATCTGTTCGAAACGCGGTGCGGCGGGCGCGTCCACGATCCTATCCGATCGGGAAAATGCCGAGCAACGTCCCGGAAAGCCTGTACAGGCCGCCGTTGTCGGCAATCTCTCCCTGGGTGATCGTCACGGTATATTGAGTGGAGCCGAGCGCGGCGTATTGGACCGTGATCCCCTTCATCCAGACGGTCGTTCCGATCGCGATGTCGTTCCCGAGCGTCACCGAGGGTTGTGCCTGGGAGGCGACCGGCGTCCAGACTGGAATGCGTCCCTGATATTGGAACGAGAGGAAGGTCGTGTTGTTCGTGTCTCCGCTCGGCGTGGTGACGACGTTGCTGTTCGGGCTGGTCGGCGTATTGACCGACGAGATCGCCTTGAAGGTCGCCACCTCCAGTCCCGAAGTGTCGATCGCCGGAGCCTCGAAGCTCGCTTGCTTCTCGCTGCTCGATCCGATCGGGAAGATGCCGAGCGTGAGGCCGCTCAGCGTATAGAGGCCGCGGTCGTCGACGATCTCGCCCGAGGTGATCGTCACCGTATATTGGGAGGCGCCGAGCGCGCTGTACTGGACCGTGATCCCCTTCTTCCACGTCGTCGATCCGATCGTGATGTCTTCGCCCAGGGTGACCGTCTGCTGCGCTTGGGAGACGGCAGGGGTCCAAACCGGAATCCTTCCCTGATACTCGAACGTAAGTTGCGTGGTGTTGTTGGTGTCTCCGGACGGAGTTGCCACGACATCGGTGTTCGGGCTCGTCGGGGTGGTTGTTTTCGACGGAACGGCGAAAATGAACTTTTCTTTACCCAAGGCGCATCTCCAATGATTTCAGCAGAAACACGAAGCTCCACTGGATGAAACACAACCGATCTGTGAAAACATTGATCGTTGATTTGGAGAGTTTGCGTCAATCGACATTTGATTGAATGTGGACCTTTATAAATGGGTCCATTCAGGTTCAATATCTACACCATTACAGCGCTATGCTTGCGCCGGCGCCGCGGAGCCAGGGCGTCTCAAATACTCGACCGCCCGTTTCGCGACGGGATTCCTCGAGAAGACGCCCAGACTTGCTCCTTCGAAGACATGAGGCGTGCCGCTGTCGATGATCGTGCCGTAGAGGAGCACCGTATAGGTGCCGGTCGGGCCGCCGAGCGGATTGAAGGTGATCGTCAGCCCTTCGGAAAGCGTGATACCGAGCGCAGTGATCGCCTCGTCGAGGATCACATGCTGGTTGGCGATCGAGAGCAGAGCCTTCCAAAGCGGCAGAGTGCCGGCGCTGAGCGTGATCCAGGTCGAATCGTTGAGATCGAAAGTGGCGCGGGTCTGGGCGCTGCAGTTCACCGTCAACTGCGTGTCGACGATCTGTCCC
The DNA here is from genome assembly GCF_050703275.1 of Sphingosinithalassobacter sp. LHW66-3. Lineage (GTDB taxonomy): Bacteria > Pseudomonadota > Alphaproteobacteria > Sphingomonadales > Sphingomonadaceae > Sphingomonas. The sequence goes on from NZ_CP193482.1 coordinate 284,604, forward strand.
GATGTCAGGAAGGTTGCGACAGGCAAGATGGTTTCGCCCTCCTCGCCGACGCTGGTGCGTCCCCGCATGTCTTCCTTGAGCGTGTCGCGATGCGATTTCAACCGTCGCAGGGCAGGGGCGGAGTCCGCGCCCCCAATCGGCCGTCCCGCCGTTCCTCCGTTGCGGATGCATGCCCCGGCTGCCCGCCCCGACGCATCATTTGTGGCGTTGGTGCATTGTCGCCATGCCGGGGGCCGGAGCATTCCGTCCGTCCTCCGCATGCTGACCAGTAGAGGAGATGAAGATGGAGCGCGATCTCGAGCAGCGAATCCGCGAGCGGGCGTATGAGATATGGCAGGAGGAAGGTCGGCCCGAAGGTCGTGAAGAGGAGCATTGGCAGAAGGCGGCTTCCGAGTTCGGCGAGGCGCGTGAGACCCCCAGCAAGCCCTCCGCCAAAGCTGCGGGCTCTGCAAAGCGCACAACCACGAAGAAGCCGGTCGCGTCCAAAGCCAAGGCGACACCTGCCGAAGAACCCAAGGCGAAGCCCGCGGCGCGCAGTCCGCGGGGCGCCACCTCCGGCAAGGGCAAGGGCAAGACCAAAACGGATTGATCCGGCTCGGCAATTCGCCGCCTTGGCGAGAGGGAACGATTGCCCCGCTGTGCGGTTGGTCTGGAAGCGTTCACCGGCCCAGGGAGCCTGCCTTGCCATCCGCAACCATCGTCCTTTCGGTACCACAACACCGGGATCGTGAAGCAGGAGAGGCAGAAGAGGCATCGCGCTGGGGCGAACTCGCCCGAGAAATCGGCTGCGACGCGCTGCTCGCCGAAGGGCGTGTGCCGCTGTTCGGCCCGAACGGCACCGACGCCGACGAACGCTTCGCGGTTCCCGAGGGGGTCGCCGTCTATCGCGAAGTCGATCTGGCGCGATTCCCGCTCGATCATCCGCTGGTTGTGTCACATCCCGAAGCATTCACGATCCGACGCGAGAGCGCCGAGGCAGTCATCGACCCGCGCCGGCCGATGCCCGCCGCCGGCGAGGCGCTGGCGCGGCTGCGCAATGCCGAGACCGCTGAAATCGTGATTGCGCCGATCGCCGAGGCGCTGGCGCGGCTTGTCGATCGGGGCGTCACCGGCTTCCGCTTGCTCGAGCCGCAGCGGCTCGCGCCCGAGCTGATTGCTGCGTTGCGGGCGCGGTTGCCGGGCATTCGGCTGATCGCGGGACCGCTTGCCGGCGATCGCAATCGCGCGCGAGCCTTGGCGGAGGCGCTCGACCATCTCGTCTCCTCCTTCGCTTGGTGGGACTATCGCGCCAGTTGGCTGGTCGAGGAGCGCGAGGCGCTTTGCGGCGCCGCGCCGCTGCTTGCCGAACTGCGCCCGGATGCCTCGATCCCCGAGCGTGCGTTGGGTGCTGCGGCTGCGACCGCCGACGGGCTGATCCTGCCCGCCGAGCTGCTGCACACGCCGCACCTGCGCGTAGCAGCGGTCAGAGCGGTTCGCCAGGCGAGAGCGCTTGCCGAGTTCAGCGGCGGGATGCGGCAGCTCACCGGGCCTGCCGCGCCGGTGACCGCACTGCTGCGCGCCGATGCGCCCGATCTGCGGGAGGCTGGGCAGGCCGCCGTGATCCTCATCAATTCAAGTGCCGAGACCTCCGATGTCCCCTCGCTTCCCGCAGTGCTGCAGCCCGCCGGAATTGCCCTGTGCGACTTCGAGAGTCTCGACGGCGACGGAGCGCCGGACGCGCCGCTCGGCCCGGGCGAGGTGCGGGTGCTGAAGGGAAGCCGAGCAGCGAGCGTCATTCTGCCGTGCAAAACTGCCGGCGATGCCGCCGAGGCGCGCGACTGGCCGCGGCTCGTGGTCGAGGAAGTGACCCCCAGCGTCGATGGGGGCGATTTCGCCGTAAAGCGCGTGGTCGGCGATACGCTCACGGTTCGCGCGACGATCTACACCGATGGGCATGAGCAGCTTGCAGCCGAACTCCGTTGGCGGGCAGCGGATGCGAAGGGCTGGAGCACGGCGCGGATGGCTCCGCTGGCCAATGATGTGTGGCAGGCCGAATTTCCGCTCGAGCGGCTCGGGCGCCACGAATTTTCGGTCGAAGCGTGGCTCGATCGCTACGGTGGCTTTCGCCGGGATCTGGCGAAGAAGCGTGCCGCCGAAGTCGACCAGCCCGTAGACCATGCCGAGGGCAGGGCGCTGATCGAAGAGGCGATGCAGCGCGCGAAGGGCCGACAAGCCACGGCGCTCAAGAGCGCCTTGCGCCGTGCGGAAGCGGCCCCCGATCTGGAAGCCAGCGCCGAGGCGCTGCTCGACGAGGATCTCGCCGCGCTGATGAACGCAGTCGACGATCGGCCGCACGCGCTTCGTTCGCCCGTGCAGCGAGTGGATGCCGAGCGAATCGCGGCCCGCTTCTCCAGCTGGTACGAGCTGTTTCCGCGTTCGCAGACCGACGAGAAGACCCGCCACGGCACCTTCGCCGATGTGATCGGCCAACTGCCGCGCGTGCGCGAAATGGGATTTGACACGCTCTATTTCCCGCCGATCCATCCGATCGGCAAGACCAATCGCAAGGGCCCCAACAACACGCTGACTCCGGGGCCCGACGATCCGGGCAGCCCCTATGCCATCGGCAGCGCCGAAGGCGGGCACGACGCGATCCACCCCGAACTCGGCAGCTTCGAGGATTTCGATCGGCTGGTGGCCGCGGCGCACGAGCATGGGCTGGAGATCGCCCTCGATTTCGCGATCCAGGCATCGCCCGATCATCCGTGGCTCGGCGAGCATCCCGGCTGGTTCGCGTGGCGGCCCGACGGCAGCATGAAATATGCCGAGAACCCGCCGAAGAAATATCAGGACATCGTCAACGTCGATTTTTATGGCCCCGACGCCGTACCCGGCCTGTGGACCGCGCTGCGCGACGTGATCCTGCTGTGGGTCGAGCATGGCGTGAAGACGTTCCGCGTCGACAATCCGCACACGAAGCCGCTGCCGTTCTGGGAGTGGATGATCGCCGACGTGCGCGCCCGGCATCCCGAAGTGATCTTCCTGTCCGAAGCGTTCACGCGGCCGACGATGATGTACCGGCTGGCGAAGGCCGGATTCTCGCAGAGCTACACCTATTTCACCTGGCGCGATCGCAAGCACGAGCTGATCGACTATGTCACCGAGCTGACGACGACGGCGCCGAAGGAGTTTTATCGCCCGCACTTCTTCGTCAACACGCCCGACATCAATCCCTTCTTCCTTCAGACATCGGGGCGGCCAGGCTTCCAGATCCGCGCGGTTCTTGCCGCGACGCTCTCCGGCCTGTGGGGCGTCTATTCGGGGTTCGAGCTGTGCGAATCCGAGCCGCTGGGTCCGGGCAAGGAAGAGTATTCCGACAGCGAGAAGTTCGAGGTTCGGCCACGCGACTGGAATACTCCGGGCAACATCGTCGAGGATGTGACGCTGCTCAACCGGCTGCGGCGCGCCCATCCTGCGCTGCAGACGCATCTCAACACGCGCTTCTACGAAGCGCACAACGACAACATCCTCTGGTATGGAAAGCCGGCGCCCGACGGCAGCGAGATGATCGCGGTGATGGTCAACCTCGATCCGCATCACGCTCAGGAATGCGATTTTGCGGTGCCGCTGTGGGAGTTCGGCCTGCCCGATGACGGGACAATCCAGGTCGAGGATCTGCACCAGGGGCATCGCTTCGCCTGGCACGGCAAGTATCAGCACACCCGGATCGCGCCCGATCTCCCCTATCGCATCTGGCGCCTGTTTCCGGAGGATCGGGCATGAACGCGCCCGCGCAAACCGCCACCGGGGCTGCGGCGATCACCGCTGCCGACGACCCCTTGTGGTACAAGGACGCCGTCATCTACCAGCTCCACGTCAAATCCTTCTTCGATTCCAACAACGACGGAATCGGTGACTTCGCGGGGTTGATGGCGAAGCTCGACTATATCGCCGATCTGGGCGTGACGGCGATCTGGCTGCTGCCCTTCTACCCCAGTCCGCGCCGCGACGACGGCTACGACATCGCCGAGTATCGCGACGTCAGCCCCGATTATGGCACGATCGAGGATGCGCGCCGCTTCATCGATGCGGCGCACGAGCGCGGTATCCGCGTCATCACCGAGCTGGTCATCAATCACACCAGCGATCAGCATCCCTGGTTCCAAGCGGCGCGCAAGGCGCCTCCGGGCAGCCCGGAGCGCGACTTCTACGTCTGGTCGGACGATGACAAGCTCTATTCGGGCACGCGGATCATCTTCCTCGATACGGAAAAGTCGAACTGGACCTGGGACGACGAGGCCCAGGCCTATTTCTGGCACCGCTTCTATAGCCATCAGCCCGATCTCAACTTCGACAATCCCAAGGTGCTCGAGGAAGTGCTGTCGGTGATGCACTTCTGGCTCGACGCCGGGATCGACGGGCTGCGGCTCGACGCGATTCCCTACCTGATCGAGCGGGATGGCACGTCGAACGAAAATCTGGCCGAGACGCACGACGTCCTGAAGAAGATCCGCGCCGATCTCGACGCGCATTATCCGGATCGCATGCTGCTCGCCGAAGCGAATATGTGGCCGGAGGATACGCAGCAATATTTCGGCGGCACGCCCGACGGCGCCAGCGACGAATGCCACATGGCGTTCCACTTCCCGCTCATGCCGCGCATGTACATGGCGGTGGCGCAGGAGGACCGTTTCCCGATCACCGACATCATGCGCCAGACGCCCGATATCCCCAGCGATGCGCAATGGGCGATCTTCCTGCGCAACCATGACGAGCTGACGCTCGAAATGGTAACCGATGCCGAGCGCGACTATCTTTGGAACACCTATGCCGCCGACCGGCGTGCGCGAATCAATCTCGGCATCCGGCGCCGCCTCGCGCCGCTGATGGAACGCGACCGGCGTCGCGTCGAGCTGATGAACGCGATGCTGCTCACCATGCCGGGGACGCCCGTACTCTATTACGGCGACGAGATCGGCATGGGGGACAATATCTTCCTCGGCGATCGCGACGGCGTGCGCACGCCGATGCAATGGTCGCCCGATCGCAACGGCGGGTTTAGCCGCGCCGATCCCGCCTCGCTCACGCTGCCCGCGATTCAGGATCCGCTCTACGGCTATGAGGCGGTGAACGTCGAAGCACAGGAGCGCGACCGCCACTCGCTGCTCAATTGGGTGAAGCGGATGCTGGCCGTGCGCCGCGAGCATCAGGCGTTCGGCCGCGGCAGCCAGACTTTCCTGCGGCCGGCGAACCGCCGCATCCTCGCCTATCTGCGCCAGCACGAGGGCGAGACGATCCTGTGCGTCGCGAATCTCTCGCGCACCGCCCAGGCAGTCGAGCTCGACTTGAAGCAATTCGAAGGGCGCACTCCGATCGAGCTTTCGGGCGGGGCGGCATTTCCCAAGGTGGGGCAGTTGCCCTATCTTCTCACGCTTCCGCCCTATGGCTTCCTCTGGTTCGAACTGACCGACAGCGAGGCGCCCGAATGGGCCTCGGCCGCGCCGGGAAGCGAAGTGGAGCGGCACACGTTCGTCCTGCGCCGGTCGCTGGGAGAGATTGCGAGCGGCACGAACAAGGACGTCCTCGAACGCGACGTACTGTGCGATTATGTGCGCCAGCGCCGCTGGTTCGGCGCCAAGGACGAGCAGATCGCAAACGTGCGGCTGTTGAGCGCCACGCCGATGCCCGCCGCCGACGATCTTCTGCTCGGCCAGATCGCAGTCGAGACGGACAGCGGCGAGGCGACCTATATGCTGCCGCTCGGCATCGCCTGGGAAGGCGAGGGGCAGGGGCCCTATGCCTCAAATCTGGCAATCGCGCGGGTGCGGCGTGGCCGTACTGTCGGCCTGCTGACCGACGGATTCGCCCTGGGGGACTTCGCGCGTTCGGTGCTGACCGGCATGCGGCATGGAACGACACTGCCGGTGCACAGCGGGGAGATCCGGTTCGCCGCCACGCCGGAATTCGATCTGTCGCCTGATGACGAGGCCGAATGGATCGCCGCCGAGCAATCGAACAGCACAATGATCGTCGGGCGCAAGGCCGTGCTCAAGCTGCTGCGGAAGGTGGCGCCGGGCGTGCATCCGGACGTCGAGATGGTCCGCTATCTGACGCGCAACGGCTATGCCAATGTGCCGGCGATCCTGGGAACAGTGACTCGGACCGAGGGCGACGCCGAGACGCTGATGATGCTGGCCCAGGCCTTCGTCTACAACCAGGGCGACGGCTGGGAGTGGACGCTGGGGACGCTTGGAAGGCTCCATACCGATACCGACTGGAGCTTCTCCAACTATGTGAACTTTGCCGAGAATCTTGGGCAGCGGCTCGCGGAAATGCATGGCGTGCTCGCGCGGGAGAGTGACGATCCCGCTTTTGCGCCGGAGCCGATGTCACTCGAGGATGCCGACAAGCTGGGCGGGCGGATCAAGGGCGAAGTCGACAAGGCTCTGGGCCGCCTGCGCGGAGCGACGCTCGACGATACCGCACGCGGCCATGCCGAACGCCTGTTCGAGCAGCGCGATGCGTTGATCGACCGGATCGGCGAAGCTGCGCGGCTGGCTGTCGGCCGATCACGCACGCGCATTCACGGCGACCTGCACCTCGGGCAGGTGCTGGTCACCGGCAACGACGTGATGCTGATCGATTTCGAGGGCGAGCCGACGCGGCCGCTCGCCGAACGCCGGGCGAAGGACCTGCCCGAGCGCGATGTGGCCGGGATTCTTCGCTCGTTCGATTATGCGGCCGCGGTGGCCGAGCGCGATCGGCCCGCGGGCGCGGAGACTTGGGAGGTTCGCGCCGAAGAGGGGGCAGCGATGTTCCGGGTGCGCGCGAACGACGCATTCCTCGCAGGGTATCGCTCGGCGGCGGCCGAGGGCGCGACCACGGACGCGTTGCTCGACCTCTTTCTGCTCGAAAAGGCGGCGTATGAAGTCGCCTATGAAGCCGCGAACCGGCCGGACTGGATCGGCGTGCCCGTTGCCGGCCTTGCCGCCGCGGCCGCCAATTTGCTCGACAAGGAGACCGCATGACCGCATTCGACGAGATGCTGGGATCGGCGGCGTCCGCACTGCTCGAGGGCAGGCTGCACGATCCCTTTTCGCTCCTGGGCCCCCACCGCAGCGGCGACACGCTGGTGGTCCGCACCTTTCAGCCGGGTGCCGAGGCGGTGTCGCTTCTGGCGCGCGACACGGGCGAATCGATCGGCGCGCTCGACGAAGTGGCGCCGGGTGTGTTCACCGGCTCGCCGTCGCGCGACACGGCCTATCTGCTCCGTATCTCCTGGCCCGGCGGAGTCGAGCAGGAGACCGAGGATCCCTATGCCTTTGGCACGGTGCTCGGCGACCTCGATCTGCACCTGTTCGCCGAAGGAAGGCATCTGGAGCTTGCGCGCGTGTTCGGGGCGCAGCCGCGCGTGCTTGACGATGTTCCGGGGGTGGCGTTCTCCGTCTGGGCGCCGAACGCGCGGCGCGTGTCGGTGGTCGGCGATTTCAACAATTGGGATGGGCGACGCCACCCGATGCGGCTGCGCCATTCAGCCGGTGTCTGGGAGCTGTTCGTGCCGCGGCTGGGGCCGGGCACGCGCTACAAATTCGAAGTCGCCGGTGCCGACGGCAGCATCGTCCAGAAGGCGGATCCCTGTGCGCGCCAGACCGAGCCGCCGCCCGCGACCGGATCGGTCGTGGCGCCGCCGCCCGACTATCGCTGGACCGACGAGGACTGGATGGAGGAGCGCGCGCGCCGCCACGCTCCGGACGCGCCGATCAGCGTCTATGAGGTTCATGCCGGATCCTGGATGCTGGCCGACGGCGAGGGACAGCGCACGCTCGACTGGGCCGGGCTGACCGACAAGCTGATTCCCTATGTCGCGGACATGGGCTTCACGCATGTCGAGTTGTTGCCGATCATGGAGCATCCGTTCGGCGGTTCCTGGGGCTATCAGCCGCTGTCGCAATTCGCGCCCTCGGCACGGTTTGGCCGGCCCGAGGACTTCGCCGGGTTTGTCGATGCGTGTCACCGCGCGGGCATCGGCGTGATCCTCGACTGGGTGCCGGCGCATTTCCCCACCGACGCGCACGGGCTTGCCCGCTTCGACGGGACACACCTCTACGAACATGCCGATCCGCGCGAGGGCTTTCACCAGGACTGGAACACGCTGATCTACAATCTGGGGCGGCGCGAAGTCTCCGGCTTCCTGCTCGCTTCGGCGGTGTGGTGGCTGGAGACGTTCCATGTCGACGGGCTGCGCGTCGATGCCGTCGCGTCGATGCTCTACCGCGACTACAGCCGCAATGCCGGCGAATGGGTGCCGAACGTCCATGGCGGGCGCGAGAATCTGGAGTCGGTCGATTTCCTGAAGGCGATGAACGGCATCGTCGCCGATCGCTGCCCCGGCGCCGTCACCATCGCGGAGGAATCGACTGCCTGGCCCGGCGTTACCGCCCCGCTTGCCGACGGCGGACTCGGTTTCGGCTACAAGTGGAACATGGGCTGGATGCACGACACGCTCACCTACATCGAGCGCGACCCGGTCCATCGGCGCTGGCACCATGGCGAGCTCAGCTTCCCGATGGTCTATGCCTATTCGGAGAAATATCTCCTGCCGATCAGCCATGACGAAGTGGTGCATGGCAAGGGGTCGCTATGGAATAAGATGCCGGGCGACCGCTGGCGGAAGTTCGCCAACCTGCGCGCCTATCTGGCGTTCATGTGGACGCATCCCGGCAAGAAGCTGCTGTTCATGGGCTGCGAGTTCGCGATGGAGCAGGAGTGGAACCACGATGAATCGCTGCCCTGGGGCCTGCTCGATTCTCCGGAGCATGCGGCAGTCCAGCGGCTGGTACGCGATCTCAATCGGCTCTACGCCGCCGAGCCGGCGCTGCACGCCCGCGACTGCGAGCCCGGCGGATTCCGATGGCTGACTGCGGACGACGCCGAGAACAGCGTCTATGCGTTCGTCCGCAGCGGCGGCGATGGCGCTCCACTCGCCGTCGCCCTGAATCTGACGCCCGAGCCGCAGCGCGACTATCGCATCGGCCTTCCCCACGGCGGCGCCTGGCGCGAGGTGCTGAATTCGGATGCGGCGCATTATGGCGGCGCGAACATCGGTAACGGCGGAGTCGTCACCGCCGACGGCGGAGGGATGCATGACCAGCCGCATTCGGCCGCGATAACCTTGCCCCCCCTCGGCGCGATCCTGCTGCGCCATGAAGGAGCCCCTGCTTGACTCTGCTGCCGCGCCGGCTGGAACCCGGTATGCCCTATCCGCTCGGAGCGACCTTCGACGGGCTGGGCGTCAATTTCGCCGTCTTCTCCGCCAATGCCGACCGGATCGAGTTGTGCCTGTTCGAACCGAGCGGTCGCCGCGAGATCGCGCGCTATGAGCTGCCGGAATGGACCGACGAGGTGTGGCACGGCTATCTGCCGGATGCGCGCCCTGGCCTGCTGTATGGCTTTCGCGCGCACGGCCGCTACGACCCCGAGGCGGGCCACCGGTTCAATCCGAACAAGCTGCTGCTTGATCCCTATGCCAAGAAGCTGGCGGGCGAGTTGCGCTGGACCGACGCGCTGCACGGCTATCGCGTCCGTTCGTCGCGCAAGGACCTGAGCTTCGACCGACGCGACAGCGCGGCGGCGATGCCCAAGGCCGTGGTTGCCAGCACCAGTTTCGACTGGACGGGCGACACGCTGCCGAACACGCCATGGTCCGACACAGTGATCTATGAAGCGCATGCCAAGGGGCTGACGAAGCTGCTGGAGGATGTGCCGGCGCGCGAACGCGGCACATTCGCCGCGTTGTCGCATCCGAAGGTGATCGCGCATCTGCAGCGGATCGGCGCGACCGCGATCGAGCTGCTGCCGATCCATTCCTTCGTACAGGACCGGCGGCTGCAGGAGGCCGGCCTCACCAACTATTGGGGCTACAACACCCTGAGCTTCTTTGCGCCCGAGCGGCGCTACATGGCCAGCGACGATGCGGACGAACTGCGCATCGCGATCCGACGGCTGCATGCGGCAGGGATCGAAGTGATCCTGGACGTGGTCTACAATCACACGGCGGAAGGAAGCGAGCTTGGTCCCACCTTCAACTTCCGCGGACTCGACAATGCCACTTACTATCGGCTGATGCCGGACGAGCCTCGCTATTGCGTAAACGATACGGGCACCGGCAACACGCTCGACCTCAGCCATCCGCGCGTGCTGCAGATGGTGGCGGATTCGCTGCGCCATTGGGCGCAGAGCTTTCACGTCGACGGGTTTCGGTTTGATCTGGGAGTGACGCTGGGCCGCGACGGACACAATGGCTTCGATCCGCGGTCCGGCTTTTTCGACGTGCTGCGCCAGGATCCGGTGCTGAACGGCCTGAAGCTGATCTCCGAACCTTGGGACATCGGCCCGGGTGGCTATCAGCTCGGCAACCATCCGCCCGGGTTTGGCGAATGGAACGACAAGTTCCGCGATTCCACCCGCCGCTTCTGGCGCGGCGACAGCGGTATGCGACCCGAATTCGCCAACCGCATCTCCGGATCGGCCGATCTGTTCGATATGCGCGCGCGGCGACCGTGGGCGAGCATCAACTTCGTGACCGCACATGACGGCCAGCCGCTCGAGGACGTGGTCAGTTACGAAGAGAAGCACAACGAAGCCAATCTGGAAGACAACCGCGACGGCCATTCGGAGAATTACTCGTGCAACTGGGGCATCGAGGGGCCGACCGACGATCCCCGGGTCCGCGAGCTGCGCGATCGCGTGAAGCGTTCGATGCTGGTGACGCTGTTTGCGTCGCTGGGCACGCCGATGCTGCTCGGCGGCGACGAGTTCGGCCGGACCCAGCATGGCAACAACAATGCCTATTGCCAGGATAACGAGATCAGCTGGTTCGACTGGTCGCTTCTGGAGAGCGATTATGGCCATGCGATGAGCGATTTCGTGCGGCGGCTGACGGCTGTCCGCCGCCATTACCCGCTGGTCCGCGCCAATCGCTTCCTCCACGGCGAAGTGGAAGTGGCGCCGGGCATTCTCGACATCGACTGGTTCGACGAGCGCGGCGAGCATCTTTCAGAGGACGACTGGCACAATCCCGAGGGGCGGGCGCTGGTGGTGCGGCGAACGCGGCGCAAGAAGAACGGCGACCTGGAGGCCGTGACGATGCTGATGAACGGCTCGCACGAGCCGCTCGTTTTCCACCTCCCGCCGCCGCTGCTGAGCCGGTTCCTGGTGATCGACAGCGCCGACCCGCAGGCGCCCGAACGTGCGGTCGGCGAGACAATCGAAGTTCTCGATCGTGCCGCGATGCTGATCGTGGGGACGGATCCGCCGTGATGCAGCGCTGGGGTCCTGAATGGCTCGAGGACGGCAGAGCATGTTTCCGGCTGTGGGCACCTGACCGCACCGCCGTGACACTGGAGCTCGCCGGAGGCGAGCGCGTGCCGATGGAGCCGGCCGGTGACGGCTGGTTCGAGGCGGTCGCTGTTGCATCCGCCGGTGCGCGCTATCGCTTCTCGCTGGAGCCGGGCCTTGCTGTCGCCGATCCCGCGTCGCGTGTGCAATCGGGCGGCGTCCACGGCTGGAGTGTTCTCGTTGACCCGGAACGCTATTCGTGGCGCTGCACCGAATGGCGCGGCCGACCCTGGGAAGAAGCAGTAATCCAGGAAATTCACGTAGGCGTGGCGGGCGGCTTCGCCGGGGTGGCGGAGATACTGCCCGAGCTGGCGGATCTCGGCGTCACTGCGATCGAGCTGATGCCGGTGGCGGCGTTCAGCGGTACGCGCAACTGGGGTTATGACGGTGTGCTGCCCTATGCCGTCGCCGAAAGCTACGGCAGCCCGGACGCGCTAAAGGCGCTGATAGACCGGGCTCACGAACTGGGCCTGATGGTGCTGCTCGACGTGGTGTACAATCACTTCGGCCCCGACGGGAATTACCTCGGGGCCTATGCCTCCCGCTTTTTCGACTCCCGCACCGAAACGCCCTGGGGCGGAGCGGTCGCCGTGTCCGAGCCGGCGGTGCGGCGGTTTTTCATCGACAATGCAAGGATGTGGCTGGAGGAATACCGCTTCGACGGGCTGCGCTTCGATGCCGTTCACGCGATCGGTGACACGGGCTTTCTGGACGAGATGGCAGCCGAGCTTCGCGCGGCTGTGCCAGAACGACATATCCATCTGGTGCTCGAAAACGAGCATAACGACTCCGATCGGCTGAAGCCCGGCGGCTATGACGCGCAGTGGAACGATGATTTCCACAACGTTCTGCATGTGCTGCTGACCGGCGAGAGCGAAGGCTATTACGCAGGGTTTGCCGACGAGCCGACGGCGAAGCTCGCCCGCTGCCTGGGCGAAGGATTCATCTATCAGGGCGAAACGCCCCCCGGCAGCGATCAAGCCCGTGGCAAGCCGAGCTCCGCGCTGCCGACCACGGCCTTCGTAGCCTTCCTCCAGAACCACGATCAGATCGGCAATCGCGCGATGGGCGAACGACTGACGCTGCTTGCCGACGCCGGCAAGCTGCGCGCGGCGACTGCATTGCTGCTTCTCTGTCCGCAGATCCCTCTGCTGTTCATGGGTGACGAAAGCGGCAGCCGGTCTCCCTTCCTGTTCTTCACCGATTTTCACGACGCGCTTGCCGATGCCGTCCGCGAGGGCCGACGGCGCGAGTTCGCCAAATTCGCTGCCTTTGCCGATGCGGAGGCACGGGCGCGCATTCCCGATCCGAACGATGAGGACACGTTCCTGCAATCGGCACCGCGGCCCGGACCGGACGCGGGCGAGTGGCAGGCGCTGTACCGCGAATTGCTCGCCCTGCGGCGGCAGGCAATCGTTCCAAGGCTGAAGGGTGCGCACGGGCTCGGGGCCGAGGTGCTCGGCACGGGAGCAGTCGCGGCGCGCTGGCGAATGGCCGATGGCGCGGAGTTGGCGCTGGCGGTGAACCTCGGCGAGGCGGACGTCCGCTTTCCCCGGCTGCCGAGCGAACCGCTGTTCGCGCTGAGCGAGCCCGGTGCACCGAGAAGCTTCGCAGCATGGCTGACCCCGTGAGCGAGCTCGATCGGCTCGCCGCCGCCGTGGGGCTCCAGCGCGACTGGGAGGACGCGAGCGGAAAGCCGCAGCGCGTTTCGGACGAGGCGCTGCGGCGCGTGCTGACCGCCCTGGGGCGCCCCGCCGAAACCGCTGCCGATATCTCCCGCAGCCTCGAAGAACAGGCGCAGGAGGAAGACGACTGCCGTTTCCTCTCCGCCGACGCCGGATCGCCGGTGCCGCTGCCCGGCGGATGCGCGGCCTCCGGTGAAGCCGAACTCCTGCTGGAGGATGGCGGCAGCCGGCGCCTGGCGATCCGCTCCGGCCGGGACGGCGCAATGCTGCCTCCGATCACCGAGACCGGCTATCACCTGCTGCGGATCGGCGATCGCGAGCTGCGAATTGCCGTGGCGCCGGTGCGCTGCTTCGGCGTCGGCGATGTGGCGCAGGGCCGACGACTCTGGGGACCGGCCGTGCAAGTGCCGGCATTGCGCGACGGGCGCGACACCGGATTCGGCGATTTCGGTACACTCGCTGCGTCCGCCGAGGCGTTTGCCCGGCGCGGAGCCGATGCTTTGGCGATCAGCCCGACTCACGCGCTGTTTCCGGCGGATGCACGGCGCTTCAGCCCCTATGCACCTTCGAGTCGCTTGTTTCACAACATCCTGTTCGGCGATCCCGCGCTTGCCGGGCACGCCGCACCGACTGCCGCCCCGCGCGATCTGATCGGTTGGGAGGAAGCGATTCCCGAGCGGATCGAGGCACTCCGCGCAGCGTTCGCGGGTGCATCGGAGCCGGTTCTGGCTGCGGTCCCCGAGTGGCGCCGCTCGAAAGGCAGGGAACTGGAGCGGCATGCGACCTTCGACGCGCTCCACGCGCACTTCCACGCCTCGGGTGCGCACGGCTGGCAGGATTGGCCCACCGGCTATCGGGATCCCGAGAGCGAGGCGGTCGCGGCCTTTGCTGCGGAGCATCGCGACGAAGTCGACTTCTACGTCTTCGCGCAGTGGCTTGCCGCGCAGAGCCTGACCGCGGCGCAGGAGCGGGCGACGGGCGCAGGCATGGCGCTGGGGCTGATCGCCGATCTCGCGGTCGGGATGGATGCAGGCGGCAGCCACGCCTGGAGCCGGCGTGACGAGCTGCTCACCGGGCTCTCCATCGGAGCGCCGCCCGACCCGCTGGGGCCGGACGGGCAGGATTGGGGCATCACCGGCTTTTCGCCGAGCGGACTGCGGCGGACCGGCTTCGACGCCTTTATCGCGACCCTCCGCGCGGCGCTCGATCATGCCGGGGGCTTGCGGATCGATCATGCGCTGGGGCTGCGGCGGCTGTGGGTCGTGCCGCATGGTGCCAGCTCGGCCGAGGGGGCATATCTCCGCTACCCGCTCGACGACATGCTCCGCATCCTGGCACTTGAATCGCAGCGCGCGCGCGCGATCGTGATCGGCGAGGATCTCGGCACCGTTCCCGAAGGGCTGCGGCCGAAGCTGGAGGCGCGGGAGATTCTCGGCATGCGCGTACTTTGGTTCGAACGGACGCGCAGCGGCGGCTTCGTGGCGCCCGAGCGCTGGCGGCCGCAGGCGGTGGCGATGACGGGCACCCACGACCTGCCGACCGTGGCCGGATGGTGGAGCGGGCGCGACATCGAATGGGCGTGGGAACTCGGCCGACGGTCCGAAGCCGCCGATGAGGCGACCGCGCGCTCCGACCGCGCGAAGGAGCGAACCCGGCTTTGGGACGCGTTTTGTGCTTCCGGCGCCGCCGAGGGGCCGGAGCCGCCTGCCGCTTCCCCAGAGCCGGCCGTCGACGCCGCGCTGGCGCATGTCGGTGCGACTCCCTGCACGCTCGCGCTGGTGCCGATGGAGGATGTGGTCGGCGCCGTCGAACAGCCGAACTTGCCCGGCACAATCGACGAGCATCCGAACTGGCGCCGGCGCATGCCGCGGGCGACCGAGGCCTTGCTCGCCGAACCCGCCGTCGATGCGCGGCTGGAGCGGCTGAACTTGGAGCGCCGACGATGACACCGCGCGCGACCTATCGGCTTCAGCTCCATCGCGATTTCGGTTTTGCCGATGCCGAGGCGCTGGTCCCCTATCTCGACGCACTCGGCATCAGCCACATCTATGCCTCGCCGATCACGATGGCGGCACCGGGATCGATGCATGGCTATGACGTCGCCGATCCGACGCGGATCAGTGCGGAGCTGGGCGGCGAGGCGGGCTTCCGCAGCCTGGTCGCCGCGCTGCGTGCGCGCAACATGGGTATCGTGATCGACATCGTGCCCAATCACATGGGCGTCGCGGGCGGCAACAATCCCTGGTGGAACGATGTGCTGCGAAACGGCCGCAACAGCCGCCACGCATCATTTTTCGATATCGACTGGCGCGAGAAGCTGTTGCTTCCGATCCTCGGCGCACCGATCGACACGGTGCTGGCGGAGGGGCAGATCGGCGTCGTCGAGGAGGGGGGCGAGCCGGTGCTGCGCGTCTATGACAGCCACCGCGTACCCATCCGGCCGGAGGACCATGCGGCGGCGCGCGTCGGCGCGTCGTTGCGCGAGCTGCTCGATCGCCAGCATTATCGCCTCGGCTGGTGGCGGCAGGCGAACGATGACCTCAATTGGCGGCGCTTCTTCACGATCAACGATCTCGCCGGGCTGCGCATCGAGGATTCGGAAGTGTTCGAGGCGGCGCATGCACTCTACTTCCGCCTCTGGGGCGAGGGTCTGATCGACGGGCTGCGGATCGATCATGTCGACGGCCTGACCGACCCCGCAGGCTATTGCCGGCAGCTGCGCGCGCGGATCGACTCCATTCCGCGGCCGGCCGATGCGCCACAGGGTTCCGCCTGGATCGTGATCGAGAAGATCCTTGCGCCGGGGGAGCCGCTAGCGCGCGACTGGGGCGTGGACGGGACCAGCGGCTATGACTTCATGGCCGATGTCGGCGCACTCTTGCACGATCCGGCAGGAGAGGCGCCGCTCACGCGCCTGTGGGAATCCATCAGCGGCGAAAGCGGCAGCTTCGAGGACGCCGAGCTGCGCGCGCGGCAGGAAATGCTGTCCTGGTCGTTCGAGGGGCAGTTGCGCGCCTGCGTCGAGAGCTTCCTGGCGCTCGCGAAGACGGCTCCGGAGACGCAAGGCCTCACCGGTGGCATGCTGCGTCGAGCGATCGAACGGGCGCTGTGGGTGTTTCCGGTCTATCGAACCTATGGCACCGGAAAGGCGGCGCCCGCCGCCGATGCTTCGGTGCACGACGCCGTGCGCCGAGGCGCGGCGCGCTTCACTCCGCCGGGCGAGGCCGAAGTGCTCGAGCGGCTGCTCGGCTGGCTTGCGGGCGAGGGGCCCGGCGATCTTGCGCGCGCGTCCGAAGCCGTTCGCCGGTTCCAGCAACTCTCCGCGCCGGTCGCGGCGAAGTCGGTCGAGGACACTGCCTTCTATCGCTACGGCCGGCTGCTGTCGTCGAACGAAGTCGGCTCCGATCCGGCGCGGTTCGCCATGGCGCCCTCAGCGTTTGCCGACGCGATGGCAGAGCGCGCGTCCAGCTTTCCGCATGCGATGCTCACCACGGCTACGCATGACCACAAGCGCGGCGAGGACGTGCGCGCGCGGCTGGCCGCGCTGAGCGAGCTGCCGGAGGAATGGGGCGCCCGCGTCTCCGTCTGGGAGAAAGCGAGTGGCGGAGCGCAGAGCGGCATCGCGGGAGCCGACCGGTATATGCTGTATCAGACGCTCTACGGCGCCTGGCCCAGCGATCTTGCTCCCGACGACCGCGCCGGCTGCGCGGCCTTTGCAGTGCGGGTGAACGGCTGGCAGGAAAAGGCGCTGCGCGAAGCGAAGCTGCGCTCCTCATGGGAGGCGCCGGATGCGGCCTATGAGGCCCTATGCCGAGAGTGGATCCTGACGCTGCTCGACCCGAGTCGTTCGGCGGGCTTTCTGAGTGACCTGGACCAATTCGTCCGCCACATGATGGCGCCGGCACGCGCGAACGCCCTGGTGCAGGCCGCACTGCGCTGCATGCTTCCCGGCGTGCCCGATCTGTACCAGGGTGCCGAGCTCGACGATCTCAGCCTTGTCGACCCCGATAATCGGCGGCCGGTCGATTACGCGCTGCGCCGTGCCGTGCTCGCTTCGCCGCAGCACGCAGCGTGCGGCGACCGGAAGCTGCGGATCATCGCGCAGCTGCTGGACCTGCGCCGACGCCATCCCGAGCTGTTCGCGACGGGCGACTTCGTGCGCCTCGAAGCGGTAGGCGAGCGCGCGGCCCACCTCTTCGCATTTGCACGGACGCACGAAGGAGTGACGCTCACGGGTGCGGTTGCGCTTTACTGTGCGCGGGAGACGGGGGGCGGCACGGCGTTGGTGCCTGCGCCCGCCTGGTGGGGCGACACGTATCTGGTGACTCGCTCCGGCGAACGATTGGCTGCCGCCGAGCTTTTCTGGGATGCACCGGTATTCGTGTCGGTGGAGAGCTGACGCGGACCTGGGCCGCTCGCGCGTCAGATCCGGATCCGGACGGGCACCGATTTGGCGGCCGGCGTCTTGGATGCATGGTCGTGATGCGCCAGCGGGATCAGAGGGTTCAATTCGGGATAATAGCCCGCGACGCATCCGTCGGGCAGGCGGTAGGGCGTCACTGCCAGCCCGTCGACTTCGCGCGCCACGCCGTCGCCGGCATCGCTCACCAGCGTCACGCGCTGACCTTCGGAGAGGCCGGCGCGGCGCATCTCCTCGGGGTTCATCAACAGCACTTGGCGCGTCCCCTCGATTCCGCGCAGCCGGTCCGAATAGCCATAGATGGTCGTGTTGAACTGATCGTTCGAGCGCAGCGTGATGAGACGCCAGCGACCGCTTTCATCCGCATATCCGGTGGCGTTGAGCACGTCGGGCACGGTAAACTCGGCCTTTCCGCTTTCGGTCTTCCAGATCCGCTCGCGTGCCGAATTGCCGCGATAGAAACCGCCGGGGGTGAACAGCCGATCGTTGAAATCGGCGAACATGTCCGGATAGGTCGCTTCGATCGCGTCGCGCACCTTGGCATAGTCGCCGACCCACGCGTCCCAGGGGACGTTCGGATTCGGCTCCAGCGTGGCCTTGGCGATTCCGGCGACGATGGCGAGTTCCGAGCGCAGGTCCGGGCTGGGCGGCTTGCGCTTGCCGATCGAGCCATGAATGCAGCTGAGGCTGTCTTCCATCGTAACGACCTGGGGGCCGCTCGCCTGAATGTCCTCTTCACTGCGGCCGAGGCAAGGGAGTAGATAGGCAAGCTGCCCAGTGATCAGATGGCTGCGATTGAGCCGCGTGGCGATGTTGACGGTGAGCCGCATCCGCTGCCACGCCTCTTCCATCCGCCGCGTTTCTGGAATGGCGCGGACGAAATTGCCGCCAAGACTGAGGAACGCCTTGATCGAGCCATCGAGGATGCCTTCGCACGCTTCGACCGTATTCACGCCATCCTCGCGCGGCGGATCGAAGCCGAACTGTTCGGCGAGGCGATCGAGCGGCACCAGCTTCGTCTTTTCGGCGATGCCGACGGTGCGCTGCCCCTGCACGTTCGAATGGCCGCGAACCGGCGAAACACCCGTGCCCTGGCGGCCGATGTTGCCCTTGAGCAGCAACAGATTGACGACGCTGGCGACATTCTCAAACCCGCGAACGTGCTGAGTAAGCCCCATGCCGTAGATGCCGATCGTCCGCTCGGAATCGACGTATATCTGGGCTGCTGACTCAAGGTCGGCGCGGGCGAGGCCGGACTCGCGTTCGATCTCCTCCCACCCGGTGCCGCGCACCTTCGCGACGAACTCGGGGAAGCCGTGGGTGTGCTGTTCGAGGAAATCCCAGTCGAGCACATGTTTGCCGTCCGCGGCCAGGCGCCGGTCGTCCTCGGCCAGCACATGTTTGCAGAGCCCGAGAATCGCGGCGATGTCGCCGCCGGCCTTCACTTGGTGATAATCGCAGGAAATGTCGGTCTTGCCGCCGGTCACCATCTCCGTACTCTGCGGATTGCGGAATTCGAGCAGCCCCTTTTCGCGAAGCGGATTGAAGGTCACGATCCGGCAGCCGCGCTTCGAGGCCTCCGCAAGCGTGTGGAGGAACCGCGGGCTGTTGGTCCCGGTGTTCTGCCCGAAGAAGAAGATCGCGTCGCAATGATTGAAGTCGTCGAGCACCGAGGTGCCGACGGGCGAGCCGATCGTCTTCGAGAGTGCTACCGACGTTGTTTCGTGGCACATGTTCGAACTGTCGGGCAGATTGTTGTGCCCGTAGAGCCGCGCGAACAACGCCCAGGCGTAGCTGGTTTCCAGGCTTGCGCGCCCCGAGGTGTAAAAGACGGTGGATTTCGGTTCCAGGGCGCGCAATTCGGCTCCGATCGCCGCATAGGCTTCTTCCCAGCTACAGGGAACGTAATGGCCGCTCGCCTCGTCGAACCGCATCGGGTGCGTCAGCCGGCCGGCTTCTTCGAGATCATGGTCGCTCCAGCGCTGCAGCTCGGCGACGCTGTGGCGCGCGAAGAAGTCGGGGGTGCAGCGCCGGCGCGTGGCCTCCCACAAAGTGGCCTTGGCGCCGTTTTCGCAGAATTCGAACGGGTGGGGATGCGCGGGCTTGGTCCAGGCGCAGGAAACGCACATGAATCCGCCTGGTTTGTTCTGCCGCGCCAGCGTGCGAAGCGCAGCGGGATCGGTCCCTTCGGTGCGTGCGATACGCGCCATCCCGCGTACCGATCCCCAGCCGCCGCTCGGGCTCGAATAACCGACAGTCCCGTCCTTCGCCTTCTTCATCGCTGCCTCCCGCCACCGGAGAAGTAGAGGCTATTCGCTTGCGCGGGGGAAGCCTATCCTCGGTTAATGCCCGAATGGTCCGAAAGTGCCGCTGTTTCCTTCGCCTGCATTCGCCGCGACGGATCGAGCGCGACGATCAGCCGCACGCTCGCCGGCGAAGTGCCCGTCGCGATCGAAGTGAACGGCATCGGCTATGCGGTGATGATGGCGACGCCGGCGGCGCTCGAGGACTTTGCGACGGGCTTCGTGCTTGCCGAGCGGCTCGTGCGGGACGGGCGGCAGATCGTGGATATCGAGCCGCATCCAGTCGAGGCCGGGGTGCTGCTGCGGGTGACTCTGGCGCCTGATTGCACGGAAGCGCTGCACATGCGCGTCCGCCATCGCGCCAGCGACTCCTCGTGCGGCATCTGTGGGATCGACAGCCTCGAGGCTGCGTTGCGGCCGCTGCCCCGCGTCGCCGCGGCAAGCGAGGCGGGAGCGGGCGCCGTGTTCGATGCGCTGGATGCGCTGAACCGACACCAGCCGCTGAACGCGGAGACCGGCGCGATGCATGCCGCCGCTCTCTGCGCAGCCGATGGTTCGATCCGAATGGTGCGCGAGGACGTTGGCCGTCACAACGCATTCGACAAGCTGATCGGAGCCATGGCGCGCGGCGCGATCGGCTGGAATGGCGGCTTCGCGCTGCTGAGTTCGCGCTGTTCGTTCGAGCTGGTGGAGAAGGCCGTCCTTGCCGGCTGTCCGCTGCTCGCGACGATCTCCGCGCCGACTGCGCTGGCGGTCGAGCGGGCGCGGTCGGCGGGACTGGCGCTGGCGGTTGTGGCGCGCAGCGATTCGCTGCTGTGGCTGGGTCGCGAGGCGCCATGACTCGGATCTTGGGCGCAGTGCTCGCCGGCGGCCGCGCGACGCGATTCGGCTCCGACAAGGCGCTGGCGATGCTCGACGGGCGCACGCTGCTCGATCATGCGCTGGCAACGCTTGTCCCGCATGTCGAGCGTCTGCTGGTCTGCGGGCGACCATGGCGGGATGTCGACTGGGTCGCGGATCGCCCGGCTTCCGAGCTCGGGCCGCTCGGCGGACTGAACGCAGCGCTGCACAGCGCCGCCGCACGCGGGTTCGATGCCGTCCTCAGCACGGCGTGCGACGTTCCGTCGCTGCCGCAGCCGCTTGTGCGACAGCTGGTGAGCCGAGGCAGCGCCGCATTCGTCGCGCAACTCCCCGTCGTCGGCTTCTGGCCGGTCGAGCTGGCGCCACGCCTTGATGCACATCTGGCGGGTGGTGGGGATCGCTCGCTGCGCGGGTGGGGGCGTGCCGCGAACGCGCAGCGAATCGCGGCGGAGAGGGCGCTGACGAATGTCAACACCGAGGCTGATCTGAGCGCGCTGATAGCGAATAGTTAAACAGACATCAGTATATTTCTCATGTCGGCCGGTTTCGAGTAAAGCCCACAGATTCGCGGCAAAAACCGTTTGTTCAAGAGGGGATTGCTATGGGCGGCCTGTTCGCGCCCTTCTGGAACGGGAGTTACGCGCCACACGGCTATTGCCTGCTCTGGCAGCCCGAACTGGTGTGGACGCACGTCATCGCCGACGGCCTGACGGCAGCGGCCTATTTCTCGATTCCGCTCGCGATCATTGCGCTGGTGCGGCAGCGCCGGGACCTCGTCTTCGGCTGGGCCTTCTGGTGCTTTGCGATCTTCATTCTCGCGTGCGGCGTCACCCATCTGATGAGCATCTGGACGCTCTGGCAACCGGTCTATGGCCTTCAGGCGCTCGTCAAGGTGATCACCGCCGGGGCATCGGTCGCGACCGCGGCGCTGCTGTGGCCGCTGCTTCCCCGAGCAGTCGCATTGCCGTCACCGGACCGATTGCAAGCCGCCAATGCCGAGCTGGCGACGATGATCCGCGAGCGCGACACGGCGCTGGAGGAACTGCGCGCACAGATCGCCCAGCGCGAGCGCGTCGAGGCGGCATTGCTTCAGTCGCAGAAGCTGGAGGCGGTCGGTCAACTGACCGGGGGGATCGCGCATGATTTCAACAATCTGCTCCAGGCGGTCGCGGGCAATCTCGAACTGATCGCGCGCAAGCCGGATGATTCCGATCGCGTCGTCCGCTGGGCCGGCGCCGCACTCGACGCCGTCGAGCGCGGGCGCGCGCTGAGCGGACAGCTTCTCGCATTCTCGCGCAAGCAACGGCTCGAACTCGCGCCGGTACCGGTGCAGGAGCTGATCGGCGGGATGCGCGAGCTCGTCGCGCGTGCAGTGGCGCCGCTGTCGCAGGTCGAGATCGCGCCGATCGACCCGCTGCTTCGGGTGGAGGCCGATCCGTTGCAACTCGAGCTGGCGATCCTCAACCTGGCGTTCAACGCGCGCGATGCCATGGGCGACGGCGGTACATTGCGGATTTCCGCTACGAGCGAACGCGGTGTCGCGCCGGCGGGCCTTCCTTTGGGCGACTGGGCGGCGATCACGGTGAGCGACAGCGGGCACGGCATGACGCCTGACGTGCTCGCGCGCGCCACCGAGCCTTTCTTCACCACCAAGGAAGTCGGGCGAGGGACCGGCATGGGACTCGCCATGGTGTTCGGCGTCGTGACTCAGTCCGGCGGGACGGTCCATATCGAATCGGCACCCGGCGAGGGAACGGCGGTGACGCTGTACCTGCGCCAAAGCACGAAGGCGCGCGGCCGCACGCGCACGCCGAAGGATGCCGAGGCGGTGCCGGTGAGTCTGAGGGGTGCGACCATCGCGCTGGTCGATGA
This sequence comes from Sphingosinithalassobacter sp. LHW66-3, assembly GCF_050703275.1. Taxonomy (GTDB): domain Bacteria; phylum Pseudomonadota; class Alphaproteobacteria; order Sphingomonadales; family Sphingomonadaceae; genus Sphingomonas. The sequence goes on from NZ_CP193482.1 coordinate 307,121, forward strand.
TGATGCGCAGGTTCGCGCGACGCTCGCCGACATGCTGGAGACGGCTGGAGCGACCGTCGAGCAGGCGGGCGATGGGGCGAGCGCGCTCGAGATGGTCGCGGCACGCCGGCCCGATGTGCTGATCGTCGACTTCGCCATGCCGGGCATGAGCGGAGCCGAGGTGGTACGGCGGATCCGCGAGCAGGATCGGACGCTGCCGATCGTGCTGGTGACCGGCTTCGCCGAGACCGCGGCAATCGAATCGCTCGACAACGGCCAACTGACCATCTTGCGCAAGCCCTTCGAAACGCGTGACTTGCTGCGTCGCGTGCAGAGCCTGCTCGGACACGACTGACGCGGGCTCCGCTGCAAGGCGCGACAGCCGCGGCTTCCATGCTATGCAAGCCGCGAACGTCACAGCAGGAGCCTGGTGCAGCATGATCGATTCGAAGCGGCCGCGCATGATCCCGTTCGCATCGCTCCTTCGCGTCGCTCTGGCGCTCCTGTTTCTCGTTGCTTCTCCGGCGCTGGCCCAGCAGCAGCCGCCGCCGCCTGCCGGCCCGGCCGATGCGAACGGGATCAGCGTCGCGACGCGCCATGCGCCTCCCTTCGTGATCCGCGAAGCGGACGGAAGCTACAGCGGCCTCGCAATCGATCTGTGGAGCGACGTCGCGGCCGATCTCGGCGTGCGCTACACGCTGGAGGAGACCGATCTCGACGGCATGGTCGACGGCGTTGCCGATGGCCGCTACGCGCTCAGCGTCGGCGCCCTGACCGTGACGCCCAGCCGCGAGGAGCAGGTGGATTTCAGCCACCCCTATCACACCACCGGCTTCGGCATCGCCGTGGCGCAGGCGCCGCCCAGCTGGCTGCTGCTGCTGCGCAATTTCTTCAGCTGGGGATTTCTCCAGGCGGTGCTGGCGCTGAGCGCGCTGCTGCTGCTGGTGGGCGTGTGCTTCTGGCTTGCCGAGCGGCGCGACAATTCCGAGGAGTTCGGCGGCGGCCCGGCGAAGGGGATCGGCGCGGGCTTCTGGTTTTCCGCAGTGACGATGACCACCGTCGGCTATGGCGACAAGGCGCCGCGCACCCGGGCGGGCAAGGCCGTCGCGCTCGTCTGGATGTTCGCGGCGATCCTGATCATCTCGACCTTCACCGGGATGATCGCCTCCTCCCTGACCGAGGGGCGGCTGGCGGGCGGGATCCAGGGCCCCGAAGGGCTGACCAGCGCCGCGGTGGGATCGATCGAGGGATCGGCGGCGGACGAGTGGCTGCGCGAGAGCGGCATCGGCTTCTCGAGCTTTCCGAGCGTCGAGGCGGGGCTGGAGGCAGTGGCGGCGGGCGAGATCGACGCCTTCGTCTATGACCGGCCGCTGCTCACCTATCTGCTGAAAGGCGAGGCGGGCAACGCGCTGCGGCTGGTGCCGGGCAGCTTCGGCCGGCAGGATTATGGCTTCGCGCTGCCGCCGGAAAGCCCGATGCGCGAGCGGCTCAATCGCGCCTTGCTCGAACGGATCGAAAGCCGCGCCTGGTCGAATCGGCTGACCCAGGTGCTGGGTCGCGACGACTGACGCTTAGCTTCGCAGTTTTCGCGCCTATTCATTCCGAAAGTTGCGCACGCCCGAAACATCCTTGCGTCGGCGCGCGGCGATCAGCTCGACAGTTGAAAGAGCGTCCGCAAGCGGAGCAGCTGAAATCCTATTTTGCAAGGGTGCCGGGGGAGTGAGGCGGCGGGATATGGGCCGTTTGCGGAATGGCAGCTTTCAGATGCCGCGGCGCACGGGAGACAGACGGACGGCGCGTTTTCCTTGTCCTTGCCATCCACATCCCTCGCGTTGCAACGTCGCGGCGGAGAGCGCGTGCAGATGATTCTCGGCTTACGAACTTACAGGACTATGGCATCAGCGCGGAAGCCGTTGCTGCGCTTCATGCTCGAGGGACTGCGCGCCGCAGGCTGCCGCATCATCTTCGCCTCGCCTGCTGACCGCGCGCCCTTCGTTATCACCTTCGAGACGCGGGAGGGCGAGCGGATGGGCATCGTCGTCTATGCGTTTCTCGCGACGCGCACCCCAACTCGCAACCGGCCAGAGGACGAGCGCAGCTTCCAGGTGAAGTATGGCGGCAAGGAAGGCTATGCCGCGGACAACACGCATGTCCTCTGGCAGGACCCGCTCGGGCTCTTCACGACGTTGCTGGTCGGGATCGACCCCGAGGAAGGGTTCTTTGTCGCTGCCGATCCGGAGGCTCACAATCCGACTAAGTTCTTCATTCGGGTGGAGTTCAAGGACGAGCACGCCGATGCGATCCGTCGTGATGGCTGGCACGCGTGGGAGCGCGCGCGGCGCGGAGGTCCGATGGCGGAGCCGGTGGAGGTGCTCGTCGGCGGCGTCCGCGACAGCTTTCT